>JBKJUA010000333.1:0-10584 GCA_046590305.1 Bradyrhizobium sp.
GCGGCGACAAACAGGGCCGCGATGCCGGCGTGACGTGCGTAGCGAACGGCGACTTTCACCTAAACCTCAGTATACCGGCAGGTTAAGCCGCCGAGTCGGGGTTGGTGCCTGGCACCAACCGCGCCTTGGGCGCCTGCCCAATATCCTTGATGTTGACTGCTTTTCACTCACATTTCATACTAAGAGCATGAGCAAAATCATCGGGATCGACCTTGGCACCACAAACTCCGTAGTCGCGGTGATGGAAGGCGACCAGCCGACCGTGATCCAGAACGCGGAGGGCAGCCGCATTACTCCTTCGGTCGTAGCCTTCAGCAAGACCGGCGAGCGGCTCGTGGGACAGGTGGCAAAACGCCAGGCCGTGACCAATCCGGAAAACACGATCTTTTCAATCAAGCGGTTCATGGGCCGCCGCTTCGACGAAGTTAGTGAAGAAATGAAGATGGTGCCGTACCGCGTCGAGCGCGCGAGCAACGGCGACGTGCGCGTGAAGACCGGCGAGCAGGAACTGGCGCCGCCGCAAATCTCCGCGATGATCCTGCAGAAATTAAAGCAGGCCGCCGAGGACTACCTCGGCCAGCCGGTCACCAAGGCGGTCATCACCGTCCCGGCCTATTTCAACGACGCGCAGCGCCAGGCGACCAAGGAAGCCGGGCAGATTGCCGGTCTCGAAGTGATGCGCATCGTCAACGAGCCGACCGCAGCGGCGCTGGCCTACGGCCTGGATAAGAAGAAGGACGAAACCATCGCCGTCTACGACTTCGGCGGCGGCACGTTCGACATCTCGATCCTCGAAGTCGGCGAGGGCGTGGTCGAAGTGAAGTCGACCAACGGCGACACGCATCTCGGTGGCGACAACCTCGATCAGCGGGTCATGGAATGGATCATCGACGAGTTCCGCAAGAGCGATGGCATCGACCTCGGCAAGGATCGCATGGCGCTCCAGCGCCTGCGCGAAGCCGCCGAGAAGGCGAAGATGGAGCTGTCGTCGGTGATGGAGACGGAGATCAACCTGCCGTTCATCACCGCCGATGCGAGCGGCCCCAAGCACCTCGCCATGAAGCTGACGCGCGCCAAGTTCGAATCGCTGGTCGAAGACATGCTGCAGAAGACGGTCGGGCCGACCAAGCAGGCGCTGACCGACGCCGGTGTCGATCCCGCGAAGATTGACGAAGTGGTGCTGGTCGGCGGCTCCACGCGCATCCCGCGGGTGCAGGCGATCGTCAAGGACCTCTTCAACAAGGAACCGCACAAAGGCGTCAATCCCGATGAAGTGGTCGCGATCGGCGCGGCGATCCAGGCCGGCGTGCTCGCCGGCGAAGTCAAGGACCTGCTGCTGCTCGACGTGACGCCGCTGTCGCTCGGCATCGAGACGATGGGCGGGATCATGACGCCATTGATCCAGCGCAACACCACCATCCCGACGCGCAAGAGCGAAGTGTTCTCGACGGCCTCGGACAGCCAGACCAGCGTCGAAGTGCACGTGGTGCAGGGCGAGCGCCCGCTGGCGCGCGACAACCGCACGCTCGGCCGCTTCCACCTGGTCGGCCTGCCGCCGGCGCCGCGCGGCGTGCCGCAGATCGAGGTCACCTTCGACATCGACGCCAATGGCATCGTCAACGTTTCCGCCAAGGACAAGGGCACGGGCAAGGAACAGCAGATCCGGATCCAGGCATCCGGCGGCCTGTCCGAAGCCGACATCCAGAAGATGGTCAAGGACGCCGAGGCCAATGCCGCCGAGGACAAGAAGCGCCGTGCCGGGGTCGACGCCAAGAACCACGCCGACTCGATGGTGCACTCCACCGAGAAAGCTCTGGCCGAACACGGCTCCAAGGTCGAGGAGAGCGAGCGCCGCGCCATCGAGGACGCCGTCAGCGATCTGAAGGAAGCGCTGAAGGGCGACGACGCCGAGGCGATCACGGCCAAGACCAACACGCTGGCGCAGGCTTCGATGAAGCTCGGCGAGGCCATGTACAAGCAGGCGGCCGAAAGCGATGCCGCCAGGGATGCCGCCAAGGACGACGTGGTCGACGCGGAATTCACCGAGGTCGACGACGACAAGAACAACAAGAAGTCTGCTTAAAACGGCTGGTACCATGACCCTCATTCCAAAGAGCACGCGGGTTGCGTCTCCAGGGATGGGGGTCATTTTTCTTTAAGCCGGAGGTTGCATTCTCAGAGGGAGCATTTCCTCGGGGAGCACTCCTTCGGATTAAGAACAGAATTTCGGGCGGATTTGACGGATGTCGACCACCAAGCGCTGCTACTACGAAACTCTTGAAGTCGAGCGGAACGCGGACGAGTCCGGGCTCAAGGCGGCCTTCCGCAAGCTGGCGATGAAATGGCATCCGGACAAGAATCCGGGCGATGCCTCCAGCGAAGTCCGCTTCAAGGAAATCAACGAAGCCTACGAAGTCCTCAAGGACGGCGACAAGCGCGCCGCCTATGACCGGTTCGGCCATGCGGCCTTCGAACAGGGCCATGGCGGCGGCGGCCCCGGGTTCGGCGCCGGCTTTGCCTCGTCCTTCTCCGACATTTTCGAAGACCTGTTCGGCATGGCCGGGCAGCGCGGGCGCGGCGGCCGCGAGCGCGGCCAGGACCTGCGCTACAACATGGAAATCACGCTGGAGGAGGCCTTCCTCGGCAAGACCGCCCAGATCGAGATTCCGGTCTCGGTGACCTGCGAATCCTGTTCGGGCATCGGCGCCAAGGCCGGCACCAAGCCGAAGACCTGCTCGACCTGCGGCGGGGCGGGGAGGGTGCGGCAGGCGCAAGGCTTCTTCACGCTGGAGCGAACCTGTCCGGGCTGCCAGGGCCGCGGCCAGATGATCGAGGATCCCTGTCCGTCCTGCACCGGTTCGGGCCGGGTGACGCGCGACCGCAACCTGTCGGTCAACATTCCGCAAGGCGTGGAAGACGGCACCCGCATCCGGCTGGCCGGCGAAGGCGAGGCCGGTGTTCGTGGCGGCCCGCCGGGCGATCTCTATATTTTCCTGTCGCTGGCGACCCACGAATTCTTCCAGCGCGACGGCGCCGATTTACATTGCCGCGTGCCGATCTCGATGGTGGCGGCGGCGCTGGGCGGCGAATTCGAGGTGCCGACCATCGACAAGGGCAAGACCAAGGTGAAAGTGCCCTCCGGAACCCAGTCCGGCCGTCGATTTCGCATTGCATCAAAAGGCATGCCGGTGCTGCGTTCGCGCCAGATGGGCGACATGTATGTCCAGGTCGTGGTCGAAACGCCCCAGAATCTCACCAAGAAGCAGCAGGAGCTACTGGCCGAGTTCGAAAAACTGTCTTCTGGCGCAACCCAGCCCGAGGCTGCGGGTTTCTTCACTAAGGTCAAGGACTTCTTCGGCAATCGCGCCAACCCCTGACGACTCTTCAGCTTGACCATATCGACCGCTACCTATACGTCTTTATGACTATTTTCTGACACTTCCGCCCAGCGTCGGGTCCCGTCCGGTAGCGACATGCCATTGCAATCGTCTGTGCGTGCGTTGAAGAAGCCCCTCCGTCTTGACGACGAGGTCCGCTTCCTCCGTTCATGGATCGAGAAGCCGCTGCGAATGGGCGCGGTGATGCCCTCGGGCAAGGTTCTCGCCCGCACCATGGCGCAGTACGTCGATGTCGATTCCAGCGCACCAGTGGTCGAACTGGGACCGGGGACCGGGGCGATCACCAACGCATTAATCGAGCATGGCATCGATCAGAAGCGGCTCGTGCTGGTCGAATATAATCCGGGCTTCTGCGCACTGCTGCGCGACCGCTATCCGCAGGCCAGGGTCGTGCAGGGCGACGCCTATGCGTTGCGCGACTCGCTCGGCGACGTGCTGGACGCGCCGGCATCCGCCGTGGTGTCGGGCTTGCCGCTGGTGACGCAACCGATGCTGAAGCGGCTGAAACTGATCCGCGACGCCTTCCTGGCGCTGGCGCCGGGAGCGCCCTTCGTGCAGTTCACCTATTCGGTGGCGCCGCCGATTCCGAAATCGCTCCCGGGCGTTTCCACCGAAGCCTCCGAACGCATCTGGATGAATCTTCCGCCAGCCCGCGTCTGGGTGTATCGCAAGGGCTGATCCTTTTTCGGCGTGCTTACGCGCCGGTTCGCCCTGTGTTGCGATTGGTTCATGGCCGCGCTGAAAATCCTCGTCATCCCCGGCTCGCTACGATCCGGCTCGCACAATGCGAAGCTGGCTTCCGCTGTTGCGCATGAACTGGCGCTGGCCGGCGCCGAAGTCACCCGCATCTCGCTGTCGGATTTTCCGCTGCCGATCTATGACGGCGACCTGCAGAGCAAATCCGGTGTACCGAAACACGCGGTCAACCTGAAGCGGATGATGGGCGCGCATCACGGCGTGCTGCTGGTTTCGCCGGAATACAATGCGTCGGTCTCGCCGCTACTGAAGAACGCCATCGACTGGGTCAGCCGGGTGCAGGATCCGCACGAGAACCGCGGCCAGGTGTTTCGCGAGCGGCCGTTTGCGATCGCCGCGGCCTCGGAAAACCGGCTCGGTGGGACCCGGGGTCTCGCGGCGCTGCGGCTGATCCTGACCGCCTGCCACGCATCGGTCGTCCCCAGCCAGCTCGCGCTGTCGTTCGCCAATGAGGCCTATAATGATATGGACAGGCTGAAGCATCCGGCCGACAGCGAGGCGCTGGGCGCGCTGGTGCGGCAGCTGATCGACATTTCCCAGCGCATGATGTGAGGTGACATGCAAGCTTCCGAGATCGCTCCCCGCGACCGCCTGATTGTGGCGCTCGATCTGCCCGGCGTTCCTGCTGCGGAGGCGATGGTTGCCCGGCTCGGCGACAGCGTGACGTTCTACAAGATCGGGTACCAGCTCGCCTATGCCGGCGGATTGCCGCTGGTGCGCCAGCTCGCGGACCAGGGCAAGAAGGTGTTCATCGATCTCAAGCTGCACGACATCGGCAACACGGTCGCGCGCGGCGTCGAGAGCATCGCCAAGCTTGGCGCCACGTTCCTCACCGTGCACGCCTATCCGCAGACCATGAAGGCCGCGGTCGAAGCGCGCGCCGGGTCTGACTTGAAAATTCTCGCAGTTACCGTGCTGACTTCCTATGACGACGGCGACCTTCACGCCGCGGGCTTTCGGCTCGGCGTGTCCGATCTGGTCGAGGCCCGCGCCCAGCAGGCCCAGGTGCTCGGCGTCGACGGCCTGGTCTGTTCGCCGGAAGAAGCGGCGCATCTGCGCAAGGTGGTCGGTCATCAGATGAACCTGATCACCCCGGGCATCCGGCCCGCGGGGGCTGCGAGCGACGACCAGAAGCGCATCATGACGCCGGCGCGCGCCATTGCCGCCGGCGCGGACTATCTGGTGGTCGGACGTCCCGTAATGGAAGCCGCCGACCCCAGGGAAGCGGCCGAGGCCATCCAGGCCGAGATCAAGCAGGCGTTGGGCTGAACAACAACAAAAGGGAGACTACAAATGGCAAAGGGTTACTGGATCGGGCGCGTCGATGTTCACAGTGACGAAGGCTACAAGGCCTATGCGGCGGCCAACCCCGCCATCTTCAAGAAATTCGGCGGCCGCTATGTCGTGCGCGGCGGCAAGTTCGAAGCCGTGGAGGGCGCAAGCCGCTCGCGCAACGTCGTGATCGAATTCGCCGATTACGAGACGGCGCTGGCCTGCTACCGCTCGCCGGAATACCAGGCAAACATCAAGCTGCGGCAGCCGCATTCGATCGCCGAACTGATCGTCATCGAAGGTCATGACGGGCCGCAGCCGTGATCCTTTAGCCTGGATCGGTTGCCGGAGCAGCCTGCGCCCGCTATAGGGGCGGAGAGGGGTAGCGCCATGGCCGACATGCGTTTGATCGTTGCGGGGGCGGGCGGCCGGATGGGCCGCGCGTTGACGCGCGTCATCTCGGAAACGCCGGGCGCCGTGCTGACGGGCGCGCTGGAAGCGCCGGGTTCGGAGCTCCTGGGCAAGGATGCAGGCGTGCTCGCCGGCCTGCCCGAAAATGGCGTGAAACTCTCGGGCGATCTGTGGTCGCTGTCGGCCAATGCCGACGGCATCGTGGATTTCACCGTGCCGGCCGCCACCATCGCCAACGTCGCGATCGCCGCCGAGCGTGGCCTGGTCCACATCATCGGCACCACGGGTCTCTCCCCGTCCGACGACGCCGTGATCAAGAGCGTCACCGGGCGCGCCATCGTCGTGAAATCAGGCAATATGAGTCTCGGCGTCAATCTGCTGGCCGCGCTGGTCAAGCGGGTGGCGCAGTCGCTCGACCATGCTTTCGATATCGAAATCCTTGAAATGCATCACCGCGCCAAGATCGATGCGCCGTCGGGCACCGCCCTGATGCTCGGCGAGGCCGCCGCCGCCGGCCGCGGCGTCGATCTCGGCACCCACTCGGCGCGCGGCCGCGACGGCATTACCGGCGCGCGGCGGCCGGGCGATATCGGCTTTGCGTCGCTGCGCGGCGGCACCGTCACTGGCGATCACAGCGTGATCTTCGCCGGCGCCATGGAGCGCATCACGCTGTCGCATCACGCCGAGGACCGCATGATGTTCGCGCAGGGCGCCATCAAGGCCGCGCTGTGGGCGCGCCAGCAGAAGGCCGGACTGTATTCGATGGCCGACGTACTCGGGCTGGGCGACTTCTGACGCGCTTCTCCCCTCCCTACCGCTTCGCGGGAGGAGGGGAGAAGAAAGCGCTTTAGCTTGTTTGGCTCGGCTGCCGCAACGATTTGCCGGTCATCTCGGCCGGCTGCGGCAATTCCATCAGGTCGAGCAGTGTCGGCGCAAGATCCGCCAGCCGTCCATCCGACAGCGACACGTCGCCGCCGCCTACCAGCATCAGCGGCACCGGGTTGGTGGTGTGGGCCGTGTGCGGACCGCCGGTGACGGGATCTCGCATCATTTCGCAATTGCCGTGGTCGGCCGTGACCAGCAGCGCGCCGCCGGATTTTTCAATCGCCTCCACGATCTGGCCGAGCCCGTGATCCACGGTTTCCACCGCCTTGATCGCGGCCGCCAGATTTCCGGAGTGGCCCACCATGTCCGGATTGGCATAGTTCAGCACAATCAAATCGTACTTGGCCGACTGAATTGCCTCCACCGCCTTCGCCGTCAATTCAGGCGCCGACATTTCCGGCTGCAGATCGTAGGTCGCGACCTTGGGCGACGGCACCATGATGCGATCCTCGCCGGCAAAAGGTTGCTCTCGTCCGCCGTTGAGAAAATAGGTGACGTGGGGATATTTCTCCGTTTCCGCCATACGCAATTGCGTGCGGTTCGCGGCAGCCGTGACTTCCCCCAGAATGTTCGGATAGGTCTGTGGCAGGAATACCGTCTGCATCAGCCGGTCCAGATCCTCGCTGTATTGCGTCATGCCGACCGCGGCGGCGAAACGGACCGCGCGCTTGCGCGGGAAACCGGCAAACGACGGATCGAGCATCGCGCCCAAAATCTCGCGCACGCGGTCGGCGCGAAAGTTGAAGCAGAGTACGCCGTCGCCATCCTTGATGCCGGCATAGCCGCCGATCACGGACGGTTCGACGAATTCGTCGGTGTGTTCGTGCGCATAGGCATCGGCGATCGCCGACTGCGCGTCGGGAAATCGCGGGCCTTCGGCCTCGACGATGGCGTTGTAGGCTTTGGCGACGCGGTCCCAGCGATGGTCGCGGTCCATCGCATAGTATCGCCCGATCACCGTGGCTACCGGCACCGATGGCGGCAGTGCCGCCCGCAGCCGCTTCAAATCATCGGCCGAGGATTTCGGCGGCGTATCGCGTCCATCGGTGAGGGCGTGTACGACTGTGGGCACGCCGCTATCGGCGAGAATGACGGCCAGTGCCGCCGCCTGGTCCTGATGCGAATGCACCCCGCCCGGAGAAACCAGGCCGATGAGATGGCAAGTGCCGCCGCTTTGTTTCAGCGTCTGGATCAGGCCGCGGAGCGCCGCGGTGGATTTGATGCTGCCGGAGGCAATCGCATCGTTGATCCGCGGCAGATCCTGCATCACCACGCGGCCCGCGCCGATGTTGAAGTGTCCGACCTCGGAATTACCCATCTGACCACCGGGCAGGCCGACATCGAGTCCCGACGTATTCAGAAAGGCATGCGGACCGGCGCTCCACAGGCGATCGAAATTCGGTGTGTTGGCCTGAAGAACGGCATTGTCGGCCGGATCTTCGCGCCAGCCCCAGCCATCCAGGATAGCCAGCATGACAGGACGACGTTTCTGCATGGATCCACCTTTTATGGCTGCTTACCAAGGTGTTGTGGGCGATCAATTTGCGGTCGTCAACGCCACTCTCGGGCGCCAGGGAAACGGCAATTGCGCGGTTTCGTAGGGCGGGCAAACCAAAGGCGCTCTTTGCGCCGTGCCCACCATTTAAGTTCATGGTTGAGATAGATGGTGGGCACGCCGCGAAGTGGCGGCTTTGCCCACTTACGGCCGCCAATGCACGCCCACTTGTCCGGCTTCCCAGCCCAGCATCGCCTGCTTGCGGGTGATGCCCCAGTGGTAGCCGGTCAGCGCGCCGCTTTTGCCGAGTGCGCGGTGGCAAGGCACCACGAAAGAGACCGGGTTCCTGCCGACCGCGGCGCCGACCGCGCGCGAGGCCTTCGGCTTCTCGATATTGGCCGCGATGTCGGAATAGCAGACCGCGCGGCCCATCGGGATCTTCAACAGCGTCTCCCAGACGCGCACCTCGAAATCGGTGCCGATCAGCACCACGCGCAGCGGCTGGTCGGCGCGCCACATCTTCTTATCGAACACGCGCTGCGCCAGCGCCGACGTGCCCGCGCGGTCTTCGACATAGGTCGCGCGTGGCCAGCGCCGCTGCATGTCGGCGAGTGCGGCCGGCTCCTCGCCGGGATCGGCGAAGGCTAGCCCTGCGAGGCCGCGGCCGCTGGCGATCACGATGGCGGTGCCGAACGGTGAGGAGTGGAAGCCGTAACGCAGCGTCATGCCGGCGCCGCCGTTCTTCCATTCGCCCGGCGACATCGCCTCATGGGTGACGAACAGATCGTGCAGCCGCCCCGGGCCCGACAGCCCGGAATCGAGGGCGGCGTCGAGCACGCTGGCGGAATCGCGCAGCAGGCCCTTGGCGTGGTCGAGCGTCAGCGCCTGCATGAAGGCCTTTGGCGTCAGGCCTGCCCAGCGGCGGAACAGATGGTGCAGCTCATCCGGTGTTACGGAGGCGGCTTCCGCCATCGCTTCGATGGTCGGCTGTGCGCGCCACTGTTCGGAGATGAAGGCGATGGCGCGGCGCACCGAATCATAGTCGCGCAGTGCTGCGTTCTGGGGTCCCGGTTTGGTGAGGCGGTGCTCATTCATGGCGAGGTTCATCATGGCTCCGATGTAGGCCGGTCGCGCGCCGCAAACCACCCGATTTCCGATTCCATAGCGTTTTCGCGCGAAGTGGGAACCAGTTCGCGTGAAGAAAACGCGTCAAAATAAATGCTTTCATGAGACGGGATTAAGCGTCGGGCCGCGCTTGGCGGCTTGCAGCGCGGCCAACAAAGCCTTGGCAAAGCTGGCTTTTTCGTCGGGACCCAGAAAGCTCGCGATGGAGACGCGGCGCCCGCGCGAGACCAGATAGAGCTTTTCGATGCCGAATTCGGCATGGGCTTTCTGATCGAGCTGCACCCACAGCGGGTTGAGCACCCATTCGACCACATGGCCGCGATGGCTGACCCGGCGCACCCGTAATTCCGACGGCGTCACCCGGATCTCTTCGGTAGCCCGCGCGCGGCGGAAATTGATCCGGAACGCCCACCAGATCACCAGAATATCGAGACCGAAAAAGCCGAATACCGGCCAGGCGCCCATCAGCAGGAAGGCGAGGCCGGCCGCAAAACTGACCACGCTGAGAAACACCATCAGCACGATGAAGCCGGTGCGGTTCAGCGAGCGGTGCGGCGTCAGCAGCGCCGAAAACAATTCCGGTTGTGGATCATAATCGTTGCCTGCGGTCATCGCCGGTCAGTATACCCCGATCATGGCGAAAATCACCCGCGTACTTCAGACCAGGTCCAAACTCCCGGCGGCCAAACCGATCAAAAAAGCGGTAGCCAAGCCGGCGCCCGCGCGCGCCGCGAAGAGGCTGGCCGGGAAACCTTCGAAGACAAAAACTCCGAAGACAAAAACTCCGAAGATAAAGACTCCAAAGACAGAACCCTGGACCGCCGCCGAGGTGTATCAGGCGTTCAGCCGCTTTCGCAACGCCAACCCCGAACCGAAGGGCGAACTCGAACACCTCAACGCCTACACCCTGCTGGTCGCGGTGGTGCTGTCGGCGCAGGCGACCGACGCCGGCGTCAACAAGGCGACCCGCGCGCTGTTCGCGATTGCCGACACCCCGGAAAAAATGCTCGCGCTCGGCGGGGACAGCGTGCGCGACTACATCAAGACCATCGGGCTCTATCGCAACAAGGCGAAAAACGTCATCGCGCTGTCGCAAAAGCTGATCGCCGAATTCGGCAGCGTCGTGCCGCGCACCCGCGCCGAGATCGAAACGCTGCCCGGCGCCGGCCGCAAGACCGCCAACGTCGTGCTCAACATGGCCTATGGCGAACACACCATGGCGGTCGACACCCACGTGTTCCG
>JBKJUA010000444.1:0-4188 GCA_046590305.1 Bradyrhizobium sp.
GAAGGCGGCCGGCGCCGGGCCCGAGCATGTCGTCAAGGTGCAGGTCTTCATGACCGACATTGCGGAACGGCCGAAAATCAACCCGCGCCGCATCGCGTATTTCGGCGAGAATCTGCCGGCCTCCACCCTGGTCGAGGTGAAGGGATTGGTCGATTCGAGAATGAAGGTCGAGATCGAGTGCCAGGCCTACGTCGACTAGGAATGGCATGTGCCGCACCGAGACCATGACCGGCCAGACCGTCGTCATCGACTCCGGACGGATTTTTCATTAAGGCGATGGGCCCGGCAGCTTCGACGCATGGCGATGCTCTTCCCCCCTCCTCCCGCGCGCCCTTGCGCGTGGCGGGGAGGGGTCGGGGGTGGGGGGTCTATCGTCAGAATCACTGCCAGCAATATGCGCTAACGACTCGCCGCGAGTCCGCAGAGGCACCCCCCACCCCCGCCCCTAAGAGCGAGCTTCGCTCGTCTCGACCCCACCGCTTCGCCCGCCTGCGCCAAACGGCTTCGGCGGACGCAGCGGAGGGAGGGGAGAAGCAAGGCATATGAGGTTCGATCGATGGTCGTCTGGTCTCCATTCAAATTCAACTGCGGACGCGAAATGGCAAACCGGTTTGCGATCGCGCCGATGACGACCAATGCGTCCCATGAAGACGGGACGGCGACCGACGACGAACTCGAATTCGTCCGGCGGCGCGCAGCGAACGGATTCGGCGCCACCATTTCTTCCGCCGCCTATGTCGAAGACGACGGGCGCTCCTGGCTGGGCATCGGCGCGGCGCATGACGGGCACCTGTCCAGTCTGCAGCGGCTCGCCGAGGCCATGCGATCAGCGGGTGGACTGGCGATCCTCCAGATCTATGATGGTGGCCGCATCGCCAAGCCCGAACTGATCGGCGAACATATGCGCGCGCCTTCCGCCGTGGCATCGTTGCGGCCGGGCGCCAGGACGCCGCGGGCGATGACATCGGATGAGGTGGAAAGCCTGATTGGCAGCTTTCGACAGGCGGCCGCCCTCGCCCGAAAGGCCGGTTTCGACGGCGTCGAGATTCACGGCGCCAACCACTATGCGGTGCATCAGTTCTTTTCGCCCCGGGCCAATCATCGCGACGATCATTGGGGCGGCACGCTTGCCAAGCGCATGAACTTTCCGCTCGCGGTCGCGCAGGCGGTTCGCGACGCGCTCGGCTCAAAACTGATCGCGGGGTTTCGCGTGACGCCGTTCGAGGCCGAGGCGGACGGTTATACGCTGGAGGACGCCAGGGTGCTTTGTGATGAACTGGCCAAATTGAATCTCGACTACATCTCCATTTCGCTCGATGATTTTCGCAAGAGCCGGCCGCAGCGAGAGAACCGCGTCTATGATGGTTCGGTCGAGGAAAGTCAGGCCCCGGCGACAAGTCCGATCACGGAACTGGCCCGCGTCATCGCGGGCCGCTGCGCGGTGATGGCCAGCGGCGGGATCAAGACGTGCGGGGATGCCGAAGAGGCGATCGACCTGGGGGCCGACCTGGTTGCGGTCGGACGCGCCGTGGTGGTCGATCCGGAATGGCTTTCGAAGGTTCGAAGCCAGCGTGAAGCGTCGATCCTGGCGGGACTGCCCGGGGATGAACGCGAGATATCAGGAGCTTTGAGCATTCCGCCGCGAATGGTCGAATACATGTTGAGCCGTCCGGGCTGGATCCCTCGCCTTTAGACCTGACCGCTGGTGAGGTGAGGTTGAGCTGGAGCAGCACTGGAATTCACCTTCCCTTCGGGAGAGGTCGGCGCGCAGCTCGCGCGAGGGGTTGCGATCTCTCGTCAGAGCCGCCCCGTCACCCGATTTGCTGCGCAAATTGACCTCTCCCCCGCTGGGGAGAGGTCAACCGAATCCGCAGGCGAAGGATTCAACCCAATGCCATCTCGCTCTGGCGGACTCATGCGCCGCAGCATAGGATCATTATTCGATCGCCTCGTCTGCACGGCTCGCGTAAATCCGGAACCTGCCCAGGCCGGAGCCGGTCTTGATGTGCGTCAAACCGTGGGGCGCAAGAAAGCGCCTAGTATCAAGCGTTGCCAGCCAGCCCGGAGCGCGACATGAAATGCGGTGCAAAATGGTTGTTCATTGCCGGCCTCGCCGCTGGTTTCGCTGCTGCGGCTCAGGCTGAAGACCTGGACGTCGGCAAGTCGGAATTTCAGTCTTCGTGCGCGAGTTGTCATGGCACCGATGCCAAGGGCAAGGGACCGGTCGCCGACCAGCTGAAAATACCGCCTCCCGATCTGACGATGTTGGCCAAGCGCAACAACGGGGCTTTTCCCACGGACGCCGTTTACGAAACCATCCATGGATCGAAAACAATTCCCACTCACGGCACCCGTGAAATGCCGATCTGGGGAGAACGGTTCAACCCCATCATCAGGTTGCCGCACTATGTCGACCCGTCTTACTGGAAGATGGCCGGGCCGGAGCAAAGCCCCGAAGTCGTCGTGCGAAACCGCATCCTCGCTGTTGTCGATTATCTGAGCCGCGTTCAGCAAAAGTAACGAACCGACGCGCATCGGACAGCGAGAAGCTTCACCTCCCCGGCCGCAGCTCCAGGCTTTCCAGTCCCGCGGCGATGCTGAGGCCGATCTGGCCCTGCAGGCTGAGCGGCTGCAGCGCGATGGTGTTGTTGGAGCCGCCGATCAGCAAATTGCCGCCGGCGCCGACGCCGATCGCCGCACTGCCCTGCACGCCGGCGTAATTGCCGGCGAGATCGCCGGGGCCGAGCCGCGCCACCGGTGCGAACACGCCCCAGGCCAGCGCCGATTCCTGGGTGATGCCGAGATCGAGACCCACTTTGCGGACGGTGGCGACGTAACGGTCTTCCGGCAGGCCCTCGGCGCGCAGCACGCAGCCGAGATTGGTCACCGAGCCCACGATGAAGCCGATGCTGGCGCCGCCGCGGCATTCGAGAATGCCGACCTGCACGCGCTGCATCGGCTGCTGCGCCTGGGCTGCGGCTGATAACGCGACCAGCAGGGTGGCGGCGAGGCCGGCGCGGATGGTGGAACGGGGCATGGGAAAATCTCCGGCTGGAAAGCTGTGATGCGAGCAGGTACGGGGCGCGCTGCTGCGTTGGCGCGCGCAATTCTATGACACAATGGCGGCAGGCGTGCCAGATTTTGCCAGACTGTCATTCCGGGGCAGCCCGCAGGGCTGAACTCGGAATCAGGAGGATGCGATCTCGGTGCCCAACACATCGAGATTCCCCGATGTGCACTTGCACATCTGAGGTTCGATGCTTCGCATCGCCCCGGAATGACGGCCAAATAAAAAAGGCCCGCTCGCGCGGGCCTCTTTCGTGAACGCTTGGCAAGGCGTCAGCTGCGGTGGCCGCGGTGGTGACGCGACTTGCCGCCGCGTCCGGGCCGGTAGGGCTGCAATTCAATATCGGCGATCCCCGCCGCGACGTTCAGGCCGGTCTGGCCCTGCAGGCTGATCGGCTGCAGCGCGTAGGGATTTTCCGGACCGCCGACCAGGAAATTGCCGCCGAAGCCGACCCCGACCGAGGCGTTGGCGCCGACGCCGCCGTAATTGCCGGCGAGGTCGCCGCGCGCCACCCGCCTGGTCGGCGCGTTCACCGCCCAGACCAGCCTTGTCTGGTCGGTGAACCCCAAGTCGACGCCGTAGCGGCGAACGGTGGCGATGTAGGGCTCGGGACGGCGGCCCTCGCTCTGGAACACGCACTGGAAAGACGTGACCGAACCGACCACGAAGCCGACATTCTGGCCGCCCTGGCATTGCAGCAGGCCGGCGCGGACCTGCGGTTGCGCGTTGGCGCCAGCGATCGAAACGCCGAGCGCGGCGATGGCCAAGGTAATGGTTGAAACGCGCATAAATCTGATCTCCGCTGACAGTGATTGCGGAGCGACCAAAAGAAAACGGCTTGTTCAAAAGAAGAAAGCGCCTTGTCCGAAACAAGGCGCTTCCAAATGGCTGCCATTAAACCGTCACGACCTGGACGCCGAAGTGATTTGACACGCCTTTTTTGACGCGTTTTCTTCGCGCGAACCGGCGACCACTCCGCTTGAAAACGCTATCTGAGATTGCCACAAAAGCGCTGGATGCGTTTGCAGGCTTCCTCGAGATCCGACGTCTTGGTCGCGTAGGAAATCCGGAATGCCGGGCCGAGCCCGAACGCCGAACCCTGCAGCACCGCGACGCCTTCG
>JBKJUA010000011.1:0-6280 GCA_046590305.1 Bradyrhizobium sp.
ATCTCGGCGTCGATCTCGATCTCGACGCGGTGCCGACCCGCGAGACCGGCATGAGCGCCTACGAGATGATGCTGTCGGAAAGCCAGGAGCGCATGCTCATGGTGCTGAAGCCCGAGAAGGAAAAGCAGGCCGAGGCGATCTTCAAGAAATGGGGGCTGGATTTCGCCGTGGTCGGCTACACCACGCCGAGCAAGCGTTTTGTCGTCAAGCATGGCGGCGACGTGATGGCGGATTTGCCGATCAAGCAGTTGGGCGACGAGGCGCCGCTGTACGACCGGCCACATGTGCCGTCGCAGCAGCTGCCGGTAATTCATGCGCGCGATGTCGCGCCACCGGTCGGCGTGGCGGCGGCATTGGAAAAGCTGATCGCCACGCCCGAACTGTGCTCGAAGCGCTGGGTCTGGGAACAATATGATCACGTCATCCTCGGCAATACCGTGCAGCGGCCCGGCGGCGATGCCGCCGTGGTGCGGGTGCAGGACGGGCCGAAGGGGCTGGCGCTGACCGTCGACGTGACGCCGCGCTATTGCGAGGCCGATCCTTATCAGGGCGGCATGCAGGCGGTGGCGGAGGCCTGGCGCAACATCACCGCGGTAGGCGGCCGGCCGCTGGCGATCACCGACAATCTGAATTTCGGCAATCCGGAGCGGCCCGAGATCATGGGTCAGTTCGTCGGCTGCCTGAAGGGCATTGCCGAAGCCTGCCGCGCGCTCGACTTCCCCGTCGTGTCCGGCAACGTCTCGCTCTACAACGAGACCAACGGCCGCGGCATCCTGCCGACGCCGTCGATCGGCGGCGTCGGGCTGCTCGACGATTTCACCAAATCCGCGACGCTGGCGTTCAAGGCCGGGGGCGAGGCGATCCTGCTGATCGGCGAGACCCATGGCTGGCTCGGGCAATCGGTTTATCTGCGCGACATCTGCGGCCGCGAAGAGGGCGCACCGCCGCCGGTCGATCTTGCGGCGGAAAAGCGCAACGGCGACGTGGTGCGTGGCATGATCCACGCCGGCACAGCGACCGCGGCGCATGATCTCTCCGACGGCGGCCTTTTGATCGCGCTCGCCGAGATGGCGATCGCCAGCGGCATCGGCGCGCAATTATTGGCGGCGCCTGCCGCGATCGTGCCGCACGCCTGGTGGTTCGGCGAGGATCAGGCGCGCTACATCGTGACGGTGCCGGAGGCGCAGGCCGGCCTCGTGCTGGCCAAGATGAAAGGCGCCGGCGTGCCCTGCGCGCGGATCGGAACCAGCGGCGGCGACGCCATCGCAATCGCGGGTGAGGCGGCGGTGTCGGTGAAAACGCTCGACACCGCGTTCGAGAGCTGGCTGCCGGCCTACATGAACGCGACGCTCTAACAGCGTCATTGCGAGCAGTTCTTGCGACGAGGCAAGCTTTCTTCGTAAAGCAAGCTGGATTGTTCGCGTTGCTCGCAATGACGACGAGAGAACCGCCTGTCGCCTCTCACAGCACCCGCTTCGCCCCCGGAATCATCCGCAATGCGCGCGTCAGCGCCCAGCTGAACGCGACCGTCAGCATGAACCCGATCGGTGCTTTCACGGTCGCCGGCATATTGTAGTCGAACAGCCAATATTGCAGCCACAGCGCGATCGGATAGTGCACCAGGAAGATGCCGTAGGCATCGGCCTGCATCGGATCGAACACGCTTCTGCCCGAACTGGCGAATCTCAGGAAATAGGCCAGGATCAAGAACAGGATGGCCACGCTGAAGACCGTGAAGCAGACGGCATACAATCCTTCATACCAGTCCGGCAAGCTCACCGGATTCCCCAGATTTTCGCGCTTGATCGATATCAGCACCCACATCAGGTAATACGGAACGATCGCCAGGATCATCCAATCCCAGCTGACCTTCGCCATCCGGCCGTCCGCCGCCAGCAACCCGCGATCCAGAAACGCGAGGCCAATGCCGGCGCCAAAAAAGAAGTAGGTGGCGTACAACATCACGCGTCCGTGCTGGACCGAGAATGGCCCGAACTCGAACCAGCTGCCGGCGCCGTAGTGAACCCGTCCGGGGATGTAGAACGCTGCGGTGACAGCAAGCATGACCAGGAAGAACACCGCCGGCCGGCGGCGACCGTGCAGCGAGAGGCGGTTGATCTGATCGAGCATGTGGGGTGACAGCCGATACAGGATGCAGGCAACCACGTCGAAGGCGAGCAACACCCAGAGGAACCAGATCGGTCCGCTCGGCCAGGGCCCGACGGTGATCATTTTCCACCAGAATTCCGAAAAGGCGATCTCCGGATGGTGCCGCAGGGAGAACGAATAATAGGCGAGCGGAATCACCGTGAACGCGCAGATCACGAACGGCAGGCCAAGCCGGAGCAGGCGATCGGACAGATAGTTCAGCGGTCCCTTCCGGGCGATGCCCGGCCACACGAACAGTCCCGACAGGAAGAAGAACATCGCCATGAAGAAACTGTCGGTGGCGAGCACGATCATGTCGAAGCCGAAGAACGACTTCGGATCGGTGTGACCGTAATAGGTGTAGGGGATGACGGCGTGGTGCAGCAGCACGATCAGCGTCAGAAATGTGCGGGCACGGTCGAGCGAAGGATTGCGCGTTTTCGCTTGTGGCGCGGCGGCAACGTCAGCAGCCGCCACGGTGTCGGAAATCGTCGTCATGGGCCCCCCCGGCCGGGTGATTGCGGTTGATGTTGCAACCGGGAACCGGATTCAGCAAGGCCCCATGCCGTACGAAGTGCCAAGTCAGCGCAAGCACTCCGTCATTCCGGGATGCTGCGTCAGCACCAGACCTCAGGCGCGCAATTGCGCACCGGGGAATCCTAGGATTCCGGGTTCGATGCTTCGCATCGCCCCGGAAAGACGTTCAGTCCACCTGCTCGATCGTGACCTTGTCTGGATAGAACGCCAGATGGCCTGATATGTCGGCCATCGCCGGGAATGGCGTCTCATAGCTCCAGACCGCGTTTTCCATCGTCTTGCCGCCGGCGCTGACGCTGAAATAATTCGCATCGCCCTTGTAGGGGCAGTGCGTCACCCGGGCGCTGCGCACCAATAACGTCATATTGGCGTCGCCGCGCGGCACATAGTGCACGGCGGGGTAGCTCGCTTCCTTCAGGGTCAGGGCATGGGTAGTGTCGGCGATCACAATGCCACCGGCCAGGACGCGGACCCGCTTCGGGTTCGCGGTAATGGTGATGGGGTGATCGGGGCCGGGGAGTTTCATGGGACAGTCTCTTCTTGGTCAACCCGTTGTGATCGTGGGCCACGATGTAGACTCTGCAAGGATTAGACTTTGCCAGGAGTAGACTTTGCCAAGATTAGACCTGGAATATAGTGCGAGGGAGCGTGACGTAGAAGGGTAGCCGGGCTAAGTTCTGCCGCGCCGCAGCGAGGCTGGCTGCGATTCGAAACGCCGGATTGGAGACCTGTTGGATGCCGATGGACGCCCACGATATCGAATCGATGATCAAGGCAGCGATCCCCGACGCCGAGGTGACGATCCGCGATCTGGCCGGCGACGGCGACCATTATGCCGCCACCGTGATCTCGGAGTCGTTCCGCGGCAAATCCCGGGTCCAGCAGCACCAGATCGTCTATCAGTCGCTGAAGGGCCAGATGGGCGGGGTGCTGCACGCGCTGGCGCTGCAGACCGGGGTTCCGGAAGGCTAGCGCAAGGACAGGGCGATGACGGCGGACGAGCATCGCGGCGCGCTGTACCGGGTACACGCGCCCCACCAGCACAGCCGCGTCACCTATGCCGAGCTGTTTTTCGACCTGGTGTTCGTTTTCGCGGTCACGCAGATCTCGCACACGCTGCTCGCCCACTTCACCCCGCTTGGCGTGTTGCAGACCACCCTGCTGTTCCTGGCGGTGTGGTGGGTGTGGGTCTTCACCTCCTGGATCACCAACTGGCTCAATCCGGAAAAGACGCCGGTGCGGATCCTGCTGTTCGCGCTGATGCTCGGCGGGCTGGTGGTCTCCACCTCGATTCCGCAGGCCTTTGAATCGCGGGGACTGTGGTTTGCCTTAGCCTATGCGTCGATGCAGGTCGGCAAGACCGTCTTTCTGTGGGTGTCGACGCCGCGTTCGCAGCCGGCGCCGCGCATGAATGCGATTCGCATTACCGCATGGCTGTCGCTGTCGGCGGTGTTCTGGATTGCCGGCGGCTTGGCGGAAGGACAGTCCCGGCTGCTGCTGTGGGCCGTGGCGCTCGGTATCGAATATTGCTCGGCGGCGGCGCGGTTCTGGATTCCGAAATACGGCGCGTCGCAGGTCGCCGACTGGCAGGTCGAGGGCGGCCACATGGCGGAGCGCTTTGGGCTGTTCATCATTCTCGCGCTCGGCGAATCCATCGTCGTCACCGGCGCGACCTTTTCCAAGCTGACCTGGACCATCGAGACGGTTAGCGCTTTTGCATCGAGTTTCGTCGGCACTGTGGTTATGTGGTGGATCTATTTCCACAAGGGCGCGGAAGCCGGCTCCGAGCTGATCTCAAAATCCAGCGAGCCGGGGCGGCTGGCGCGGCTGGCCTACACTTACCTGCATATACCAATCGTTGCGGGCATCATCGTTACGGCGGTCGCCGACGAACTCGTCCTCATGCATCCCGGCGGCCATTCCGATCCAAAGACGGTTCTGAGCGCGATCGGCGGGCCGCTGTTGTTCCTGCTCGGGACCATCCTGTTCAAGCACACCATTCGGGGATTTCTTCAGCTGTCGCACGGCGCCGGCATCGTCGCGCTCGGCATCCTGGCCTGGTTCGCCGACGGGATGTCGCCGCTGCTGCTCTCGATCGCCACCACAGCGATCATGGTCATGGTCGCAGTCTGGGAATCGATCTCGCTGAAATCGGAGATGGCCGGCAGCGCGTAAACCGGATCAGCTGCCGGGCGGCCGGTCGATAAACAGGCTGCCTTTCGTAACGATCTGCTCGCCCGGCTTCAACCCAAAGACCTCGACGAGTTCGGCCTTGCCAAGTCCGGTCTTGATCTGGCGCAGTTCGATCGTCTTGTCCTCATGCGCGACCCAAACGCGCACCTGTTCGCCTTCAAAGATCAGCGCCTGTTTCGGAACGCCGACCGAGACCCAGTCGCCGGGGGCATAGATGGTCACGGTGGCGAACATTTCCGGTTTCAATTCGCCGGTGGGATTATCCACGGTGGCACGGACCATCAGCCGGCGGGTCGCGGGATCGATCGCGGCCGCGACGTAGTCGATGCGGCCGGTCAGCGTGCGGCCGGGCAATGCCGGCAGGTTGAATGTCAATTCGTGCCCAACCGCGACCCCGGATGCTTCGGTCTCGCGCACAAACGCAGTGAGCCAGACGGTGGAAAGGTCGGCGATCACGAACACCGGCTCGCTGGCGCCGGAGTTTACATATTGACCGGGGCCCATCTTGCGCTGGACGACCGTGCCCGCGATGGGCGAGAACACGGAGGTTTCCGGATCGATGCGGCCCTTTTCCTGAAATGCGGAAATGGCGTCGTCGGTCAGGCCCAGGATCCGCAACTTGTTGCGTGCCGCTTCCAGTGTCGTCTGCGACAAACGCAGGTCGTTTTGCGCCTGGATCAGGGTTGCCTGCGCTTGCTGGTAATCCTTGAGCGGGACGGCCTTGCCTTCGAACAGGTCCCTGGCGCGCCGATCCTGCAGCTGGGCGAGGTCGAGCTGGGATCTGGCCTTGGTCAGGGCGCTGGCGGCGGCGACAAGATCGTTCTGTGCCTGAACCTTGTCGGTGGCCTCGACCACGAACAGCGGTTGGCCCTGCGAGACGCTGTCGCCCGGTCGCGCCAGCAATCGGGTGACCCGGCCGGCATAGGGCGAGAACACGGGGGTCGAGCGATTCTCATCGACCGCGATCTTGCCTTCGGTGACATGCTCGGTGTGGAAGGCTCGTTCGGTCACCGGCTGAATGGTCAGGTTGGCCCATTCGGTCCGGGTCGGGACGTAACGCTGCAAACCTTTGCGGGATTGGCTCGACATCTCGGAATTGTCGATCAGCGGCTTGCCCGGGTAGAGCAATCCCGCAACGGCCATCAAGCCAGCCGCCATCAAGGCCAGCCCCACGGCCACCCGTTGACCGTTAATGATCCGAAACCAGTCGACACGTTTCGTTAGCATTGACCCTCGGTGGTGGAGGCCGCTTTCCGGCCGCTTTTAGCTGTTGCTGGAGGCGCTCGCAAACCATGTTTTCAACCGGGCGGCGCTTTCCGACGCTTCCCTTGTTTCGCAATTGCTACTGGCGAAACAAGGCGGCGTCCGCTATGCGTCGCCATCGCAGCGGATCTGGCCTTCA
>JBKJUA010000023.1:0-31146 GCA_046590305.1 Bradyrhizobium sp.
GCTATGGGGACCAGGATTTCGCGACCGAAATAGAGCGTCGCAATAATCATAAATGCAAGAACGGCAGTCGCCACCGCGCTAAATAGCGCTATGAGATCGTCAGAAGAGCGCGCTTTGAATGGCTGGCGGATCGACTTAACCCTCATTTTAACCGCACGAATAACGTCGGTCGGCGCCAGATAACCAGCGAATTCTGAAAGGGTTCCTGTAAGTTGCCTTGTGCGCGTCAAGGGGGTGTTAGGGGCGGGTCCAGCGGAAACTTGATCGTGAATAACGCTCCCCTCGGTATATTTTTTGAGATAGTCAGCTCACCCATAAACTGCCGAACCAAGCCTGTAATGACCCGGAAACCCAGGCTCTTCCGCGGATGCGCTTACACAACGCTACGACGCTCGACGCTTACCCAAATTCCCTGTTCCGGGATTTTCGATCCCTGATATCTTGCATTCTTTCCCTGTTAATTTGCGCAGGGAATTTGCTAAGAAGTCGCTGTGGCACAGCGGCTTCCGGCGATGGAATAGGCGGACGAAGCCCCCAGATTTTAAAATTCCCTGTATTTTTCGCTGTTAGCAGGGAATTGCGGGTGGAGACGGGTTCGCATATGACTGCGCACACCACCAAGCTTTTCAAGCACTTAGCCAAACCAGAACGAGAACGAGACGCCGCGGTTTACACCACGGTTTACAGTTCTGTTCTCTGTTCGAGCTTCAGCACCGCCGCTTCCGCAAGCTGCACGTCGCGACCCAGGTAGTGCGCGTCGAGGATCGCCTCAACGTCCTTGAGGCTGTGGTCCGTGAAGGAACGAGTTCGGCGACCTGCCGCTCGCAGCACTCAATGTCGACCGCGCCAGGTCGCAAGGCCGAGGAACACAAGACGCTCGTTGTCTTGCGTGCCACCGTCGGGAGGGTATGTTCGACCAGCTCATCGAGTGAAACGCTGACACGGCTCTCACCGCGGAGCAATTTGGATCAATCGGCTATAGTTTGAATAGCGAAATGAGCTTGAAAAAGCGCTACAATTTGAGATAAGGCCTCCCCGGTATTGAGCAGTTGTCCGCCACCCGCTCAAAGATCTTTAGCCTGTCGTTAACCCGCTGTTCGATTGAAGACCGGGCTCATTCCAGGGAATCTGCGCGACGTACGCGGGTCGACGGCCGTAGTTAAGTTTCAGGAATTCGAACCTCCGATGCCTTGTCGCCGAATGGCCGTTTCGACATCCCCAGGATATCGCCCGGGCAACACGTGTACGTTGACACCATGGTCTCGGCCGCTGGCCTGCTTCTTCCATAACATCTGATCGGCGACGATCGGGACCCGCGCCGATACCAGTCGAATCCGATTGTGATGATGCTTGCTAATTGGAACGAAGCGGACTTGACGCAGATTGCAGATACTTCCGCTTCTGATCCCATCTTTGACGGCCGGGTCCTGCAGTGGGCCGCAGCAGCCAAGAAAGCGCTTATAGCCAAATCATCGGAAATTCCAGGCTCGTTCCAGCATTTGCGTTCGGATCGCATGCGGCGTCGCTTCGCCGACGAAGAAAGCTTCTTCCGCACGTCTTTGGCGCCTGATTAGAGCGAAGCAAGCTTCGCCCCGCAGAACCCGCGCCGATCCAAATACTATTGAAAAACCGAGGTTTTTGGGATTGGCACGCGCGTTGCTTTTGCTGCGCTGAGGGTGATCGCATGCCAATCGCATGCGGGTCCCTGCATCCGGCTAGCCAACCCCGTGGAGGACGACATGCAGAATCCGCTCAACGAGTACAATCCCGAAATGGAAATGTTCGAGTCCGAGCAATTCGAGTGGTCTGGCGAGGCCACGGGCGAAATGGTCGGCGAGGGCGAACTCATGGAGCTCGCTGCCGAACTGCTCGAAGTCAGAGACGAGCAGGAGCTGGATCAGTTCCTCGGCAACGTCTTCAAGAAGGTGAGGGCGTTTGCAGGCTCGACGGCCGGCAAGGCCGTCGGAGGCATGCTGAAAGGCGTGCTGAAGAAGGCACTGCCAATCGCCGGCGGCGTCGCCGGTACGTTTTTCGGGGGTCCCGTTGGCGCATCAATTGGAAGCAAGCTCGGTTCGATGGCCGGCAACCTGTTCGAGATGGAGCTCGAAGGATTGAGTCAGGAGGACCGTGAGTTCGAAGCCGCCAAACAGTTCGCACGCTTTGCAGCAGAAGCCGTGCAAAATGCCGCCTCCTCACCGGGGGGTAACCCGGTTGCGATCGCGCGATCGGCTATCGCCGCGGCGGCACAGCGTCATGCGCCGGGACTGGTGAACAGTTCGCCATCGTCGATGTCGCCGATGCAACCGAATTCCGTAGGAACCGCACGGCCGCGTAGCGGCCGCTGGCGGCGCATCGGTCCGAACAAGATCATCGTCGAAAATTGCTAGTGGCTGCCCGGCAGCCGCCGGCAATGATGCGCACCCAGGCGAAGCACGGAGGATATCATGCACGACATCGATCGCATCCAGCTCGAGACCAGTATGGAGTCCGGACAATTCGAATCCGATGAGTTCGAATTTTCCGGCGAGCTGCAAGAGGTATTCAACGAAGGCGAACAGATGGAGCTTGCCGGCGAGCTGCTTGAGATCAGGGATGAGCAGGAGCTCAACCATTTCATCGGAGATCTGATCCGGAAAGCAGGTGGTGCGCTCGGCTCAGCGATCAGGTCGCCTCTCGGGCAGCAACTTGGCGGGATCCTGAAATCCTCAGCAAGGAACGCGGCACTGCAGGCCGTGCCAGTCATCAGCGACGCCATCGGCTCGCGCATCGGCGGGCGTCTTGGGCCTTCGATCGCCAAGGGACTGACCGCGTTCGGGACCAGCGCGCTCGGGCAGGAATACGAAGGCGTCAGCCAGGAAGATGGCGAATTCGAGGGTGCCAGGCAGTTCGTTCGACTCGCTGCCGACACCGTCAAGAACGCGGTTTCGGCGCCGACGGGGGCGGACCCCAGGGCGGTGGCACGCTCCGCGTTCGTCAAGGCGGCGCGAACGGCGGCGCCCGGGCTGCTGCAGGCGGGAGGTATCTCAAACCCTGTGGCTCGTTCCGGCGCTCCCGGCCAGAGCGGGGTTTGGTACCGCCGCGGCAACAAGATCGTCCTGCAAGGCGCATGAGCAACCGATGGCACTCGATTCCTACACAAGAGCGATGCTGCTGCACGAGACGCGCTCCCTGATGACGCGGCTGGCGAAGGTCAAGTCGTTCGCATTGCAGGAGACGATGCTGCCAGCGGCTGCGCTTCTTCCCCGTGCGCAGTCGGCGATCGACAGGCACTTGATTGTCGGCCGCCGCCAGCTGCGGCGTCTAATACAACAATTCCTGGGCTGGCTGCAGCATCCCTCGAGCAATGCCGCGACACCGGAAGAGGCGCAACGCCGGTTTACAATGCTGCGTCTCAAATTTAACGTCGTGCTGACCCAGTTCGACTTGTTTTCAGATATCATTACACAACGCAGCGAGAACGAGACCGGCGTGTGGCTGGGTGGTCTCGATGTCGTCGCCGCCGATGCACTGGAGCTGCCGGGCTATTACGAGGCGCCGCCAGTGATTTGCTATCTCGATCGTGACATCGGCGCCGCGATCCGGCGCGCCCGCACGCGCCTGCCGGGCGGCGGGCAGAATCCCGTTGCCGTAATACGGGTACCGCGCGAGCGCATGGTCGGCACCGGAATCGCGTCGTCGCTGGTGCATGAAATCGGGCACCAGGCTGCGGCTCTGCTCGACCTCGTCAATTCGCTGCGAGTGATTCTGAAAGGCCTGCAGCGCGGCTCCGCCGGAAGCCGTTTAGCCTGGCAGATGTGGGAACGCTGGATCTCAGAAATCATCGCGGATTTCTGGTCGGTTGCCCGTGTCGGCATCGCCTCCACCATCGGGCTGATCGGCGTGGTCAGCCTCCCGAGGTCGTTTGTTTTCCGTCTCAACGCCGATGATCCGCATCCGATGCCTTGGATCCGGGTGAGGCTCAGTGCCGCAATCGGCGAAGCGCTCTTTCCGCATCCGCAATGGCGGCAGCTGGCGGCGTTGTGGGAGTCGTATTACCCGCCGGTTGGACTGGCTACGGAGACACAAAATCTGCTCTCCCAGCTGATGGAGAGCATGCCTGCTTTCGTGTCGGTGCTGACCAATCACCGCCCGAGGGCGCTGCGCGGCCGCTCGCTGGTCGAAGTGATGGACGTCGGGCAACGTCAGCCGGAACGGCTCGGTGCGCTTTACCAGCAGTGGGGCGCCAATCCGCCGGAGATGTACCGCGCCTCTCCGATACTGGTGTTTGCCGTAATCGGCCAGGCGCGGGCGGACAACGCAATCAGCGCTGAAGACGAGAGCGGGCTGCTGTCCAAGTTGCTTACTTACTGGACCGTTCGCGTCACCGTGAACACGTCCGAACTCTGCGCAGCGGTGCCGGCCATGCGCAGCGCCGTAGCTTAACGACCACAGATGGAGGACGAGATGACGAGTGAAAGCAACAGGATCGTATTTGGGATGGTGGCAGGCGTCGTGACCGACGCCGGGCCGAAGAAGGAGACGCACGCTCCGGTGGTTGATGCGCGCATCAACCTCTATGGGCCGAGCGACACGGCCCTCAGAGGTCCGTCAGACCATCTGGCTGGGTCGGCCCACACCGATGCGAACGGATACTATGCGATCGAGGGCCTCCGGCCCGGTTATTACTGGGTAAGCTGCGAAGCCTTCACACCCAAAGGAGAGAGGGTACAAGTTGAGGAGGGATCGACAACACGGGCAAATTTCCAGCTCGACGTGGGATTGCGTCTCACCTGCCTGATCCCGAACGGCTCCGCCGGCGGCAATAGCGAAATTGAAAGATGCTCCGCCGTGGAAGCCGGCACGCCGATCAGGCTTCGCGCCGACTACAATCGCAAACTAAAGAATCCAACGGTGATCAGATTCGGAACGAACCAGGGGGTCCTGGCGGCAATGCCGGATTGTCCCGATGAGATAATGCTTCTCACGACAGGAGGAAATGGACCGATCGAACTCTCGGTGAACATCGCCGAGGCGAACAGCCCGTCTATCACCGCCAGGTCCAGCTTCGTCCTGATTCCCGCGCAGGCGCGGCCGGTCAACGGCCAGATCGGTGTCACCTTGCAGCGTTCCGCTTCGATACCGACGCCGGATCTCGGTCTATGGGCCGCCATTCGCGCGCATGAAAAGGCAATTTCATTTGGCGGCATCGGAAAAGGAACCGGCGGGCTCCGAGGCTACCAGGGTTTCATCGAGCAGGTCTTGTGCGGCGACCCCGGGAGGTTGACGGTGCCCGTGGATGCCTGCGAGCGCCATCCGGGCGTCGATCTCCTGAAGGAAAAGTCTGCTCTCGCGAAGCAACTGCCGATGCACGGCATGGCCGCCTATGAATTGCTGAAGACAGCCACCGAGATATTCCTGCTGTGGAATTGCGGCGTCGCGTTACGGGCCACCGATGCGTTACAAAATCCTATCACGACGGCTGAGGAAGAGAGCGCGCGGACCGGTATCCCCGTCGGGCAGGTCATGTCCACGCTTACGAACTTCCTCGGCACGAATCGTTTGCCCTATATCGAACGCGTCGTGGGCACCGCATTTCCTGGCTATGTGAGCAGCAACAGCGTGTTCTGTACCAACGTGCTGACACCGCGTGCCGATTGCGTCTGCCTGATCGAGCTGATCTGGTCGTACTGGCACGAGGAAGCCATGCTGGTTCAGTCGATAAATGCCGTCAGCCGGCGTTTCCAGAACGTGCGAAGCCTGAGCGATCGCGATCCGCTCGCACATGTTACGATCGATCCGCTGCGGCCGTTGAACAATCTGCTCTGGGGTTATGTCCAGGATGAACAGAACCGGCTGACGGTGAATCGGCGCGGTGCCGAGTACGATCATGAGTATGGCATCACGCTGCGCGGAAAAGCCATGCAGGCGACGCGACCGGCGGACAGCCGCTCGAAGTTTCTCGAGGGCTTCCACAATCTGCTGCACATGTGCACGGTCTTCTACAAGGAGGACAACGACACCACCGTCATTGCTGACGGATTCCCGCTGCTCAACGCCCTGAAGGAGGTCCATCTCCTTTTGGCACAGGGTGCCCACAATCAGTTCGGCGATCTGCCCTGGGCGGCGCGCGTTGAAATGCTGGTGCAGCAGTGGTTGCTGGCGCGGCCGGAGATGCGTGACTTCCTTCAAAGCCGTCCGATGGTGCCCTACACCGAAGCATGGATGCCGCAGGTAGATACCATGAAGACGCTGCAAGGCTGGTCGGACGTCACCGTGACGCACTTCCACGATCTGGCGACGTTCGGCGAACAGATACTGCTCTCGATTCGCTACGGCGACTGGATCGATCTCAACGACGAGAACCATGCCAAGAACTGGGCGCGTTACTGGCGACCGGAAATCCAGGGCTACATCCACGCCTATCGCACCGCGACGGGTATCGACCTGACCAATCCCGATACCGTCGACTACAACATGCCGGCCGTGCACCTGCAGAAGCGGCTGGCGATGCAGCGGGCGCGGTGAAATGTGGTGGCCGTGCTCGACTTCACGTCGGTGCTCTATCTCGGGCTGCGCCACCCAGGTCCGTCGTTGCGCCCCTGGCCGGGGCTCACGACGGGCAAGCCCGCGGCACTGGAGCCGGCGCCGGGCAGTGCCGCCATCGCCGGCAGGTTCGCCGTGCTGGTGGGCTGCGAGCGCGCGACGCCGGTTACCTCGACGCTGCACCTGTTCTGGGACCTTTTTGGATTGCTCGCACGTGACCGAGTGAGGATCTACATGGACGAGGGAACCTATGCCATTGCGCGATGGGGCGTCGAGCGGGCGGCCATGCACGGCGTACCCGTGCGCGAATTTCGGCATCGCGACGCAACGAGGCTCCGGGCCCTGATCGAACAGGACAGGGGTACCAAGCGCCGCCCGATCATCGTCGCCGACGGCTTCTGCCCGAGTTGCGGAGGTCCGGCACCGGTGACGGAATTCCTGCAGTGCGTCGCCCCATACAACGGCTACGTCGTGCTCGACGATACGCAAGCCCTCGGCGTCCTGGGAAGGCAAGGCGGCGGTTCTCTAAGGTGGCAGGGCATCAAATCGCCCGATGTCATCGTGGGCAGTTCGCTGGCGAAGGGCTTCGGGTCGCCGATGGCCATGCTTGCCGGCAGCGCGAGCCTGATCCGGAGTTTTGAAGAGCAAAGCGCAACCCGCGTCCATTGCAGTCCGCCGTCACTTGCAGCCCTTCACGCCGCAGAGCACGCTTTGGTGACCAATAGCGCAGTTGGCGGCCGCCTGCGGCGACATCTTGCGCAGCTCGTGCATCGCTTTCGTGCGGGACTGCGTGCGATTGGCCTCGGGGTTGATGGCGGTCTGTTTCCTGTACAGACATTGCGGCCGGCCGGCATCGCAGCAGATATCCTGTATCAACGTCTGCTTCGTCTCGGTATCCGCACGGTACTGACGCGGCGCTGTCGTGAGTTAGGGGCGCGTGTCGCGTTCCTCATCACTGCCCTGCATCGATTTTCAGATATCGACCGCGCCGTCGAGGCGATCGGCCGCGCGATGACACTTGATCATTCCACCCAACAACTGACGGGGAGGGCATCATGACTTCATACTTCGAATTCGAGACGTTCCCGGAGACCGGCGAGTTGACCATGGAAGAGGCCGAATTCGACACCGGAGAAACGTTGTGGGAATCCGAATTTGCACGCCGCGGGCGGGCGCCTGGGCGGATGCCGCCACGGCAGGTACGGCAGACGCGGTCGATACGGCCGGCCAGGCCGCCACAGCGTCCGATCTTCCGACGCCGCCGCTGGCCGGCCTACCCACACCTGGCGCCGGTATTCCCGGTCATCCCCTGGAGCGGATGGGCACCGGCCGATGTGCCGCCGGATGTGCCTCAGGACGAACCACCGATTGATCCGACAAACGGCGCACCGTCGGGCGACGGGCAGGCCGATGCGCCTCCGTCCGCCGATTCCGAGACTTTCGAGTTCGAAGCCGAAGCCTTCGATTTCGAGGGAGAGCAAGGCTTTTCCGGGGAAGCCTTCCAGGCAAGCAACGAGTGGGAACTTGGTGAGTTCGAAGAATCCGAACTGACGGGCGAGGTCCCTGCGAACAGGAATCGCTATGTCAGGGATTTTTCCGGCCCCGGTGCGGAATGCACGGCGGCGTTGAGAAGGGCCGGAAAGAAAAAGGCGCAGGCGCTGGCCATCGTCAATGCCCAGATCGGTGCGGCGATCGTGATGCTTCGCAAGGCGGCAACCAATCTTCAGCGAGGCAAGCGGTCCTACGCAACAGGAAATACTTTCCTCAGGATCTTCCGGGTGAAACCGGAATTCGTTCCGACGTGGCTCAAGCAAACGACCGCGATAAAGGATCGCGGCGACGTCGTGGCGGTGCGCTGCAAACGAGTGGCCGATCTCCTGGCGAGCGGGAGGCTGAAACTGTTCTGCAACATCAACTCGGCCAATTGTCCGGATTGCGGCAACGATAACAGCGACTTCGCGTGTTCGAGTTGGGGCGACGAAAGCAAGGCCCCCGGACGAAGCAATGTGATCTGCCTGGGAAACGGCTTCTGGGATGACATGAAGGCGGGCAGGACTTCATCGATCCTCGCCACCCTGATGCACGAACCATTCCACATCTATTTCGGCAAGTACGTGACCGCACACGCTGCCGATCGTGGAAAGTTCGGAGGCATCAATTGTATCGTAAGATTTGTCTTCGAGACAAACGGACGCAACGCACCTGATCGTGTCAACCGACGTTGCACGAGCATGGCGGTCCGAAAAGAGCTGGAAGCGGAGTCAACTTTTGGCGAGTTCGAATCCCTCGAACTTGAAGCGCCGGGCGCATGGCAATCCGAAAGCGCTGCCGGAAGCCACACTCGCTGGGTACAGTCTTCACTGAACCAGTTGCTCGGCACGCGCCTTGCCGTCGACGGTGTCGGGGGTGCGCAGACCCGCGCCGCGGTCCGCAGCTTCCAGCAGAAACAGGGCCTCCAGGCCGACGGCATCGCCGGTCCAGCGACCGCCGCAGCGATCAAAGCGGCTCTTGCGAAGGCCGCGACGGGCCCGGCTGCAACGGGCGATCCGTGCCAGGGTTTGAACGTCCCGGAGAATATCGAAAATTTCGACTTCGACCGGGACCAGCTGAAGCCGCAGCATCTACCGTTGATCCAGCGCATCGCCCAATGCATCGCCGCTGCCCAGCGCAGGGGTCACCAGGTGCGCCAGATTCGCATTGTCGGGCACACCGATCCGGTCGGCAGCGACGACTATAATCGCGACCTCGGCCGCCGGCGTGGCGAGCAGGTCAAGCTTGGCTTGCAAAGAGCGATCGAGGCATTGCAGCCGGGACTGGCAAGCCGGACCGTCATAAATGTGGATACCGCGGGTGAATCGCAGCCGGTGCCCGGCAACGCCGCCGCGAGCCGTCGCGTCCAGGTTTTCGTTGAACTCGGACGACCGCGACCTCCGCGACCGCCTCGGCCGGTTGTTATCACCATTCCGTCGCGATGCCGCTTCCGTTCGTCGGCGCATGGGCTCAAATTTGTCAATTCCTTTACCTTGCCATCAGCGATCACGATGCCGCTTTCCCGACTTGGAATTCCAATCGGTTCAGGAGGGTACGGACTTTGCGGAGGAATGTCGCTGCTGGCAGGTGATCATTTCACCTTCGGGGTTGCGGTCCCGACGACCTCGTCCGTGCCACCGACCGGCAGTGCGCTGCACGCGAAGCTGGTTGCCCGGCAACTGGACTCGCTTAACCTCAACTTGTCGTCCATCGGGCCGGATTTTGGCGCTCCGGTGCGGAAATTCTTCGACTGGATGGGCCGTCCAAGTGCCGGCGCATCGAATAGTACGGCGGCTCTTACCACAGCCGAACTGGCCAGGCTGACCGCGGCGCTCCGGCGCGGACGTGTGGTCGTGATCGGGCTTGTGCTGGTCGACAGGAGCGGCTCGCTAACCGAGAACCATCAAGTGCTGGTCCATTGCATGACGAGGCGCTCCGCGAACTTGGCGGAACTCCATATCTACGACCCGAACTTCCCGCTACGCGACGATATTCGTATCGAGGTCAGAACCAGTGGCGGCGAAACCTTGTCGACAGAATTGATCCCCGGGAGCTCGCGTCGCTCGATCCGCGGCTTCTTCGTCATGCCGTTCACTCCGCAACAGCCTCGACACGGCAGCCACGGCGACCACGGCCTGACGGGGATTGACCGATGTCGGCGACGTTGAGTTGCCTGGTCTATGCGCGCGGCCCCAACATGGCAGGTTTGTCGCTGAGTTCACCGGCTCCGTACTCAGCGGGATGCGCCGCTCAGGCTGCATTTAGCGAATGACGAGGTGACATTGTGATTATCGATTGTCATTGTCACGCCGGAAAGGGCGACGGCTTGACCGGCCCCTGGGATACCTCGGCGCCCCTCGAAAAATATATGCGCTGGGCCGCCGCGGCCGATATCAACCGCACCGCGATTTTTGCAGCATTTCATTCGGACTATGCGATCGCAAACCGCGAAGTAGCGCGCATCGTCGCCAGTCGGCCGAACCGCTTCTATGGCCTGGCCTTTGTCCATGCCAGCAGGGATCGCGGCCGGGTGCGCGAAATGGTGCAGGTCGCGGTCCAGCAATTTGGTTTCGTCGGCATCAAGGTGCATCGCCACGACGCGCGGCTAACGCGCGAGATATGCGAGGCCGCGCGTGCCTTTGCGATACCCGTTCTCTATGATCCGACCGGCGAAGTCTCGATCGTGGAGCTCATCGCCACCGAGTATCCTGACGTGGCGTTCATCATCCCGCATATGGGAAGTTTTGCCGACGACTGGCGCGCGCAGCACAGCCTGATCGACTATCTGGTGCGTCACCCCAACGTCTATACCGACACGTCGGGGGTCCGCCGCTTCGAACTGCTCGAGCAGGCGGTGGCGCGAGCCGGTGCGCGCAAAGTTCTGTTCGGCTCCGACGGGCCGTGGCTGCATCCTGGCGTGGAACTGGAAAAGGTTCGCCTGCTCGGGTTGTCGCCGGCCGATGAGCGATTGGTCCTCGGCGGCAACTTTCTGCGGTTGATCTCGCGGCGGCGGGAACAGCCGCTGGCGTTACCGGAAACGCCTTCCCAGCTGACGCCGCTGCTAACCGAGTATCGCGATCCCTGGGACCACCAGCACTTCGGCGCCTGATCAGGTGCCGCCATTGTGCTGGCGCCGCGCCGCGCGGCGCATCTGCAAGGCGCGGTCGGTGACGCCGAGCCGGCGCGCGGCGTTGCGCAAATTGCCGTTCTCCTCCTGCATGGCGATGCGGGTAGCGGTTTCGGCCGCGGCTTGGCTGATTTCCTTCAAGCCGATCCCCAGCGAAAGGGCTTGCGCGATCGAGCGTTCGAATTCCGGAACGCGCCAGCTCTCTTTCTCGGGCGCGTTCGCCGGATGCTCGTCGTCGGGCAGATCGCCAATTGTGATCGGCCCCGGGCCGACATGTCGGCTGCTGATGCGCGCGATCAGCTGACGCAAGTCACGCACATTGCCGGGGTAGGCGCGGTTGAGCAGATATTCCCGCACTGGGAGATCGAAATCCGCTTCTGCGAGACCGGGCAGAAACGTCGCCAGGAAATGGCGCGCCAGCGGCACAATGTCTTCGCTTCTTTCGTGCAGCGGCGGCACCCGAAAAATCCAGCCTCCGATGCGGTGGTACAGATCGTGGCGGAAATGACCGTTCTCGATGCTCTGCAGCAGGTTTCTGTTGGTCGCGGAAACCAAGCGGAACTGGCTGCGCTGCCACGCATTGCTGCCGACCCGCTTGTAGGTGCCTTCCTGCACGACGCGCAGCAACTGCGCCTGCAAGGCGAGCGGCAATTCGCCGACCTCGTCGAGAAACAGCGTGCCGCCATGCGCGTCCGCAAACGCGCCGTCACGAGCCCCGACAGCGCCGGTGAAGGCGCCGCGCTCATGGCCGAAAAATTCACTGCCGGACAATTCGGGGGCGATCGTGGTGCAGTCGACGATCACGAGTTCGCTGCCCGACACCTTCGGGTCGAGCTCGTGGACCAGCCGCCCGATCAGTTCCTTGCCGGTACCGCTTTCCCCGATCAGGAGCACTGCGGCGTTGGTGAACCGCGCGACCTCGACAATTTGTCGCATGACGGATCGCCATGCCGGGCTGCCGCCGATTAGGTTCTTCTGAATGGTCGGCGACTGCAGCAACTCATCGACATCGCGCCAGCGGTCGAAGCGCGCCTTGACCCGCTCGGCCATTTCGGATGCCGATGACCAGCGAAAAACGTCCGACGCGCCAGCGAGCATGAGGCGCCAGGCCTTCGCACTGTCCAGTTGCGCGCCCGCGACCGGCACCGCCAACACGCGCTTGTCCCGGTTGTGGCTGAGTTCGCGCACCAACTCGTACAGATCGTCATCGATGCTGGAAAAACAGACGATACCTTCGTCCGACGGTGCGTTGATATCAAGCGATCGGGTGACGACACCGTGGCTCGACAGACTGTCAAGGATGGCTTGCCTCGCCACAAGGTCCCTCGGTCCACAGAAATGAATCCAAGGCTCCCGGCGCATGAGGCCTCCCCAGCATGACCGCGTAGCGCAAAACCCTCGTACCGTTCCCTCGTTTAATTCGGCATCTGCCGGAAACAATTTCTCATAATATCGCGAGTGAACGGAGTGATGCTACTAAAGCAGTAAGCACGAAGCAGAACAACCGAAGTTTGTGTCAAATATGCATGCAATCTTAGAATAAGTTGAGGCAAGTTTGCCTTCTTGGGTTTATCAAGCTTTCTGACCAAACGAACAATGGCTTGCGGTATCGGGGCTAAAAGTTCTGGTGAGTGTGTTCCCTATACTCCAGGCGGGAGCCAAGCATTTCAAGTTTCAGCTTGGGTCGTGACTAGGGCGTCGCGATCAGCCCATTGGCCGTGGCAACGATCCAGCGGTTGCCCCAACGCACGATCGAATCGATGCGTCCAACTCCTGGCACCGTGTCCCCAGCTACTGCCGTCCGGATGCCATCGGGCCCTTCGAGAACAACCGTTCCACCTCGAACATCACGAATTGTCCAGCCCACAATTGTAGTCGGCCGTGTCTCCGGCGCTGGCAGAATAGGCTCACGAACCGCAATCGAGCCGGTGGGCAGACTAATATCTGGTGGGAAAGCCGCAGCTGCCGTTCTTGAGCTTTCCCTATCTGGGCGCGGTACCGCGGTGTTCGATAAACCCTGAGGTTTGGGAGAATTGTTCGTCCCATTACCGAGCGTCGTTTGCTTTCGAGCACTCTCGATTTTATTCGCTGACTTCATTTCGGGTCGACGATAGGACGTATCTTTCTGAGCTATTGGGTTCGTGGCCACGACCGTTGAAGAGCCGTACCAACTTGAGCTGCCAGCCCATCCCAATCCAAACCCCATCACCAGTGCACCCGCAGCAAACCAAATAGCGCGCGCCCGATCTCGGCCAGAGTTCAGTAGTTGCAAAGCCTCTTCTCGAACGGGACCGTGGTAGTGCGAAGAATCCATGCTCGCAGGCGGGGACGGCGGCTGGTTGCTGGTCACGTCTCCAACCGACCCAATATTTCCAAAGCTACTTGGTGGCTGGAACTGCATGATTGTGACCTTCTTCGACCAAGATGATCATGCTTAGAACTAAACGAAATCTTAACAACGACAGGCCTGCTAACACGCAAGAACGAAGCCGAGCTCGGAGGCTAGTCTCGCTGCAGTGCATGTTGGTAAAATTCCAGAACGCGTCGTTTGCGAATCACGGCACTGACACTTGAATGGACGCGCCAATCCTATCGCTTGATTACCGATATTAACCAACCTGACATCGGACAGAGGTTTACCGAGTGGGCTTTCGTCGGCTGGCGGCGGGGGAGTTAAGATGCAAGCAGCCGTTACTTCGCGTATTTGCCCGAAAGCTGCGGCGTGAGGTCCGGGTAAAGGCCTGGAGTCTTCTCCTTGGCCTCTTCGTGCATCTGAAGGCGGGTCTTGCGCGCCCAGCTGCGCTTGAGATCGTCCTTGATGCCAAAGGTCAACCGGCCAAGGCCTTCGGCTTCCAGCTCAATCGTGTCGCCGTCCATGAATGGATTGAGACCCCGGTGATTGGTGCCTGTGGCGACGATGTCGCCAGGTAGTAGCGTATGAATTGATGACAGCCACGCGATGCACTTGCCGATCTTGTGGCCCATATCGTCGGTATTGAAATCCTGCATCAGCACGCCATTGTTCCACAGCCTGATTTGCAGCTTGAGCGGATCCTTGATCTCGTCAGCGGTGACGAGATAGGGACCGATCGGCGCGAATGTGTCACGGCTTTTCATTTGGAAAAACACGTTTGCCGGGGGTCCCAGGCCCCGCGCCGAACCATCAATGAAGTTCATGTAGCCGAAGACGTAGTCCATTGCCTCCGCTTCGCTGACATGGCTGCACCTCTTGCCGATGACGACCGCGATCTCAGCCTCGCCCTCGAAGCAGGCGGCCGGCACATCCGGCAGCACCATGGTGTCGCCATGTCCGATGATGGCGCTCGGTGACTTGTGAAAAGCGTTGATCGGCGCCGGCGCGCTGCGTGTGCCGTCTTCCATGTAGTTGACCGCCATGCAGTCGATGGTGCGCGGACCCGGCGTCGGCGGGCGGATGCGTACGCCAGAGACCGGTACACCGACGCCGGACGCCGCCGCTGTTTCGAGCCGCGTCTTGTAGGTGTCCCAATGCTCGATCAGGCCGTTCATCAGATCGCCTGGGCCGCTATGCGGGATGTCCTTGACCGCGGCGCTGACATCGACCACGGCATCGCCCTTCAGCACGCCCAGCTTGAAATCATCGAAATTGACCAGCTTCATCGTGTGTTTCCCACTTTTTTGCCGAGCTTGTGCCCAAGTCGGTCCCTCGCTACGGCTGATCATCGCGCCAACCTTATTCGACGATGAGTTTATAGCGCTTCCGCAAGGGGTGAGAACAGGCTTGTTCGGGTGTCGCCGGCGGCGCATGCAATCCGGATCGCCGTCAATTCTGCCGGGTCTACTGCCGCGCAAGACTTTTTCTGTGCAATGTCGCTGGTCGTGTCCAGACCCACAGCGGGCATCGACGTTCCATAACATCGCATTCGCGAATAATGCGGCGGCTAAATCTTCTTCACAATCTGGTATCCGCTGGCCTCTAGGTCCTTGAGTATAGCTTTAGTGATATGCGCGCCCTGCTCGGGCAGTATCCATTCATAATCCAGATTTGGACCGCCATTGCCCTCGGGGCATTTGACGAAGGCCGTATGAACGGCATCCGTGATCAGTTTTTCGATCGTTTCGGCCGACATTTTGTGTTCTCTCACTTCTAGCTAAAACCGGCTACGCGCCGGCGATCAGTTCGCCAGTGCTTTGGCGATTCGAGTTAGTTTTATCATCTGTGGGCCGCGATCTGGCTCTTCAGGGCATCCAGCACAAGCGGCGAGGCGGAATCCAGGACACTAAGCGGTGTTCCGCAGCCGGAGCACTGAACCATCGTGAGTTTATGGCTCCCGCCTGTCGGTGGGAACCTCGCAAGTTAAAAACTATGACCGGCACACTTCAAGGATGTTGGGACTGCCATGTCTCGATCGCCTACTCCCGACGGGTGCTCGCCTTGACAGGGCTCGCAAAGGCCATTCGGCTGGGCGGAATTGCGGACTCGCTCGGATCATTCGAGAAAGAAAATAACAGCGTCCACATGGATAGCAGCGCCAAGGGCATCAAATAATAGGGCGTAGCGATCGAGTGAGTGAGAAAAAAAACGAGGTTTAGGATGATGTTGACAGCGACGATCGAGGCAGCCGTCTTTTTGCCGTTAGTGACGAGAGCGACAATGGACCAGGTTGCGATCAACAGAATCAGCGCGCCTTGCATATAGCTGAAGTACTGTCGGGCGATGCTAAGGCTAAAATCCGGCGGCGTCGCGTCGATCGAGCTGAAGGTTGTTGCCAGAATGCTTCCGGCGTTAATGGCATTGGAAACCAGCATTGGCGCCAGCCCCACCAAGAATGCGGCTCCGAACGAAACCAACCGCACAATGTCATCCGACTGTTTCGATCGTGTGGCCAGCGCCAGTAGGACTATGAAGTAGCCGGCCGAAAGCAGGAGATTTGGAAGCCTGAACGAGACCGCCAATCCGAGCAACAGGCCGGCGATGACAGCAGAGATGGTTCTGTGCGACGATTCAATCCAAAACCAGGCCGCGGCTATCGCAGCATTTGCGCAGGAAAACAGTCTGACTATCGCCCGAACTTACGTGGACAAGGGACGCAGCGGGCTGAGAATCAAGGGTCGGGCCGGTCTTCTCCAGTTGATCGACGACGTCAATTCGGGTCAGGCGGATTTTGGTCACATCCTGGTCTACGATGTCAGCCGGTGGGGCCGCGGATCGCGGCCAAACACTTTCCGAAGGGATGGCAGCTATGAGCAAGGTGCCAAGCTATAGCGAGTGGCTCTCCAAGATCAGTAAGGCGATCGACGACAGCATTCTCGAGGTATCCGAGAAGGCCCTGCGGGAGGAATTCGCCGAAGAGGGGGATGATCTCGATAAGGCGGTCGCACGCGTTGATTCCGCGATCGAAAGTGCAAAGACGCGTGCCGCGAGGATGAAGTTCGAGCGTGCCAAGAGCGAGGCGAAGGCCTATCGCGAGGGGAGCAACGTTGCGCCGCTGAACTTGGACAAGGCCCGCCAGCGACTGGTCGGGATGCGTAGCGGCGATCTCGCCGACACCATGATGGCGGCGAGCAAAGGAGGGAAGCTGTCCGATCACGACGAAGCTTGCCTCGTCGACGATCTCGCCCGACTTCAAGCGCTCGAAGATAACGCTTAGTTGACGAATCCTTGAATGTCATCGAGGCGGTCGAGTACTGTACCCCGTGCAAAGAGGTAATAATTGAAGAGAACTGATGCTCTGAACGTGTCGAACCAATGTGCGGATTGTCCAAAACAATGAGCTGGAGCACCGGACGTGGATAAGCGCTATCGGCTGATTGGCTCCACCGCCTCTCCCTATGCGATCAAGCTGCGGGCGCTGTTGCGTTATCGACGGATTCCATTCGATTGGGTCATCATGACCCGAGCGCTGCGGAAGCAGACCGAGCACCTGCGTCCGAACTTGATCCCGGTTCTTCAATACCCGGACGGGGCCTTTCACGGCGAAACCACGACGCTGGCTTATGATCTGGAGGCCCGGCATTCGCATCGCTCCGTCATTCCGGAAGACAAGGCTGCCGCATTCGTGTGCTTCCTTCTGGAAGACTTGGCCGACGAATGGGCCGTAAAGCCGCTATTTCTGTATCGGTGGTGGGATGCGGAAGATCAGGCCTATGTCTCGCGATGGGCGGCCGAGGAATGGTCGACGTCGGACGCGGCGCCCGGCAGTGCCGAGGAAGTCGAGCATTTTCGCCGCAGGCAGATTTCCCGCATGCCGATTCTGGGCGCCACGGCCGAGAACAAGCCTCTGCTGGAAGCAAGCTACCGTCGCATTCTGGCGGCGTTCGAACCGCATGTCGGCATGTCGAAGTATCTGTTCGGAAGCCGGCCGTCGCTGGCGGATTTTGCCTGGTTCGGTCAGCTCAGCGAGCTCGCGACCGATCCGACGCCGATGCGGATCATGCGGCAGGAAGCGCCTTTCACCGATCATTGGGTACGGCGGCTGGATGACGCGTCCGGTGTGGACGGGACGTGGTATCCGCGCGAGCAGGCGCTGTCTGGAATGAGCGAGGCGTTGCTCGGGATTGCCGGCGAACTCTATCTGCCGTTTCTTGCGGCCAATGCGCAAGCCTTCGCGAGCGGCACGGAGCGCCTGGAGATCAATGTCTGGGGGCTGTCCTATGCGCTTTCTCCGTTCAAGTACCAGGTCAAATGCCTAGGCTTGCTGCGCGACAAATTTGCCGCGCTGGATGCGGAAGATCGAACCGCGTTGAGGCCGCTCCTGGAGCGGACGGGCTGCTGGGAGCACCTGATCGCGAGATAGCGGCGTCAAGCCGGGCGGATTGCGGAGGAGGCCTTCATGTCCGGTGCCGGCTTCCCAGTGCGGCTGCGACCGAATCCGGGTTCTTGATGCGTTCGATCAACATGTCGATGCGATCGCCGCCCCAGAACAGCTCTCCATTGAACACCATGGTGGGTACGCCGAATACGCCGATCGCTTCGGCCTCATCGATGATGCGGTCATGCTCCCGGCGCGCCAGACCATTGACATAGTCCTCGAAATCCCTTGCCGATCCCCCGATCGAAGCGATCACGCCCGATATTTCGGCGAGTTCGTCGATTTCGAGCTCGTGGCTCCAGAAGCGCCGGAACACCGTGTCGTGATAGAGGCGGAACAAGCCGTGGCGTTGCACGAACAGCATGCCGGCGCTGGCGTAGAAGGCGTCGTAGATTCGGCGCGGCCCCTTCATGGTCAGCCCCTGCGCGTTGGCGTACCGCCGCGCGTCCATGTAGGCGTAACGCACCTTGCGCCAGAAATGCGGCGTGCGCTGCTCCACTGTCCCCATGAATTCGGCAACGCGCAAGGTATAGGGCAGCCACTCCAGCTCGACGCCGTGCTGCTCCTCCAGTTCGAACAGCCGCTTGTTGGCGACGAAAGCGTAGGGGCTCTTGTAGTCGGTATAGACGCGTACGCGCGGTCGTGTCATCGCGGCTCCTGCTTCGTCAATCAGATCTTTTCGCGGTGGACCGACATGCCGGTGCGCTCCCGGTCCCATGTATCGGCGGTGATGCCTTCGGCCCGCAGAACGTGTTTTTCCACCTTGGCGGTCGGGGTCTTGGGTAACTCGTCGATGATGCGGATAAAGCGCGGCACCATGTGATGCGCCATCCGCGGCAGCAGATGGCGGATGATTTCCTCCGGGTCCAGCGATGCGCCGGCGGCGGGCGCCAGCACCACCAGCACCTCATCCTCGGAGAATTCGCTGGGCACCGGTATCGCCGCGGCTTCGCGAATCAAGGGGTGGCTAAGCAATTCCACCTCGATCTCATAAGACGAAATGTTCTCGCCGCGGCGGCGGATGGCGTCCTTCAGCCGGTCGACGAAGCGGTAGTCGCCGTCGGCGTCGCGGATGAAGGCGTCGCCGGTGTGGAACCAGCCGTTGCGCCAGGCGTCGGCGGTGGCCTGCGGGTTGTTATTGTACCCGTGATTCATCGCCCAGGGCGCATCGGTGCGGAGGATCAACTGGCCGACTTCGCCGTTTCCCACGCTGCAGTCGTTTTCATCCACCAGCCGGACTTCGACGCCCGCGCGCGGTCGGCCGCAGATGCTGTCCTTGGCCGGGTTGGCGCCGGAGATCAACGGCGTGCAGATTTCGGTCATGTTGAATAGCGTGAACACGTCGACCCCGAAGCGCTCGCGAAATGCGGGGCCACTCTGGCCGAGCGGAACGATGAACACCATGCGCAGATTGTGGTCGCGATCCCGCGGGTGGGGCGCCTGCTTGAGCAGGAAGGTCGTCATTGCGCCGAGCAGGAAGGCGGAGGTGACTTGCAGCTCCCGGATCTGGTCCCAAAACGCTTCGGTGCGAAAATGGCTCACCACCGCGATCGAACTTCCGACGCACAGCGCCACTGTGGCAATAAACGCGCCGCCGATATGGAAGATCGGCATGTGCAGCAATTGCCGGTCGTCGGCGGTGAGGCAGTTCCAGGCATCGGGTCCGACACAGGAATAGGCGTGCATGTAGGACGACAACACGCCCTTCGACCGGCCCGTGGTTCCCGACGTGTAGATGATCGACTGCAGATCGAACGGCCGGATCGGTCTGGGCGGGGCCGGCGGCGGCGCCGCGGGTCTGGTCAGCACCGAGACGCCGTGGATCGTGATGCCCGCGGGCGGTGCCGGCGCGGTCTGTTCCGACGAACGGACAATCGTGGTGAGGCCGTCGGGCGCCGCGGCAAGGACGCGGTCGAGCACGCTGTCATGGACGATGGCGAAGGCCGCGCCGGCATTGTGCAGGACATGCTCCAGCGACGAACCCTTCAGGGCCGGATTGACCGGAACGTAGACCGCGCCGAGAAAGTTGATGGCGAACATCGCCCGCAGCGCCAGCGGCGATGTCGGCAGCACCAGAACCACGTGGTCGCCCTGGCGGACGCCGAGTTCATGGAGATTGCCGGAGAGGCTTTCAACCAGCCGGAGGGTTTGCGCAAACGTCCAGCGCTCGCCGCCCTCGAAGGCCGCGAAGACATCGTTCGGTTCGGCGGTGGCATTTCTTTGCAGTGCATAGCGCAGCACGCAGATATCGGCCGGATAGGTGCCTTCGGCCACGTAGGCCGGCGAAAGCGGCACCTTGTCGTTTGCTGTCCCCGGGTGATTCATTTTGCGCCTGCTAGATGGAGATCGTCTGGACCTTCGCTGACCGCGTCAGGCAGGGGTCTGGCGATACAGGCTGAGGTCGGGATCGTGGGTCATTTTCCAATAATCCACGAATCGCCATGGCATCGCGGAAAACACCCGGCCGCGGCTGTTGCGGTAATAGGTCGTCATTCCCGGATGGGTCCAGATCATCTGCTCGTGCTCGCGATCGACCTCGCGGACGTAGCGGTCATGAACCTCCTGGCGAACGTCGATGGCCGCGATGCCGTGCTCGATCATCTCGACGAGACACGCCGTGATGTAGCGGCTCTGACATTCCGACTGGAAAATCACGCTACCGCCGTGCGCCGGGCCGGAATTCGGGCCGAGCATGCAGAAGAAATTCGGAAAGTCCGGCACCGTGAGGCCGAGATAGGCGGTCGGATTGTCGCCGGCCCAGACATCGGCCAGATTCCTGCCGTCACGCCCGGTAATGTTCAGCCGCGCCGCCATCTCCGTGACCTTGAAGCCGGTGGAGACGACGATGATGTCGGCCGGCCGCATTTGGCCGTCCGCCGCAACGATCCCGTCGCGCGCAAAATGGTCGATCGGGTCGGCGACCAGTTCGACGTTTGGCCTGGTCAGCGTCCGAAACCAGCCGTTGTCGAGCAGGATGCGCTTGCCGTAGGGCGGATAGGTCGGCACGCATTTCTCGATCAGGTCCGGGCGGTCCCTCAGTTCCGACCGGATGAAGCTCGTAAGCTCCTCGCGATGCCGGTCGTTGCCCTTGTTGACGGCGCGTTCGGGGTGAGGCCAGTCCGGATCCTTGCGCAGGAACGGCAGCAGGCCGTCGCCGTAACGCCAGAACATGTTGAAGCGGTACCATTGCACGTAGAACGGCAAATGCGCGAGCAGCCATCGGGCGCCTTCGCTGATGGGCTCGGAATAGCCCGCGACCGGGCGCGACCATTGCGCGGAACGCTGGTAGACGGTGACCGAGGCGACGCGGTCGGCGATCGAAGGCACCAGCTGCATCGCGGTGGCGCCGGTGCCGATCACGGCGACATGCTTGCCGTCGACCTTGACGTCGTCGCTCCACAGTGCGGAGTGGAATATCGTTCCGGCGAAATCTTCTTCGCCCTTGAAACGGGCGCGTGACGGGTCGTTGAGCTGGCCGATCGCACTGACGAGCACGGCGGATTCGAAAGTTTCGGCGCCGTTGCCGGTCTCCAGGGTCGAAATCCAGCGCCGCCGGGTCTCGTCCCACCGCGATGACGTCAGTTTCGTGTTGAAGCGGATATGGCTGCGCACGTCCTGTTCAAGTGCGACCTTCTTGAGATAGTCGAGTAATTCCTCGCGCTGCGCGAAGTAACGGGTCCATTGATTGCGTGCGCCGAAGGAGAACGAGTAGGAGTGGTTTGGCGTGTCGACACCGCAGCCGGGGTACCGGTTGATGTACCAAGTGCCGCCGAGTTCGGCGTTCTTCTCGACGATCGTATAGGGGATACCCAGTCGGCCGAGCCCGACCCCGAGGGCGATGGCGCAGACGCCGGCGCCGACAATCAGCACGTGATCCTGCCGCAGCCAATCGGCGGACGGTGGCGACTTCCAGCGTGCGTCGCGCGGAACGAATCCCATTTCCTCGCGCATCAGCGGCGCATATTCCGGCGCGACGTTCTCACCGAGGCCGGCGCGCATCATTCTCAGCATCATTTCGTCGCCGGGATCGGTGATCGCGGGCTCGGGCTCGCCGTTGGCGAACAGTTCGAGGACGGCGGCGCGGATTTCGTCCTGGATCTCCCTGGGCAGCCCGGCCTGGGGATCGGGGATCAGGCGGATGTCGCGCCTGGGCGTGTAGGGCGGGGCTAGCCATTTCATGTCGCCGGTCATGTGAACCAGTACCATCAGCAGGACGCGGATATCGCCCTCGGCGATGGCCGACGACAGATCCTGTTTCTTGCGTGGCGTTTCAATATTCATGGTCTCGTTTCCCGACTTGCCGGCCCTACGCGTCCGTGGCGGTCATGGCTGATTGTCCGCGCCGCGCGGCCCGAACAGGCCGCGCGTAATCAGCTTCTCGTAGGCCGAGATGACATGATCTGGAACCGCAGTCACGGCGCCGTTGGCGTAGGAGTACCGCCGGCTGAGGTAGCCCCGCGCGCCCATGAACATGTGAACGACGGCCTCGAATTCATCGTCGCTGAAGTCCTCGATCGCGCCGGCATGACGCGCCCGCCGCAGGATTCGGACATAGGCCGTCGAAATGTTGTCGAGGTGCTGCTGGTAGCCGACCGGTGCGAAGACCTCGGCCTCGTTGAGAATGCGCAGGAATTCCGGGACTTCGAGGATGAAGTCGAAGAAGGCGCCAAACCGCTGGATCTCTTGTCTCGCCGCGTCAGCCGTGCCGGTCCGATCGCGGATGAACCTCACCAGGTCCATTCCGATTTTCGGCAGAAGTTGATCCAGCAGTTCCTGCCGATTCTCGAAATGATTGTAGAACGTACCCTGTGCGACGCCCGCTTGCTCGGTAATTCGGGCCACGGACGCTTCCGCGTAGCCGAACCTGCCCACGACCGTGGTCGCGGCGTCGAAAATCTTGCGCTTTGTCCACGCGTTTCGCTCAGCCCGATTAAGCTTCGCAGCCACGGTTGCGATTGCAGATGTTTGCGTCATGCGCTGGCCTCGAGTTCGGCGCGCAGCACGCGCTTGAGCACTTTGCCCGATGGGTTGCGCGGCAGGCTGTCGCGAATGATGAGTTGTTTCGGCACCTTGAACGCGGCGAGGTGTCGGCGGCAATGATCAATCAGGTCGGACAGTTCCAGTGCCGCATCATCCGCAAGCACCACAACCGCAACCGGGCGTTCGCCCCAGCGCTCATCGGGCAAGCCGATGACAGCGACCTCGCGCACCTGCCGCAATTCATAAATGACCCGCTCGACTTCGGACGATGCGATATTCTCACCACCTGAAATGATCATGTCCTTCTTGCGGTCGGTGAGATAGAGAAAGCCGTCGTCGTCGAGGTAACCGATGTCGCCGCTGCGAAACCAGTCGCCGAAGAATGCGGCCGCGGTCTTTCCGGGATCCTTCCAATACCCGCGCGTGACCTTTGGGCCGCGCAGACAGATTTCGCCATTTACGCCGGGGGCGAGGCGATTGCCCGTCTCGTCGCGGATTTCGATCTCGACATGGGCGACCGGGCGGCCAGTCGACCCGATTCTTTCGATCTCGCGGCCGGGCTCCATGAAAGTATCGCCACCGACGGTTTCGGTCAGTCCGTAGGCGTCGATGTAACGGGCATTGGTGAAATATTGCGAGAAGGCGCGAATGCGCGCCTCCGGCGTTTTCTCGCCGCCGCCGATCGCCCAGCGCAGGCTGGAGACGTCATGCCGTTCGCGATCGGGGCAGTTGAGGATCGAGGTTGTCATGACCGGTGCCAGCCACGCCGCATTGAGCAGGTCCGCCTCAATCGCGGCCAGGCACTGCGCGGCGTCGAAATCGCGCTGAATGGACAGCATGCCGCCCTGCCACAGCACGGCAATGCCCGGCAGATCGAGCGCTCCCACATGATAGAGCGGGCCGGCCACCAGTAGCCTTGTGTTGCGGTCAAGGCCCAGCACCAGCACCTGGTCCGCCGATTTCCAGTAGAAATTCTCGTAGCTCAGCATTACGCCCTTGGGCCGGTCGGTAGTGCCGGAGGTGTACATCAGCCGCATCAGATCCGAGGGAAGCCGGGGATGTGCCGTTGCCGGCGTGGCGTTAGGTGCAAGCCGGGTGGCGTCGGCCTGCGCCGCCTCATCGACCAGGACGACGGGTGCGGGTCCTGCCGCGTTGGTGCCGAACTCCTCGTCGGCGATCAGGACGCGCGCACCTGCGTTCTCGACGATGTAGGCGATTTCGTCGGACGCCAGCCGGAAGTTGATCGGAAGAAAGACTGCGCCGATGTGGCTCGCCGCGAAGGCGATATCCAGAAACGCGGCGCTGTTCTTCATCAGTACCGCGATCACGTCATCCGCGCCGATCCCGCGCGAGGCAAGCCATCCGCCGACAATCCGAATCCGTCCGTCGAAAGCGGCGTAGCTGATCTCTTCGCCACGGTATTTCAGCGCACAGCGCTCCGGCGTGCGCCGGGCGTGAAATGCGGTGAAGCTCGACAAATTGATCATAAGACGCCCGGAACTGCCCAAAAGTTTCTGATGAATTATGACTCGTAATTCATTTATGCCTTGACGTCATCCCGTTTTCTCTGAAATTCTGATCCCATGGGGACAGCAGATCCCCGCCAGGGATTGAGAAGACGCAAACCCAACGAGGAGGGAATAATGACGAAATCCCGCAAATCCGGCATCAGCCGGCGTTCGGCGTTGGCGCTGATGGGCGGCACCGGGGTGACGTTCGCGTCACCATGGGTGGCAGGTGCACAGGCCAAGACCATCAAGGTTGGAATGCCGACCATCCTGTCAGGCCGCGTCGCGCAACTCGGAACCTCGTCGCGTAACGGCATCATGATTGAGGTCGACAAGGTCAACGCCGCCGGGGGATTGGCCGGCCGCCCAATTGAAATGGTAATTCGCGACTCCAAGGGGCAGCCGCAGGAAGCGGCCCGCGTAGCGCGCGAACTCGTCAACACAGATGGCTGCGAAATTCTAATCGACGCGGAAGCTTCCTCGGGCGCGTTCGCCGTGCACGAAGTCGCGCGCGACCTTGGGGTTTTCTGCATCCACACCAACTCTGAAACCTCGTCGCTGACCGCCGATCCGAAGCAGCATATCCCGAACGCCTTCCGCACCGCGCGGCAGGGGGTGCACGATTCCATCGTCGGCGGCGGCTATGCCGCTGCCATCGCCAAGGCAAAGGGGTTGAAGAAGTGGGCGACCTGTTCGCCGGACTACGCCTACGGCCGCGACACCACCGGCGAGTTCGTTTATTACCTCAAGAAGTTTGCGCCCGATGTCGAAGTCATCAGCGACGCCTGGCCAAAGCTGTTCCAACCCGATTATACCGAGGTCGTGACCAAGATCCTGCAGGCCAAGCCGCAGGCGCTGTATTCGGCGCTGTGGGGCGGTGATCTCACTTCCTACATCGACCAGGCCAACATCTACGCGCTGTTCACTCAGATGGAAGTATTTGCGGTCAACATGGCCGACTATACCGCGCTGACCGTGGTCAAAAATCTGCCGAAGGGCATTCATTCCGGCAATCGCTACATCAAGACCTATCCGGCGACGGCGGAAAACGCCGCTTGGGGCGATGCCTACAAGGCGAAGTTCAACGAATACCCGACCAACTGGTCGTGGGAGAACGCAACTGCGATGATGCTGATTGCGGCAGCCTCGAAAAAGGCCAACTCCGCAGACGGCAAGAAACTGGCGGAGGCGATGAAGGGCCTGACCATCAAGTCGCCGTTCGGAGCCGACGGCACGGTGACGATGCGGGCCGAGGATCATACTCTGATCGGCTACGCCATCGGCTGGGGCACCACGATTCCCGGCGAGCCCTATGTTCCCGAAGTGAAGAGCGGCGACTGGAAGCAGATTTTGGCACTCGAAGCCGAATGGAAGAAGACCAAGGGCTACACCTGACGGGCTCGAAGAGCCGGAGGCTGCATCGCGGCCTCCGCGCTCCATCGAAGGTCGTTGACCCAATCCGGCCAGCCATAACGGAAAATTTCCTTGGATATCGACGCGCTCACCGGTTGTCTCGCCAGCGCCGCCTGCCTGGTGACGCAAACCACCAGCGGCCTCATCATCGGAATGCTGCTGTTTCTGGTGGCGGTCGGGCTGACGCTGATCTTCGGCGTGCTCAAGGTGGTGAATTTCAGCCACGGCGCCTTCTACATGTTCGGCGCCTATTTCGCAATGACAGCCTATCAGCTCAGCGGCAGTTTCGTACTGGCGATGCTGTGTGGCGCTGCCGGCACCGCGATCCTTGGCCTCGTCTTCGAGCGCGTCTTCATGAGCCGGGTCTACGGCAACGACGTGCTGATGCAGCTTCTGGTCTGCTATGCCTTCGTTCTGATTTTCGACGACGTGGTGAAGATCGTGTGGGGGCCGGAATTCCGCTCGATGGGAATGCCCACCGCCTTCCAGATCCCGCCGCTGTTTATCGCTGGCGGCGTGGTGCCGCCGTACTATCTGCTGCTGATCGGGGTGGCGCTCGCAGTCGCCGCCGTGCTCGGGCTCGGCCTTGCCCGCACCAGGGTCGGCAAGGTGATCAGGGCCGCCGCGCATAATCCGGGCATGGTGTCGGCTCTGGGCATCAACACCGGGCTGATCTATGGCGGGGTGTTTGCGCTGGGCGGCATGCTGGCCGGCCTCGCCGGCGCGCTTGCCGCGCCGGTGCGGTCGCTGACGCCGGGCATGGGATTTTCCGTCCTGATCGAATCCTTCATTGTCACCGTGATCGGCGGCATGGGTTCGATCCTCGGAGCGTTGATCGGCGCGCTGCTGATCGGCCTGATCCGGTCGTTTGGGTCGCTCGGCTTCCCGCTGTTTACCGAAGGCCTGATGTATTTGTTCATGGTGATCGTGCTGGTCGCCCGACCCACCGGCCTGTTCGGCAAGGAAGTGGCATGACGACCGAACTGCAGGCCGAACGTGGCGAAGGTTTGAACGCGCCGCCGATCGAGGTGAAAACGAAGCGTCGTCTGCGCTATATCGACCTGGTGATCGCGATCGCCGCCTTTGCCGTGCTGGCGAGCCTGCCGTTCCTGTTCAGCAGCAAGGCGCTGCTCGATTTCGTAATCCGCTGCGCGGCGTTCGGCCTGTTCGCCACCTCGCTCAACTTGTTGATCGGCTATACCGGCATGATCTCATTCGGGCACGGCATGTTCTTTGGGCTCGGCGCCTACGGCTTCGGCCTGATCATGCAGCGCACCGGCGTGCCGGTCCCGGTTGCCTTTCTCGGCACGCTCGTGCTCACGGCCGTCGTTGCGACCGCCATCGGCGCCATCTGCGTGCGGCTGAAGGAGATCTACTTCGCCTTTGTCACGCTGGCGTTTCAGATGCTGATCCACAGCATCATCCTGTCGTGGGTTTCGCTGACCGGCGGCGATCAGGGTCTGCGCGGCGGCGTTCCGCGCCCGAAGTTCTTCGGCATCGATCCGACCAACCATGTTCATCTGTACATCATGAGTTGCGCGCTGTTGGTGATAGGACTGCTGCTGATGCGTCAGATCGCGCAATCGCCCTTCGGCTACACCTTGCGCATGATCCGCGACAATGCCAGCCGGGCCAGTTTCATCGGTATCGACGTCTGGCGCGCCAAATTGACTATCTTCGTGCTGTCGTCGCTGTTTGCCTCCACCGGCGGCATCATCATGTGCCTGTTCGTGTCGGGCGCCTATCCCGAATTCGCCTATTGGACGATATCGGGCGAGGGCATCTTCATCAATCTGCTGGGCGGCGTCACCACTTTCCTCGGCCCGATGGTCGGCACCGTGCTGCTGTTGACCCTCAACGACACCGTCACGCGCCTGACCGAGCATTATGGAATCGTGCTCGGCATCGTCATCCTGTTTTTCGCCATTGGCCTGCGCAAGGGGCTGATGGATTTCGCCGTCGAATGGTACGAGGCCCGGCGAGGCGACAAGGAGCGCGCGCGATGAATGGTTTGGCCAGGCGTGTCAGTGTAGTGACCGGCGGCGCCAGCGGCATCGGTGCGGCCTGCGTCCGCGAACTCGCGAGCGCTGGCGATCTGGTCGTGGTGGCCGACCGTGACATGGTAAGGGCGCAAGCCATCGCGGCGGAATTCGGCGGCCGCGCCTATGCGGTCGACGTCGGGGACGAGCAGGCCGTCGAGGCTTGTGCTTTGGCGATCGAACGGGAGTGCGGTGCGGTCGATGTTCTCGTCAACAGCGCAGGTATCATCCAGGTCCCGCTGCGACCGCACGATCTGCCCATGACCGCCTGGGACGACGTCGTCCGTGTCGATCAGCGCGGCACCTATGTCGCTTGCGTCGCCTTTGCGAAAGCCATGATCGCGCGCAAGCGCGGCAGCATCGTCAACATTGCGTCGATTGCCGGCATGCGCTCGATGCCGCTGCATGCCTATGCGCCGGCCAAAGCGGCCGTGATCGCCATTACCGAGTGCCTCGCCGCGGAATGGGGGCCGTCCGCGGTGCGCGTCAATGCGGTATCGCCCGGCTACACGCTGACACCGGCGCTGAAGAACGCGATCGACCGGGGCGAGCGCGACGCCTCGGCACTGACGACCAATGCGGCACTGCGTCGGCTGGTAGATCCCGCCGAAATCGCCCGTGTGGTAGCCTTTCTGGCGTCCGATGCGGCCTCCGCGATGACGGGGGCCAACGTGCCGGTGGATTGCGGTTGGCTGGCCGGCACCTCATGGAGCACCTATGGCGGCCTGCGAGAGGCGAACGTCTAGCCATGCTCGAAGTCCAAAACCTCTGCAAATCGTTCGGCGGCGTCAAGGCGGCCGACGACATCACGTTGAATTTCGCGGATGGTTCGCTGACCGCGGTGATCGGCCCCAACGGAGCCGGCAAGAGCACGTTTTTCAATCTGATCACGGGCGCGCTGAAGCCCGACACCGGCCGCATCCTGCTCGACGGCGTTGATATGGCCGGACGGTCGCCGCCCGACATCGCGCGTCTCGGCATCGGCCGCGCCTTTCAGGTTGCGAGCATCTTTCCCTCGCTCACGGTGCATGAAACGATGTTGGCGGCTGTGGGTGCCGTTCAGCGCCGCGCCAGCATACTGCACCGGCGCTTTCCGCTCGCCGAAACCCGCGGCCGCGCCGAATATGCCATGGAACTCCTGGGCCTCGCCAACAAGCGCAACCGCATTGCGGCGACACTGTCGCATGGCGACCAGAAGCTGCTCGATATCGCACTGGCATTGGTGCTCGATCCGCAGCTGCTGTTGCTCGACGAGCCGACTGCCGGCATGGGCACCGAAGAGCGATGGCGTATGATCGACAAGGTCCGGGAGCTCTGGGAGCGCGAGAAGATCACGGTCGTCTTCATCGAGCACGACATGGACATCGTCTTCAAGATCGCGCCGGAGATCGTGGTGCTGTGCTATGGCCGCATTCTCGCCACCGGCACCCCGGATGCGATCCGGCAGAATCCCGCCGTGATCGAAGCCTATCTCGGCACCGAACACCACGCCGAGGCCACATGAGCATGGAGCCGGTCGTTCAGGTCGAAGGCCTCGATGTCTATTACGGCACCAGCCAGATACTGTTCGGCGTCGGCCTCTCGGTGCGGCCCGGCGAGACCATGGCGCTGCTTGGCCGTAACGGCGCGGGCAAGTCGACCACCATGAAGGCGATCATGGGCCTGGCCCCGGCTCGGCGCGGAAAGGTGACGCTGCGCGGCCGCGACGTCACCGGCTGGATGCCCCATCACATCGCGCGCGCCGGCCTTGGCTTCGTGCCGGAAGACCGCCAGATATTCCCCGAGCACACCGTTGAGGATAATCTGGTGATCGGACACAAGAAAGGTCCCGAAGGCCAGGATGAATGGCCGATCAAGCGCGTCTACGACATATTTCCGTTGCTGGAGCCGCTGCGCTACCGGATTGCCGGCCGGCTGTCGGGTGGCGAACAGCAGATGCTGGCGATCGCCCGCACCCTGATGGGCAACCCGGCGCTGCTGTTGCTGGACGAGCCCAGCGAAGGCCTCGCGCCGATCATCGTGCAGCGGATCGGCGAATTGTTGCGGCAATTGCGCGGCACTGGGGCGACGGTGCTGATCGCCGAGCAGAACATGCATTTCTGCCTTGGACTGGCGAGCCACGCGACCGTCATCGACAAAGGCCAGATCGTCTATACGGCGACGATCGGGGACTTGAAAGCAAACGATAACATTCGCCAGCGCTACCTGGCCCTGTAGTCGCAACTTCGACCGCGGCTTCTTTGGCTTTTGTTGTCTGCAGATTGTCACCCGGTGGCGAGAGAAAATTTTTTATAACCGTTAATCGGCAACATACTTCGAGAAGTGATGCCGGCACGCGCTTTATGTGGAGTGCTGCGATGAACGTCGTTGCTCAACTCCCCATCAAAGACACCTGGCTGTCGCAGTTCATCAGTGAGAATGCAAAGCCCTACCGATCGTTACGAATGCACTCGTCGCTCTCCGGCGCGATGCGAACATCAGCGACGCTTTTGCATACGATGAAATGCAACGTTGCGTGATGCTGACTCACGAGGTCGGACAACGTCTGGCGCCGTTTAATGTTCGGCCAGTCGGCGACGAGGACATCACGGTTCTCACAGAATTCTTGCAGAAGGTTGGAATCCGCAGGATTGGCCGCGACATCGTTCGCGATGCCGTCAACGTGCGAGGGCGCGAGCGGAGTTATCACCCGATCGGGGAATGGCTAGACTAAAAGGCCTCATTTGGGATGGTCAGAGGCGCGCGAACGTCTGGATGACGACCAGACTGGACGCCGAACTCAATTCTTATACGCAGGCGATCGGACAGATGTTCTTGATCTCGCTGGTGGCACGGATATTCGAACCGGGTTGCAAGGTCGACTACATGCCGGTGTTCGAAGGGCCGCAGGGGTGCCATGAAGTCCTCGGCATGCGCTGTTCTCGGCGGCGAGTTCTTTTCCGACAATATGCCGGAAATCGGAGAGGGGAAGGACGTTTCTCAACATCTTCGCGGCAAGTGGCTGATCGAGATCGGCGAGTGCATGCAATGAGCCGTGTGGAGTCACCCTGGCCACCGAGGGTTAAAGCAGGCCAGTACCCCCCGCGGGTACTGGCCGAAATAAGCGACTCGCTATTCCAAAACAGGCCACTGTGCCATCGCGGCGAATACCGGCAGGGTCGTCCCGCTGCCGACTGCCATCCGCAAAACTGTGATGTACGTCGAGACTCTTAATCATCGGGTCCCAGGTTCGAGCC
>JBKJUA010000274.1:0-3580 GCA_046590305.1 Bradyrhizobium sp.
TTCTTCACCAAGGACCAGATGGTGCCGGAATTCTCCGCCGTCGCCTTCACGCTGGAGCCCGGCAAGATCTCCGATCCCGTCAAGTCGCAGTTCGGCTGGCACATCATCAAGGTCGAGGAAAAGCGCAACCGGCAAGCTCCGGGGTTCGAACAGGTCAAGGCCCAGATCGAGACCTATGTGACGCGCAAGGCGCAGGCCGATTACGTCGCGAAGCTGCGCGAAGCCGCCAAGGTCGAGCGCCTCGACAAGCCCGAAGAGGCCGCCAAGACCGAGGCCAAGCCGGAGGCCGCCAAGCCGGAGGCCGCCAAACCCGCCGACGCCAAGATGGCGCCCCCGGCGAAGAAGTAAGCTCTTACGTCGTCCCGGCGAACGCCGGGACCCATACCGCGTGATCTGGCGTTTTGGGCAGGGCGTTCGAGAGCTTCTGTCACATCGGACACCGGTGGTTATGGGTCCCTGCTTTCCAGGGACGACGAGAGATTGAGTCACACAACACACGCCCTCTCCCCGCCAGCGGGGAGAGGTGATACAGAGCGCTTCCCTCGCCTCATAGCCGGAAGACCTCATGTCCACCGCCGTATCCCCCCTCGCCCCCACCGATGTCCCCGAAATGCCTGCGATCGCGGGCGTCAGGCTTGCGACCGCTGCCGCGGGGATCCGGTACAAGGGCCGCACCGACGTGCTGCTGGCGGTGATGGACAAGGGCACCACCGTAGCCGGCGTCTTCACCAGATCGAAGTGCCCGTCGGCGCCGGTGGAATGGTGCCGGGCCAGGCTCGGCCGCGGGATTGCCCGCGCGCTGGTGGTGAACTCCGGCAACGCCAATGCCTTCACCGGCAAGACCGGGCGGCAGTCAACCTCGCTGACGGCCTCGATTGCCGCCAAGGCGGCCGGATGCAGCCTCAATGAGGTGTTTCTCGCCTCGACCGGCGTGATCGGCGAGCCGCTCGACGCGACCAAATTCGACGGCGTGCTCGGCACGCTGGCGGAGACTGCCGTGCCGGGCGACTGGATGAACGCCGCCAAAGCGATCATGACCACCGACACCTTTCCGAAGGTCGCCACCGCGACCGTCAAGCTCGGCAAGGCGAAGGTGACCATCAACGGCATGGCCAAGGGTGCGGGCATGATCGCCCCCGACATGGCTACCATGCTGGCCTTCGTGTTCACCGACGCGCCGCTCAGCGCGGGGGCACTGCAAGCGCTGCTCAAGAGCGGCGTGGAAGATACGTTCAACGCCGTCACCATCGACGGCGACACATCGACGTCCGATACCTTGCTGGCCTTCGCCACCGGCGCAGCCGCGGCGGATGGCGCGCCGAGGATCAGCCGGGCCGGCGACCCGCGCCTGAAGGCGTTTGGCAAAGCCTTCCGCGCCGTGCTGGCCGATCTTGCCGAACAGGTTGCCCGCGACGGCGAGGGCGCGCGCAAGCTGGTCGAGATCATCGTCGAGGGCGCCACCACGAAAAAATCCGCGCGAAAAATCGCGATGTCGGTGGCGAATTCGCCGCTGGTGAAGACCGCGATCGCCGGCGAGGACGCCAATTGGGGCCGCGTGGTGATGGCGGTCGGCAAGGCCGGCGAACCCGCCAACCGCGACAGACTGTCGATCTCGTTCAACGGCATTCGCGTCGCCAAGAGCGGCGCGCGCGACCCGTCCTATGACGAGGCGGAAGTGTCCGCGGCGATGAAGAACCCGAAGATCCAGATCAGGATCGCGCTCGGCCTCGGCAAGGGGCGCGACCGCGTGCTGACCTGCGATCTCACCAAGGAATATGTCGCGATCAACGGCGACTACCGGTCGTAACCGGGCGCATGGAAAACCTCAGCTCGCGATGCGGGCGTCGGAGACGGCTCGCTGGAACAGGGCGGTCATCGCTTCCGAAATGCCCTGGGTCGGGCTGACCTCGAAATACAGGCCCGGCGAAGCGCAGGCTTCCATGTTCTGCGCGATCTGGCTGTTCGGCGAGGGCCCGTATGGCCCGGCATTGAACGGCGCAAGCCAGGTGTTGTACCAGCTGTTGGTCGGCAGCGCGAGATAGGTGGTGTACAACACCGCGATCTTGATGCCGCGATCCTTCAGCGTCGTGCAGAGTGCCGGATTGATCGGCGACTGGCAACGCAATGTCCCCGATTTGGGTTTGAGACAGGAGCTGTTATTTTCGTCGGCAACGCCGTCGGAGACGAAGAACAGGTATTTCAGCGGCGACGAGGAGGTGCCGGTTCCCGGGCTGCTGATCGCGCTGTTGATCGCGGGAAATAGTGTGGTGTACCGGGTGCCCTGATATTCGCTGTGGCTACTGACTGTCATCAGGTCGATGCTGCCGGCGGCGGTCTTGGCGCTGCTCAGCGACGACGACAGCGCAAACAGCGCCCGCAAGCTCGCGCTGCTCACCGACCCGCCGAAGTCGTAGATCGCCATCCGGAACTGGCTGGTATAGGTCTGCGTGGCCGCCGCGGTGTCCATCAACTGCTGGGTCGCCGTGCGCAGCACGTCGACCCGCATCGTCACGCCGAGGGCCTTGGCCTTGTTGTAATAGTTGTTCGCATTGCTCAGATCGTGACAAGCGAAGGCGCACTGGTCCGACGTATTGTTGACCATCGTCGCCACGTCGGCCGGGGTCGCGCCCACGCCCATCGACGGCGAGTTGTCCATCAGCAGATAGAAATCGATGTATTGCGGCATCTTGGAGACGGAGGTCGAGCTGCCGGTCACCGTCATCTTGCTCTTGTTCATGACGCCGAGGAACATCGTGTCGACCTCGGCCGAGAACGTCACGGTCGAGGTGACGATCATGCCGGTCTTGGACACGGCGGGCGTCACGGAGTTGAGCGTATAGCCGGTTACCCCCGACATGTTGCCGTCGAAGATGGACTTTGCGTCGGTCACGCCGACCGGTATCGGGCCGTCCGTGGTCATCGCACCCGCGGCAAGGAAGCCCGGCGATTTGCGGGCGACCGATCCGACGCTGGCGGCATCGACCGCCGACTGCAGTTTGCTTTTGACCTTGGTGGCCCGGCTGTAATCGATGGCGCAGCCGAGCGCCGACAGCACCGGCACCAGCGCGAGGGCAAAGATCACGGCGATATTGCCGGACCGGTCACTGCGAAAGCGGCCGAATTCGCCAAGGAGTTTGCGCATGAAGGATGCCTGACCGGTTCAAAATCCCGCAAAATCTAGCGGCGGCGCATTAAGGTCGGCTTATCCCGATCACGCAAAAGCGAGGCAAATAAACAGGTTGGCGGTAAGCACATTGCTGGTTAATGAAACCTTTCCGAAGGAGCGGCAGATCGCCGAACCGGCTTTCCAAAAGCAGCCGCCGCGCATGACCGACATCAAGCTCACCCTCGTGGTCGCCTGCGCGCTGGTCGATGCCGACAAGCGCGTGCTGATCGCGCAGCGCCCGCCAGGCAAGGCGCTGGCGGGCCTGTGGGAATTTCCCGGCGGCAAGCTCGAGCGCGGCGAGCGCCCGGAAGCGACCCTGATCCGCGAGTTGCATGAGGAGATCGGCATCACCGTGAAGGCGGACTGCCTCGCGCCGCTGACCTTCGCCAGCTACGCCTATGATGATTTTCATCT
>JBKJUA010000354.1:0-11710 GCA_046590305.1 Bradyrhizobium sp.
TTGGCGAGACGGCCGATATCGCGTTCCACGATCATCAGGTCCTGCGCGGTGTAGCTCGCCGCCCTGGGGTCGTCGGCGCGGTCGCCCATCCAGATCTGATGCACCCTGATATGCGCGCCGTCAGGCACGTAACGTGTCTTGCCGGCCAGCAGCAGAAACACGCACATGGATTCGCAATAGGCTTCCGGCATGACGCTGCCGCGTTCGCCCTGCCCGGTTCGGATCCGGACGCTGGTGCCGACGGTCGTCAGCGCACCGAGCGCGCGCCAGCGCCGTCCGAGCGCAATTGAATCGTTGACCGACCCACCGCTGGAATCCAGCACGATGGTGGCGCCGGCGAGCTGGCGTCCGCGCGCGAACTCGTCGAAGTCTTTCGGACTGTTCGCGGTGACGATGCCGACCGCGCTGACCCAGCCGCGGCAATTCGGCTCGCAGGCAACCCAGCTGAACTTCATCGGCTGTTTGCGTTCTTCGAGGCTGACTCCGGCATGTGCCCGGCTGCCACTCCCGGCCATGATGGCAGGCAGTGCGAAACACAGGGCGGCGGCGCAGAGCGCCCAGCCGCCTATCCGGAGCGACTTCACGAGCCTCAATTTGGTTCCTTCCCCCAAAGCCCACTGTCGGACGGTGGTAACGGCCCCACTTCAACGCCCAATGATTCCGTCACATCGGCGTTGTGAAAAAGTTAACTGCGCGTCACATAAGCGTCTATTAACATTTGCCGCGCCGCCACGGATCAGGTGCGGTATTTTGCCCGGTGTGACTCAATTGCAATCCGTAGCCTTCCTGGCCGGGTTCCCTGCAAGGGAACCAGGCAAACCATCGCTCATCGATAAGCCAATCGCCCATGAAGCATTCAGCGGATTGTTCGGCCTGTGCGGCACAGGTACAGCGCCTGCCACGCCGGTTCGGCCGGGCGCTGATCTGGATTTACCGGCATTCATTCTCGCTGCTGGTCGGATACAATTGCCGCCATCTGCCGACCTGTTCGGTCTATGGCGACGAGGCGATCGAGCGTTTCGGGCTGTGGGCCGGCGGCTGGATGACGCTGGCGCGGATGCTGCGCTGCCAACCCTGGGGAACCTCGGGGATCGATAACGTGCCGGCGACGGCGCCGCCGGGCGCGCACTGGTACCTGCCGTGGCGATACGGACGCTGGCGCGGCGTCAACGCGCCATAAGAAGCTCTTCGGCTAGCGCGAGAACCATCGGAAACCACGCGGCTGCTCGCCGACATCCGCCGGCGGCCGCGGCGCTCGCCGGACGCGCGGCGGCGGCGGCGGTTCGGCCGATGGCGCGGCGTCGGCGCTGCCTGAACCGTCCGAGGGCAGCCTGACCGACAACAGCAGGTTGGTTTCATGCGTGCGCCAGCGATAGCCGATGCCGAAATCGATCGGCTGGCTGCGCCTGAACAGCTCGGCATAGGCCGGCTGCTCCCGGCCGGGGAATTCGCCGATCGGACCGAGATAGCGGCCGAACGGGAAAAACCGCCATTGCTTCCGATTGTAAGACGCGAGCGGCACGCCGGAATCGTCCTGAATGATGGTGGCGCTGTTGGCGAGGATGAAGTCGCGAACGGTGGTGAAGTTGCCGGAATGCAGCAGATAGGACGCGCTCTTGAGCAGGCTGTTGCCGGGCGCCAGCGTGGCGCAGAATTTCAGAAAGCCCGAGACCCTGACGCCGCTGTTGGACAGGTCGGTCGAGAAATAATACAGCGTCTTCTCGGCGCCATCGCTGCCGGCGAACAGGATGCGGACGCCACGCGTCGCGTTGGGGCCCGGATTCTCGTTGGCGAAATACGCGGCCCCCTTGTCGTCGAGCGCGATCGGACTGACATCGCGAATGGTTTTTCCCGACCGCGCCAGGAAGACATAGAGGATCGGCAAGGTGCCGGAGAGCTTGCCGGCCTGCAGATCGGTCTTCATCTGCTTGGTGATGAAGAAGCTGAAGCTCAGGATGGAGCTGAGCGAGCGCTCGACACTGTGCAGCGCGGCCCCGATGCCGCCCGGCGGCAATCGCGTCAGGTCAGGCACCGAGCCGACCGGCTCGAGCGCGCTCAGCACGTAGGTCGAAGCCTTCGAATGGAACACGTCCGCGTAGAGAAAGTCCGGACCGCTGAACATGTAGAACATGGTCGGTCGCGGCGCCGCCAGATTGGCCTCGGTCCAGCTGCGGATTTTCGAAAGCTGGCGCTGCTCGAGCTGCCCGAACGCGTTATCGAAGAATTTGGCGTGCCGTTGCCACGAAGGGTCCCTCGTCAACGGTGTCAGCGGCGAGTCCGCTGAAGGTGCCATGCCCGCGAGGAAACGCGCGGTGTCATCGGCGGTGACGGTATCGGCGGCGCGCGCCGGCAGCGCTGCCGCGAGCAACATGACGGCAGCCAACGCCGCCATTTTCACGGGCTGAAGCATCGCTATTCGCGGTTCGGGGACGCGGCGCCGCGACCGGCCCGCTTGCGAAAAACAGCGTAAATCACCAGGCCCGAAATCATGATCAAGACACCCAGCAACGACTGCACCGGCCGTTCCGTCAAAAGATAGTACATCATGAAGCCGGTCATGAGCAGGAAAACCACGGGGGTGACCGGGTATCCCCAGGCCCGGTAGGGCCGCGGCAGATCGGGCCGGGTGATGCGCAGCTTGATGACGCCGAGCACGGTGAAGAACGAGCAGAACAACAGGCTGAACTGGATGAAGTCGAGCACCTTCTCGAAGCTGCGGGTGAACAGCATCAGGCTGGCGACCGCGAGCTGGAACAGGATGGCGTAGGCCGGCGCACCCCGGGTCGATCTGCGCGCGAATATCCGCAACGACGGAATGTCCTCGCCCATGGTCATCATCACGCGCGGGCCGATCCACATCATCGCGCTGATCGAGGATATCAGACCGAAACAGATCATGGCGCCGACGATGCGACCACCGAATTCGCCGAAGATGTGGGTGCCGGAGATGCGGGCGACATCGAGCTGCCCGGCCAATTCGCCTGATGGCGCGGTGTAGAGGAACACCGCGTTCAGCGCGACGTACAGCATGAGCACGATCAGCGTTCCCGCCAGCATCGCCCGCGGCAGGTTCCGCTCGGGGTCGCGCATCTCGCCGATGATGTAAGTCGCGGCGTTCCAGCCCGAGAACGAATACATCACGAACACGAGGCCGATCGCGAACGGCGCGCTGGCGATATAGCCGAAGTCGGAAACCGAGGGGGTGAACGTGACCGGCTGTGGGGTGCCGATGGCAAATCCCGCCACCAGGAACGCCACGATCAGCAGAACTTTCAGGATGGTCGCGATCAATTGAAAGGTGGAGGAGTGCTTGAGCCCGGCGAGCTGCACCAGCGACACCAGCCAGACCACGCCGAGGGCGAGCGCCAGCGGCGGGGCGTCCGGCAGTACCGATTTGCCGTATTCGCCGAATGCCATCGCGGCCAGCGCCACGGGGGCCGCGAAACCGATCGTCGCCGACACCCAGCCCGCGACAAATCCGAAGGCCGGGTGGTACGCCCGGGTCAGGAAATTATATTCACCGCTCGAGCGCGGAAACATCGCGCCGAGTTCGCTGTAGGCAAACACCCCGCACAGCGCCACGACGCCGCCGACCACCCACAGCAGCAGGATCGAAAAGCCCGACGGGATGTCCTTGACCTGAAAGCCGAGGCTGGTGAAGACCCCGACGCCGACCATGTCGGCCACCACGATGGCGGTCGCCACAAGGACCGAAACGCCCGAACCGCTAGCGGGTACCCGACCAGACAATACCGCGCTTCCCGTCTCTGATGCCGCCATCTCGGTCCACGCCCTTGGCCCCAGCCGCCTCTGAATTTCATCGTGCAGGCTGCTCCCCGTCAATTCAAGCAGTGTTAACAATGATATAAATCACGGGTTGGATTTGGTATCAAAATACCTACCGAGGGTTTCACAATGCTTCCCTAACCCTGCGACTTGCGCAAAGAAGACGGCCGCCCCACAATCGCGACACGATTTCGTGTTCTTTGGGGCATCCGGGAGTGGGGAGTTTTCCCGGAAGCTTAACGTCACCTCAACGCGAGCTGGCATACGCCAAAGACAGGCGGATATTGGGGCAAGTGGGTGGATGGTCGGGGCCGATCCGAAACAGCATGATCGCACACGTCAGGTGAGTTCACCTGATGCGTCGCAGCATCTGCAGATCCCCGCTCCGCATTACCGCGCCGGCTCCTATCGATGGCGCTGGATCGCCCTCCTCTTTGCCTTTGTGCCGCTGTCATTAGTACTGGTTCAGTGCGGCAAGGCGCCGAGCGCCGGCATGCTCGCTGCCAATGCCCATGCCTCGGCGGCGGATACGTTCGAAGACCGGTTTCCGGAGCCGACGTTTCGGGATCGCTTCCCGGACACCAGCGAGAGCCTGGCGCCGCGGCTATCGCGCGAACGCAGCGTACAGGCGACGCCCGCGCCATATCGCGTAGCGTCGCTGGCGCCCACGGTGCCGTTTGAACGTCCGGCCCGGGAAGAGCAGACCATGCTGGTCGGTCTGAAATCCTCGGCCTTTCCCTATCTCGGCAACAATCCGCGCACCGACGAGCCGTTCCTGAACATTTCCAAGGGCGAGCGGCGCGGCCATCGCAGCTATGGCGGCCGGGTCTACTGGCAGGACGAAACCTACAACGACAACCGCGTGCTGATGCATGTGCCGGAGAAATTCGACGCCAAAAAGCCCGGCGTCATCGTGGTGTTCTTCCACGGCAACGGCGCGACGCTGGAACGCGACGTGCGCGACCGCCAACTGGTGCCGCAGCAGATTTCGGACTCCGGCGTCAATGCGGTCCTGCTGGCGCCGCAGCTCGCCGTCGACGCAGCCGATTCCAGCGCCGGCAAGTTCTGGCAGCCCGGCGGCCTCAAGCGCTTTGTCGCTGAGTCGGCGGATCACCTCGCCCGGCTCTATGGCGACCCCCGTGCCGCCAAGACCTTCACCAATATGCCGGTCATCATCGTCGGCTACAGCGGCGGCTTTATGCCGGCGGCCTGGAGCCTCGAGGTCGGCGGACTCGGCAATCGCGTGCGCGGCGTGTTCCTGCTCGATGCGGTGTATGGCGAGCTCGACAAATTCGCATCCTGGATCGTCAACAACCGCACCGGCTTCTTTGTCAGCGCCTATACCCGTTCCACCCGGCGGCACGAAAAGGAACTGATCGCGATGCTGAAGGAAAAGGACATCGCGATATCGGAGGAAATGGACGGGCCGCTGCGGCCCGGCAGCGTGGTGTTCCTCGAAACGCCCGAGGGCGTGACGCATCGCGATTACGTCACCCGCGCCTGGACCGACCATCCGGTCAAGGACGTGCTGGTCAAGATGGCGGCAACGCCCGCGCTGACGCGGGTGGCGGCAAGCGCGCCATCATCAGCAGGGCGCTGATCGGCGCGAGGCTTTCGTCCCGCGCCGTCGGATCGCCTAACGCGCCGCCGGTTCCGGCGGCTTGGAGAGCTTCTCCGCGAAGCTGTTGAAGCATTTCAGACGGCCGTCCTCTTCCTTGAAGGCCGTGCAATCCGTGACGGCTTTCGGCGCTGGCACCCTGGTCTTCGGCTTCGGCGGGAAGATCGCATCGTAGCAATTCAGCCGCTCCTTGGTTTCATCGTCGATTTCGAGACAGGCCTGCATCCTCACGGGGATCGACTGCGGCTTCGCCTTGGCCTCTTTCGGTGCGTCCTTCGGCTTGATCTGGACCAGCGGCTTGCCGCCGACCGTCGGCGGCGGCTTGTCTTGCGCAAGTGCAGCGCCTGTAGACAGCACCAGGACGAGTACCAATACATTTCTCATGTCACTTCACCCCTTAGCCCTGACGACATCGGCAATGCATACTTTCGATTTTCAGACTGGTATCGGAAAAACCCACCTGAGCAAATTATCCTTTGGCAAAATTCCTTGGGATTGAGGCTTATTGGAGAACATTTTTCTCACTTGTTCACAAAGAAAAAGTCCTCGCGCCCGGGCAACGAACCATAGGTGTACGGCTCCTGCCGCCCGGCCGTGGCTTCCATCACGTCGTCGCGGACCAGGCGAAACAGCTTGTTGATCTCCACCCCCGGGGTTGCGATCCGCTGCACCACGGCGACCGCGAAGGGTGAATTTTCGCCCTCGCCGTCGAGCGCGGTCTGGCCGTGCTTGGCGGCATAAACCACCAGCGAGGCGCCCTGCACTTTCAGCTCGCCAAGTCCTTTGCCGAGCGATCTCGTTCTTGTACTCCGCGTGCCTTCGCTGGACGGATTGGCCGCTACCGCAATCGGCGCCGGCGACGCCGACACTGCGGCATTTGCGAATGGATTGTCGCGGCAGGCATCGAGCACGACGAGCTTCAGCTTCTTCGCCCCGTCGATCGCCGCCATCACTTGATCGAGCGGCATGGCCTCGAACAGCGCATCGCGGTCGGAGGCGAGTTTGGCGTCCACCGGGATCAGATAATTGACGCCGTTCACCTCGATGCCGTGACCCGCATAATACACCACCGCCCAGTCCGCTCTGTCGGCTGCGGCGGCGAAGGTGCGCAGCGCCTCGATCATCTTGTCGCGCGACACGTCGACCGCCATCGTCACGTCGTCGAAGCCGACGGCGCGCAATGCCGCCGCCATTTTTTGCGCGTCACGGCGTGGATTTTCGAGAGCGGCAACCGACTTGTAGGCGGAGTTGCCGATGATCAGCGCGGCACGGCGGCCCTGCTTTGCCGCGGTCGCCTTCGCCACGGCCGGCGCGACCACGGGTGCGGCGACCGCAACCGTGGGTACCGAAGTGGTGGACGATGCCCTGCTCGGTACGGGAAGGATCTTCGGCTGCGGCGCACCCGACGTCAGGGCTGCCAGCCGCGCCTCCGCGGTCTCGCGGGCCGACTTCGAAATATCGCCGCGGCCGGAATTTTCGCTGACCGACAGCGCGGTGCGGAATTCGGACTTGGCGCGCTCAAAATCGCCCATGCGTTCGAACGTCAGGCCGAGGCCAGCGTAAGCGGGCGCAAAATCGGACTCGAAACGGATGGCCTGGTGGAAATTGGATAACGCGCTGTCGTAGTCGCCCATGTAGCGCAGCGTCTCGCCGCGCAGTGTCAGGCCGAGGGCAACGCCGGGACCGCCGGCATAGAGCTCGATGGCGCGATTCTGATCCTGCAGCGCGCGCTCCAGATTGCCAGTGAGCCGCCAGGCGTCGCCGCGATTGGCGTAGTATTTGGCATTTTTCGGAACGAGCTTGATCGCGACGCTGAAATCGGCAGCCGACTTCTCATACTCTCCCATCGCTTTCCAGATCAGGGCGCGGTTGTTGTAAGCCGATGCCCGGTAGGGGTCGTTGTTGATCAGCGTGATCGACCGGTTGATGTCGGCCAAGGCCGCCGGGTAATCCCCCTTGTCACGATACATGTTGGCGCGCTGGTTATAGACTGCGGGATCGCGCGGCTGAATGGTAGCGGCCTCGTTCAGCACGTCGATGCCGCGGTCGAAATCGCCTTTGCAATTCTGCCAGTAATACGAGATCCACAAATGCACATCGTAATAGGCCGAGCTCTTCTTCGACGGCGAGACATCCCTGGCCCGGTTCAAATCCTCGATCGCGCGGTCGCATTTGTTCTGGTTCAGAAGGGCTTGCGCGCGATAGGACAGAGCCAGCGCAATCTGGGCGGCGGAACGGCTGCTGTCGATTGAAAGGGTGCAGGCCGCGACCCGGTCGTCCAGTTCGCTGACGCTTTTCAGCGGGCCGTTCGTGCAGCCGGTGGAGCGCTGTTTGGCTGTAACTCGATCCGCCGTAGCCAGCATGATGCCGCCAGACGCCAGCAAAGCCAAAGCGGCGCGCGCCGCGATCTTCCAGTTCCCCACGACAGCCCCTTCCCAATTCCCCGAACGACAAAAGCATGCGCGATTGATCTTGTCACGATACCGTCTCGTGGAACTCGCACTTAACGTTTCGCCGCATCAAGCGGCCTGGTCAGCATCAGCGTCACCAGCGCCAGCGCGACAAAGCCCATCGCCACAAAGCCGGAACCGTGGAGCCAACCACCCGCATAGAGCACGCCGCCGATCGCCGAACCGACGGCCTGCCCGATGTACAGCACCGAAGTATTGAGCGACACCGACGCCGAGGCCAGCGCGGGCGCGGCGCTGACCAGCCGAACCTGCTGCATCGAGTTGGTGGAAGCGAAGCCCAATCCCCAGATCGCGACCGAGCAGGCCATCAGCGGGTAGATGCCGGCGCTGAGTGCCCATCCTGATATCCCCGTCAGTATCAGGGCGGCGAACAGCAGTGAGGACTTGTAGGCTCCCCAGGAATCAACGATGCGGGTGGCGACCGCGATTCCGATGAACCCGAACACGCCGTAGAGCAGGAACACCAGCCCGATGCTATCAGCATCGGCCTGCGTCAGCCCGGTCAGCAGCGGCCCCATAAAGGTGAACACCACGAACTGCCCGGACATTTGCAGCATCGTGATCAGCAGCAGCAGCATGATCAGCCGGTTACGTCCGACCTCGGCCCACGTCTTGAGATCCACCGGCGTGCCGGTCAGTCCGCGCGGCAGGCGCCACGCCAGCAGCAGGAAACTGATACAGCCGATCGCGCCGATGCCGCCATACACCGCCCGCCAGCCATAGCGGCTGGCGATCAGGGCGATCAGCGGCAGGCCGATCGCCGCGGCCAACGACCATCCGAGGAAGATATAGGCGATGGTCCTGCCGCGCTTCTCCGTCGGCACGATCAGGGCGGCGGTACCCGCTGCCTGCGGCGTGTAGAGCGCGCCTACCGCCAGCATCACGAGGCGAATGGCGAGCAGACTCGCATAGTCCGGCGCGAACGCCGAGGCGACATTGCCGAACGCTAGGATCGCCAGCGTCGCCGTCAGCAGCGTGCGACGTTCGATCCGGCTGGTCAGCGACGCCGCGACCGGCGAACCGACGCACAGCATGATCGCGCCGAAGGTCACCAAAAGACCCGCGTCGCGGATCGAGACGCCGAGCCCCGACGACAATTCGCTCAACATGCCCGCCGGCGCCATCACCGAACAACCCGTGACGATATTGCCGAGCATCAAGGCGGTGGGCGCGAAGCGGCGGTGGACGTGGCCGTCGGCAGGCGGGCTTTTCATGCAAACGCATGTAGGCCGCCGGCGTGCGGAATGAAAGGACGAGACCGAGTTATTTGGCAGCGTTATCGCGCGATCCAGCCGCCTGAAGGGCAGGTATGCTCCGGGGTACCGGACATGTCACGAGCAGCGTGGTGACGGCGCCCGCCAGTCCTTCGCTGGAGAATTTCGCCGAGCGGGCGAGCCGGCGCCCGTCGGGGTCCTGCGACGTTTCAGTCAGATCGAATGGCCCGGGTTCGGACAAGGACTGAACCGATGCCCGGGTCATGCGCATGGCCCAGTGATTGAAGCCCGGCAGACTGTCCCGTGTGGTCACGAAGTAAAGCGGTTTTGCCTCGCCGTTCGAAATCGAAACCACGGGAAGGAGCGCCTGGGCCGTGGCCTGACGCTGCAAACCGAGTTCGAACTGGTCGGCGTTGATACAGTACAGCCGCCACTGTGACGACCGGACCGATCCGTCCGATGCAAGCTTCTGAAGGGCCGTCTTGTGCACCACGCTGCGGCCGACATTCTCGAAGGTCCACGGCGTCTCCACGAAGTCCCGCCGGTCGATGCCGAAGCGGTCGCTTTCCTCCCGCGTGAGGATGCGCGTATCCTCGAATTTGACCGTGCGCGCCAGAACCAACAGTCCCAGCTCCGCGCCCATCCTGACGATATATTCCCTCAGCATGCGGTCGGCGCGCTCCCGGCCTCGGGCGTTGGCCTCGGCCTGCATCTGCGGGGTCGGCACGCCGCCCCGGAAATGCGCCACCACCTTCGGCGAATGTACCGCCAGCAGCGCATCGGGCGCGATCTCGCGCGTGGTCGCGCCCAGGATGAGGGTCGCGAGGAGCAGCGCACGCATGTTCATGGAAGGCGGGGAACCAAGAAGGCGGGGCCAATAATCTGGTTGTATCAGGTTAGTGCGGCTACCGCCAACGATGCCGCCGCACCGATAATTTCCTTGGAAACCCCCGCTTGCTCCGCGCGAATCCCCTGCTATACCGCTGCTTCCGCTTACCTGCGCTCGTTCGCAGGAGTGAGCATAAGGAGACAGCATGCCCGACGACAAGAACAAGCCCGCCTCAGGATTCCAGTTCGGCCTCTCGAACCTCAAACCGGTGGAGCCCGAGGTGAAAATCGCCCTCACCTTCCCCGACGGCGCCAGGCGCGAATTCCCCAAAAGCATCACCGGGACAGACATCGCCAAGGGCATCTCGCCGTCGCTGGCCAAGCGCACGGTGGCGATGGCGCTGGACGGCGTGGTGACTGACCTTGCCGACCCGATCGACCACGATACGAAGATCGAATTCATCGCCCGCGACGACGCCCGCGCGCTGGAGCTGATCCGGCATGACGCGGCGCATGTGCTGGCCGAAGCGGTGCAGGCGTTGTGGCCGGGCACCCAGGTCACCATCGGCCCGGTGATCGAGAACGGATTTTATTACGACTTCTTCCGCAACGAGCCGTTCACGCCGGAAGACTTTGCCGCGATCGAGAAGAAGATGCGCGAGCTCATCGCGCGCGACAAACCCTTCACAAAAGACGTCTGGGATCGCGAAAAGACAAAGCAGGTGTTCCGCGACAAGGGCGAGGCCTTCAAGGTCGAACTGGTCGACACCATTCCAGGCTCCGAGCCGATCAAGATCTACTACCAGGGCGACTGGTTCGACCTGTGCCGTGGCCCGCACATGACCTCGACCGGCAAGATCGGCAACGCCTTCAAACTAATGAAGGTGGCGGGCGCCTATTGGCGCGGCGACAGCAACAATCCGATGCTGACGCGGATCTACGGCACGGCGTTCGCCAGGCAGGAAGACCTCGACGCTTACCTCAAGCAGATCGAGGAAGCCGAGAAGCGCGACCACCGCAAGCTCGGCCGCGAGCTCGACCTGTTTCACATCGACGAGGTCGCTCCCGGGGTCGTCTTCTGGCACCCCAAAGGCTGGGCGATCTGGCAGGTGATCGAGCAGTACATGCGCGGCGTCTACCGCGACACCGGCTACCAGGAGGTCAAGGGCCCGCAACTCCTCGACAAGAGCCTGTGGGAGAAGACGGGGCATTGGCAGAACTACCGGGAGAACATGTTCACCACGGAGTCGGAGAAGCACGAGTACGCGCTCAAGCCGATGAACTGCCCCGGCCACGTACTGATCTTCAAGTCGCAGATGCGCAGCTACCGCGACCTGCCGATCCGCTACGGTGAATTCGGCCAGTGCCACCGCAACGAGCCGAGCGGCTCGATGCACGGGATCATGCGGGTGCGCGGCTTTACCCAGGACGACGGCCACGTGTTCTGCACCGAGGACCAGATCCTCGACGAATGCGTCGCCTACACCGAGCAGCTGAAGGCGGTCTACAAGGACTTCGGCTTCGACGACATCATCTTCAAGGTGGCGACCCGACCGGAGAACCGGGTCGGCAGCGACGACTTCTGGGACAAGGCCGAGTACGCCCTGATGGAAGCTCTGCGCCGCTCCGGCTGCGAATTCGTCGTCGCTCCCGGCGACGGCGCCTTCTACGGTCCGAAGATCGAATACACGCTGAAGGACGCCCTCGGCCGGCAGTGGCAGCTGGGCACGATGCAGGTCGACTACAACACTGCCGAGCGCCTCGGCGGCGACTACGTCACCGACACCAGCGGC
>JBKJUA010000406.1:0-4993 GCA_046590305.1 Bradyrhizobium sp.
CAACGAGCGGGACGCTCCGCAGATCGTGTCCCGTGCCACGATCGCGAACATCGTCCGGCATCGCGCCGAGGAGATTTTTGAAATGGTCAGGGACCGGCTCGCGGATTCCCCCTTTGCCGCAGAGCCGAAGGCGCGGGTGGTCCTGAGCGGCGGCGCTTCGCAGCTCACCGGCATTCCCGAACTGGCCACCCGGATTCTCGGCCGTCCCGTGCGCATCGGCCGCCCGCTCGGCTTCGGCCGTCTGCCCAACGAGGCCAAGAGCGCGTCGTTCGCGGTTCCCACGGGCCTGCTGGTCTATCCGCAATACGCTCATCTCGAACATGTCGAACCGCGGCATACGCGGCAGCTCAGGACAGGGACAGACGGTTATTTCGGAAAGGTCGGACGATGGCTTCGCGAGGGCTTCTGATGAATCTTTTCCGCACCTTTTGGAATTCACCAACTCCCACGGCCGCCGGCCGGGGCGAACCAACGCGCGCGTCGTAATCGAGAGGCAACCATGGCACTCAATCTGACACCCCCCGACATCTCCGAACTGAAGCCCCGGATCACCGTCTTCGGCGTCGGTGGAGCTGGCGGCAATGCCGTCAACAACATGATCACCGCCGGGCTTCAGGGGGTCGATTTCGTCGTCGCCAACACTGACGCGCAGGCGCTGACCATGTCGAAGGCCCAGCGCATCGTGCAGATGGGCACCGCGGTCACGCAAGGCCTCGGCGCAGGCTCCCAGCCCGATGTCGGCGCGGCCGCGGCGCAGGAAGTCATCGATGAAATCCGCGACCATCTCTCCGGCGCCAACATGGTGTTCGTCACCGCCGGCATGGGCGGCGGCACCGGCACCGGTGCCGCTCCCGTGATCGCCAAGACCGCCCGTGACATGGGCATCCTGACCGTCGGCGTCGTGACCAAGCCGTTCCACTTCGAGGGCCAGCGCCGCATGCGCACCGCCGAGGCCGGCATTGCCGAGCTGCACAAGGTGGTCGATACGCTGCTGATCATCCCGAACCAGAATCTGTTCCGGGTCGCCAACGAGAAGACCACCTTCGCCGACGCCTTCGCGATGGCCGACCAGGTGCTCTATTCGGGCGTCGCCTGCATCACCGACCTGATGGTCAAGGAAGGCCTGATCAATCTCGACTTCGCCGACGTTCGCGCCGTGATGCGCGAAATGGGCAAGGCGATGATGGGCACCGGCGAGGCGACCGGCGAGAAGCGCGCGCTGACCGCGGCCGAGGCCGCGATCGCCAATCCGCTGATTGACGACAGCTCGATGAAGGGCGCCCGTGGCCTGTTGATCTCGATCACCGGCGGCAAGGACCTGACCCTGTTCGAAGTCGACGAAGCCGCCACCCGCATCCGCGAGGAAGTCGACCAGGACGCCAATATCATCGTCGGCGCCACCTTCGACGAGACCCTCGATGGCGTGATCCGCGTCTCGGTCGTCGCCACCGGCATCGAGCAGGCGCTGATCTCGCGTAACGCCGGCACCACGGCGCCGGCCGTCACCAACGCGGTGGCGCCTTCCGCTCCGGTCTCGGCGCCGGACACCCGTCTCGCCGATCTCACGGCGCGGTTGCGCGCCGACAATGCCCGCATGGCCGAACGCGCCCAGAAGGGTGAAGCCGCCCCGGTTCAGGCAGCTCCCGCCGCACCGCAGCGCGCTTCCAGCAGCATCGAACGCGCCGCATTGGCCGCGATCGCCGCGGCGGTTGCCCCGGAAGCTCCGCAGGCCGGCCCGCTGCAGCAGGCATCCTATGGCGACGTCACGGTTCGCCCGATCGCGCAGAAGCCGTCTTTGTTCCCGGATCATGATGTCGCGCGCGTCGAGACCCCGGAGCCGGCGACACCCGAGACCTTCATCCCGCAAGCCGCCGAGCGTCCGCCGGTCCGCGCGCCCAGGATGCCGAAGTTCGAAGACCTGCCGATGCCGGCCCAGGCCGAAATCCGCCAGGCCCGCGGCGAAGCCGAGGAGGAACATCCGCAGAAGGCCCGGATGTCGCTGCTGCAGCGCCTCGCCAATGTCGGCCTCGGCCGCCGCGACGAAGAGACCGAGCCGCCGATCGCGGCCCGCGCCTCCGGTCCGGCGATGCCGCCGATGCCGGAACGCAAGCCCCAGCGCACCGTGGCGCAGCAAATCGCGGCGCATGAGCCCGTCTCCGAATACGCCAGGCGCCCCGCGCCGCAGGGACTGGACGTCCACGGCCGTCCGGCACCTGTTGCTGCAACGCCACAGGGCGACGATCATTTGGATATCCCGGCCTTCCTGCGCCGCCAGTCCAACTGAAGTTTGTTACAATTCTGACGGCCAAAAAGGTCCCGGCGATATCCGCCGGGACCTTTGCTTTTGGCGGCTCGAACGCCCCGCACTTCCGGCAAGCAGTTGATATTAAAGGATTAATTATTTATTCGTGATTGGATAGAGGGCCGGAGTTGCCCTTGACCGCGCCGCAGTTTGGTTAACCTTTGGCGTGAATACGGCAGAGATAGGGTAACAATCGGTAAAAAAGCGTGAGTTGGCGCTGTTTGAGGCAGTCATTATGGTCTGCCGTGACTTGGGGATACTGAAGGCGAGTCGGCTGACCTGATCGGGTTTGTTCGCGTCTTTTAGTAAGTCGGGTAGTGGGCAGTTAAGAATGAAATTCAGCCGGCAAACAACGCTTCGGTCGCAAGCCACTGTGACGGGCGTCGGCGTTCATTCCGGTTTACCCGTCAGCCTCACCCTTGGACCCGCACCCGTCGATGCGGGTTTTATTTTTGTCCGCTCCGGCCTTGATGGCGACGACCGCGAAGTTCAGGCGACCGCCGAATCCGTGATCGCCACCGAATTTGCAACCGTGCTGGGCGACCGCGATGGCCCGCTGGTCTCGACCGCCGAGCACGTGCTCGCTGCGCTCAGGGGCATGGGTGTCGATAACGCCATCATCGAAGTCGATGGCCCGGAAGTTCCGATCATGGACGGCAGCGCCGCGGCATTCGTCGCCGCGATCGATCAGGCCGGTATCGTGGCGCAGTCAGCGACGCGCCGCTTCATCCAGGTGTTGAAGCCGGTACAGGTCAGTATCGGCGATTCTTTCGGCGAATTGCGCCCGCATGCGGCCGGCTTCCGCGCCGAGGTCGAAATCGATTTCGCCAACCCGGTGATCGGCCGTCAGAGCTACAGGCTCGATCTCAATCCCGAACGGTTCCGCCGCGAGATCTCCCGCGCCCGTACCTTCGGCTGCATGAACGACGTGGCGCGACTCTGGAGTGCCGGTTTTGCGCTCGGCGCCTCGTTCGCGAATTCGGTGGTGTTCGACGAAACCCGCCTGCTCAATACCGAAGGCCTGCGTTACAGCGACGAATGCGCCCGCCACAAGGTGCTGGACGTGATCGGCGATCTCGCGCTGGCTGGTCTGCCGCTGCTCGGCGCCTTCCGTTCGGTGCGCGGTGGCCACAAGCTCAATCACGCCGTGCTGACCGCCCTGATGGCCGATCGCAGCGCCTGGCGGGTGGTCGAAGCCGAAACAGCCCGCCGTTCTTCGCGCGGTGCCGAGATCGGCAGCGGCATGGTGGGCGGCATGGTTGCCCCGGCCTACAGCCCCGACGTTTCCTGACCGCCGCCTTCGGCGTGTCCTGTGCATAAATCGGAATTTGTTGCCCATCCTTCGCGACGGTGATGAAACTCGTCATGCCCGGGCTTGTCCAGGACAAGCCCGGGCATGACGAAAAGGATTCATTTCAAGCCGTTTCGTTAGCGTGCGTCCGATTTCCCCCGGTAACCATGATCGGCCGCAAACCGGTCCGGCCGCCTTAATCCGGGCGAAATGCCTGCGTATTCGGTTGGTTAACGGACTTTTTTCAGTTAAATAGGCCCGCGGTTGCGCGACAAGGCGCCACGGGCACGGCGATCATTGCGTCCATGACCACGCTCATGGCGTGGCGGGCTCCGCATCACAGGCGTCAGGTCTTATTTCTATGTCGGCACAGCGTATGACGGCTCGTTCGGACCTCGCGCGCTTTGGGCGGCAGTTGCGGCTGGCCGCCGGTCTGGCGGTGCTGGCAGTTGCCCTTACCGGATGCGGCAGCACTTCGCTCTGGGACAAGTTCACCGCCAAGGACGATACCTTCAACGAAGAGCCCGCCGACAAGCTGTATAATGAGGGCCTGTACCTCATGAACCAGCGCAAGGATCCGAAGGCGGCGTCGAAGAAGTTCGAGGAAGTCGACCGCCAGCATCCGTATTCCGACTGGGCGCGCAAATCGCTGCTGATGTCGGCCTATTCGTTCTACAATTCCGGCGACTACGACAGCTGCATCGGCGCCGCGACCCGTTACGTCACCCTGCATCCCGGCAGCTCCGACGCCGCCTATGCGCAATATCTGATCGCGGCCTCGCATTACGACCAGATTCCCGACGTCTCCCGCGACCAGGGCCGCACCGAGAAGGCGATCGCCGCGCTCGAGGAAGTGATCCGCAAGTATCCGACGTCGGAATACGCCAACGCCGCCAAGGCCAAGCTGGAGGGCGCGCGCGACCAGCTCGCCGGCAAGGAAATGGAAGTCGGCCGCTATAATTTGTCGAAGCGCAATTTCACCGGCGCCATCAACCGCTTCAAGACCGTGGTGACGCAATACCAGACCACCAGGCATGTCGAGGAAGCGCTGGCGCGGCTGACCGAGGCCTATATGGCGATCGGCATCGTCGGCGAGGCGCAAACCGCCGCCGCCGTACTTGGCCACAATTTTCCTGACAGCCGCTGGTACAAGGACGCCTATAATCTGGTAAAGTCCGGCGGAGTCGAGCCTACCGAAAACAAGGGCTCCTATATTTCCCGGGCCTTCAAGAAAATGGGTCTCGGCTAGGAATTGGGTTTAGGAAATTACCTGGCATGCTGGCCCGTCTGTCGATCCGTGACATCGTCCTGATCGAGCGGCTCGATATCGAGTTCTCCCGTGGCCTCGCGGTGCTGACCGGCGAAACCGGCGCGGGCAAATCCATCCTGCTCGATGCCTT
>JBKJUA010000006.1:0-5714 GCA_046590305.1 Bradyrhizobium sp.
CGCCTGCGGATCCACAGAAGGCTCCTCGGCATCGACAATGCGTTTTTCCGCCAGGCTCGCCATGGCTAGGTCTCCTTCTTCTTCCACTTACTCAACCGGAAGATCCGGCGCGGTTATCGCGTCGGATGCTTGCGGCGGACGCTTACGAAAATACAGCGGCGCGAACGCCTCTTTCTGGTGCAGCTCGACCTCGCCTTCGCGGACCAGTTCCAGCGCGGCTGCAAAACTCGATGCGAACACGGTGGCTTTTTGCGAGGGGTCGACGACGTAGTTGAGCAAATATTCGTCGAGCCGGCTCCAGTCCTCGGCCATGCCGACGAGACGCTCCAGCGATGCGCGCGCCTCGCTCAGCGACCACACCGTGCGCCTTGCCAGATGCACCGTGGCCAGCACCCGCTGCTGGCGCTGCGCGGCATAGGCGGTGAGCAGGTCGAACAGGGTCGCGGTAAATTTGGGATGCCTGATCTCGGCGATCGATTCCGGATCCCCGCGCGGAAAAATGTCGCGCTGCAATTGCGGCCGGTTCATCAGCCGGTTCGACGCCTCGCGAATGGCCTCGAGCCGGCGCAGCCGGTTGGCCAGCGCGGTCGCCATTTCCTCGGCGCTCGGGCCATCAGGCGTGGCCGGTTCCGGCAGCAGCAGCCGCGATTTCAGAAACGCCAGCCACGCCGCCATGACCAGATAATCGGCGGCGAGTTCGAGCCGGATTTTCCGGGCCGCCTCGATGAACACGAGGTACTGGTCGGCCAGCGCCAGAATGGAAATCTTGTGCAGGTCGACCTTTTGCTGCCGCGCCAGCGCCAGCAGCAAATCGAGCGGGCCCTCATAGCCCTCGACATCGACGACCAGCGACGGCTCGTCATCAACGGCGAGTTCGGCGGGCCGTCCGGTTTCAAACGATAAAATCTCTGCGCTCATGCGCTCTTAATCCCTGCCCGGTTGATCAACGCGTCCAGCTCGACCCGCGTCGCCTGCCGATCGAACGGCTGTGCAGCTTTTCGCGAAGCCAGCGCCAGCTTCGCGCGATCCAGCGCCTTGCCCGACAATTCCGGCGTCTCGCGGGCGACCTCCCGCATTTCGTCGAGATTGCCGTTGCAGTGCAGAACCATGTCGCAGCCGGCAGTGACGATGGCTCGGGTCCGCTCGGCGATCGTTCCCGCCAACGCGTTCATGGACACATCATCACTCATCAACAAACCCTGGAACCCGATCACGCCGCGAATCACCTGTTCGATGATTGTCGCAGAAGTCGTCGCCGGATGGGCGGGATCCAGCGCGCTAAACACAACATGTGCGGTCATGGCCATCGGCAGATCCGCCAGCGGTTGAAATGCGGCGAAATCGGTCCGTTCCAGCTCCGCGGCCGATGTATCGACCTCCGGCAACCTGAAATGGGTATCCGCGGTGGCCCGTCCGTGCCCGGGAATGTGCTTGAGAACGGGCAATACGCCGCCCTGCTCCAGCCCCTCCGTCACGGCGCGGGCGATCGCCGCCACCTTGCCCGGCTCGGTGCCATAGGCGCGGTTGCCGATCACGGCGTCGGCGCCGGGAACCGGCAGGTCCGCCAGCGGCAGGCAATCCACGGTAATCCCGAGATCCAGCAGATCGGCTGCGATCAGCCGGGCGCTCAGGCGCGCCGCGGACAGGCCAGCCGTGCGGTCGATGTCATAGAGCGCGTCGAACACGGCCCCCGGCGGATAGATGGGCCAATGCGGCGGGCCGAGGCGCTGGACCCGGCCGCCCTCCTGGTCGATCAGGACCGGCGCATCCGCTTCGCCAACGGCGCTCCGCAACTCCTGAACAAGCTGAGTGACTTGCGCGGGTGTCGCGATATTCCGCTTGAATAGGATGAAGCCCCATGGGCGTTCCGAGCGGATGAATTCGCGCTCGTCGGCGCTGAGTTCCAATCCGGATACGCCTGTGATGAATGCGCGGCTGTTCATGGGGCTATTCATGGGGCCGATTAGCCCGCTGGCAGCCCGGGGGTCAAGGAAACGGCCGTTAATTCCTTTGGACGACGCACTGTCCGCCGGCAGTTTTCAAATTGCCGCAGAACTGCGTGGCTTCATCGGCAGACCCGAACGGGCCGATCATGGCGCGGTAATAGACGCCCTTTTCGCCGAGGTCGGCGCGTTTGATGACCGACGAACGCGAGCCGAGCACGGCCGGATACTTGCCCTGCAAGGCCCGGTATGAGGCCTGGGCATCGGACTCGTTCTTCTGCGAGGCGACCTGAACCAGATATCCCCCGCTACCGGTCGACGCGGCCGGGACGGAATTGGTAGCGGCGACCCGGGTCCGCGGCTCGGCTGCCGGAGCCGGCTGACCGGGCTGCGGCGTCAATGACAGCGGCGAGTTGGCGCTCGCATTGGCCGATGAGGGCGGGCTGCGCGTGACCGGCGCGCCCGGAGCCGGAGCAAGTGCTGCAGGCGCCGCAGCCGCTCTTGGCGCGGTTGCCGGTTTCGCTGGCGGCGCGTTGACCGGCGCCGCGGCGCCGTCAGCCTGATCGCCGCGCACGGCAAGGGTCTTGATCCGGCGCGGCTCGGTGCCGTTGGGCAGCGTGCCATTGCCCGGACCTGCAGCGGGTAACGCCGCGGCGGGCGCAACGCTGGCGGCGGACGGCGGATTGCTATTCTGATTCAGCGGCGGAAACACCACGCGAGGACCGGTCCTGGCATTGACGTCGACAGGAGCTTCCTCGCGCGGAACGATCTTTTCCTTGCCATCGCCCGTCGCCATGCGGTCCGGCACCTTGGCGGAGCCGTCCGCAGCCGCCGGCACGATCTTGGTCGGGCTATTGTCGGCCTTGATGATCGGCGGCTCCCCGCTGCGGGGCGATCCGGCAAAGGTGCGATACGCAAAGGCAGCCCCCGTGCCGACCACGGCCAGCGCAAGCACCACGGCAACAATCATCATGCCGCCGCGCTTCTTGACCGGCTCTTCTTCGGCGTCGCCATAGCCGTCCTGATAGGCGTAGGGGTCATCCCCGTGGGCCGGATCATGCTGGGCGTGCTGCGCATTGTGATCGGGCTGGCCATACAGCGCGTCGTCATAACGCGACGGATCGGGCTCCTGGCTGGCATCGGCGTAGGACGGGGACTGGTGATATTCCGGCTCCGGCGCGGCAGGCGGCGCTGCAAAACGATGCAGCGGGTGCACGGCGCTCGGGTAATCCTGTTCGTAATCGTCCTGCGGGGCGACGGGCGCTGCCTGCGGGGTGGCGCGACGCATCCATGGCGGCGGGCCAGCGGCAGGCTCGTCGTCGGCAACCGGTTCCGGCGGCTGGTACGGTTCGCGCTCGCTGCGCGGCTGCACCGGCTGATTGGCCCTGCCCATCGCGAACGGGTCGGTTTGACCGATCAGGCGCGCAAGCTCCGCCAGCGGATCGTTCTCGGTCCTCGCCGGTGCCTGAGGTTCTCCGCCACGATCATAGCCATCGTCGGCGGGAAAAGGCCTGTCCTGATATCGATCAGCCATCGTGATGGTGCGTCCCCTTCGGGAAAGCCGCCAACCCGCTTTTGCAAACGAACCGGCGCCTGCCAGATACCTCACGGTTCCCCGCGTGAGGCGTACCCCTATCGCATCTCGGTCGGGGCATGGACGCCGAGAACGGCGAGCCCGGATGCCAGAACCGAGACGACGCCCTGGACCAATGCCAATCGCGCCTTTGTAATCTCTGCATCATTAGTGATAATGAAGCGTAAATAGGGCAAATCGCGCCCCCGGGTCCACAGCGCATGAAATTCGCTGGCGAGATCATATAGATAAAACGCGATTCGGTGCGGCTCATGTGCCACCGCCGCCGCTTCGATCATCCGGGGATAGAGCGCCAAGAGCCTGAGCAGGCTGAGTTCGGCGGGGTCGGTCAGCCGCTCCACCGCGGCATCGCCCAGGAACGCGGCCCGCGCTTCGGTGTCATCAGGCAGGTCGGGAACCAGTTCCCGGGCGTTCTTGAAGATCGAATGGCCGCGGGCATGGCCGTACTGCACGTAGAACACCGCATTGTCCTTGGACTGCTCGATCACCTTGGCGAGATCGAAATCCAGCACGGCGTCGTTCTTGCGGAACAGCATCATGAACCGCACCGCGTCGGAGCCGACCTCGTCGACCACCTCGCGGAGGGTCACGAAATCCCCTGAGCGTTTCGACATTTTCACCGGTTCGCCGTGGCGCAACAGGCGCACCAGCTGCACCACCTTCACATCGAGCGTGGCCCTGCCCGCCGTGACGGCCTTGACGGCCGCCTGCATGCGCTTGATGTAGCCGCCGTGATCGGCGCCGAACACGTCGATCAGATTGGCAAAGCCGCGGTCGAACTTGTTCTTGTGGTTGGCGATATCGGAAGCAAAATAGGTGTAGCTGCCGTCCGACTTCATCAGCGGACGGTCGACATCGTCACCATAGGCGGTGGCGCGAAACAGCGTCTGCTCGCGGTCCTCGTAATCTTCCACCGGCGCGCCGCCCTTGGGCGGCGGCAGCCGGCCCTCGTAGACGTCGCCCTGGGAGCGCAGAAAGTCGATGGTCTCGGTGACCTTGTTGTTGCCGGTTTCGATCAGCGACCGCTCGGAGAAAAACACGTCGTGCTTGATATGGAGTGCGGCGAGATCGGTCTTGATCATGTCCATCATCATGGCGATGGCCCTGGCCCGCACCAGCGGCAACCAGGCGGCTTCCGACATCGCCTTGAGCTTGTCGCCGTACTCCGCGGCGAGCGCCTGCCCTACCGGCACCAGATAGTCGCCGGGATAAAGCCCTTCCGGAATCTCAATGGTTTCGCCGAGCGCCTCGCGGTAACGCAGGAACGCCGAGCGCGCGAGCACATCGACCTGGGCGCCGGCGTCGTTGATGTAATATTCGCGCGTAACATCGTAGCCCGCGAACTGCAGCAGGCTGCACAGCGCATCTCCGAACACCGCGCCGCGGCAGTGGCCGACATGCATCGGCCCGGTCGGGTTGGCCGAGACGTATTCGACATTGACCTTCTCGCCCGCGCCCATCGGGCTCTGGCCATAGGCAGCACCCTCGCGCAGCACGGTACGCAGCGCGTCCGACCAGGCCGTCGGCTTCAAGGTCAGGTTGATGAAGCCAGGGCCGGCGACATCGACCGATGCAATCAGATCATCCGCGCGCATTTTGGCTGCGATCGCTTCGGCGAGATCGCGCGGTTTTGTCCTGGCCTCCTTGGCCAGCACCATCGCCGCATTGGTCGCCATGTCGCCATGCGCCGCATCACGCGGCGGCTCGACCACGACACGCGACAGGTCGATACCGGCGGGCCAGCCGCCCTCGGTTGCGAGCGCGCCGCACACCGCGTGGACGCGCGCCAGCACGTTGGCGAAAAGATGCTGCGGTTGTCTGGAATCGACCATAGGCGTGACTGGACCGGGGGTGATGCCGCGTGCGGCTAGGCCGCCGCCTAACGCAAATCCGGGGTCGAGTCAAAAAGCCTTTGATGCTCGGTGATGGCGAAGCGGTCGGTCATCCCGGCGATAAAGTTGCCGATCCGCCTGGCCCGCCCGGTTTCGCTCTCATGATCGCCGCCGTCGCGCGACGACCACTCCGCCGGCAGGTCGCCGGGGCTCTGCTGGTAGCGCGCGAACAGGTCGAACAGGATCTGTTCGGCCTCGCCCATCACCCGCATCACCCGGGGATGGCGGTACATCCTGCCCTTCAGGAACGCCTTGATCCCGGCTTCCGCCTGCGCCACCTCGGGC
>JBKJUA010000074.1:0-17957 GCA_046590305.1 Bradyrhizobium sp.
GCGGCTCTATCATGACCTGACGCAAATCCTGCGGCTCTGCGTCACCGAAAAATTCAAGCCGGAAACCGCGGGCGAGGACCTCTTGCGCGTGCTGGCGCGCGCCGGCGACGCCCCGGACTTCTCCTCGCTGCAGGCGCGGGTCAAGGAAACCCAGATCGAGGTGAGGCGGGTGTTCGGGGATATTGTCGAGGGGCGGAACTAAAGCACCGAAGATGATGACGCCCCGCTTTCGAACAAGTAGTCACCTCCCGGTGACCCTGGCCGAGAAATTCGCTCAAACCGAAGGTGGCATCGTCAGAGCGGGGAGCTGGACGGCGATTAAAGTCAGATGCGACGAAGGCACAGAGCAGACCATCGGCGCGGGCCGCGAGCCGGCGTCCCTCCGGTTTTTAACCTTTTGGCGCAGCTGGCGGAACGCGAGCAAAATTTCATGCATTCCCTCCATGGACTTGCCGGGTCCTTGAGGGAGATCAATGACAAGCCCGAACTCGTCAAGTTTGCTTGACTGCATGGGTTTCTCCTTCTCGATGAGGTGAACGATGACGGCTTTCGCTCGCACGGCAGCGTTCCTTGTCGCCACGACTGGGTTGATGGGATGGGCTCTGGCGCAGGACCGGCCGGCCAAGCTGCAAGGTCATGCTCCCGCCAAGTTCGACCTGAACACGCTCGGGGCACCCGACATCTCGACCGTGCCCGACACGGCCGACGGCAGGATGATCAAGTACGGCCACGAGCTCCTGACCGAAACTTTCGCGCACATCGGCCCAGAGGTCGCCGACGCGGGCAGGCGGTTCTCCGGCAACAACCTCTCCTGCCAGAGCTGCCATCTCCAGGCGGGCGCTCAAACCTACTCGATGCCCTATCTCGGCGTTTGGGGCGCTTTCCCGCAATATCGCGGGCGCGAGAATGAGGTGTCGACCCTGGAGGAACGCATCAACGGCTGCATGGAACGATCCATGAACGGCAAGCCGCTGCCCCTCGATTCGCGCGAGATGAAGGCGATGCTCACCTATATGAAATGGCTCTCGACCGGCGTGCCCGTAGGAGTCAGCCTTGTCGGCGCCGGCACGCTCCCGATCAAGGAGCCCAACCGGGCCGCCGTTCCGGCGCGCGGCGCCGAGGTCTATGCCGAGCAATGCGCCGCTTGCCATGGCGACAAGGGCCAGGGTGTCCGTCACGGGGAGGTCGGCGACGCAAAGGGCTATCAGTTCCCGCCGCTCTGGGGTCCGGACAGCTATAACAATGGCGCCGGCATGTATCGCGTGCTGACGGCGGCGGCCTTCGTCAAGAACAACATGCCGGCGGGCACGACCTTCGCGGACCCGGTTATCTCGGACGACGATGCCTACGACGTCGCCGCATTCATCAACAGCCAGCCGCGCCCGGAGAAGGCTGATCTCGACAAGGATTTTCCGGATCGCCTGAAGAAGCCCGTCGATGCACCGTTCCCGCCGTGGATCGACGGCTTCAGTGCGGAGCAGCACAAGCACGGCCCCTTCGCACCGATTCGGCAGAAGATGAAAGAGTTGAATGCCGCTGCTTCCAAAGCACCTGTACGCGAGGTTAAGTAACCCTGGACCAGAAAAGTCCGACATGGCCCTTCCTGAACTCTGTGGGCTAGGTGGAATGCGAAAAAGGAGCGGCGCGACAGCCTCGTTGCCGCCTCCGCAGAACATGCCCTGCTCGTTGCAAGCGTTGTTGTTCAGCAACACCGTGGTCCAGGCGCCGACGGGCAGTAGGCCCGGGATTATTCCTCGCTGGAGGCGCGTCAAGGAGACCCAGACCGAGGTGAGGCGAGTGTTCGGGGATATCGTCGAAGGGCGGAGAGAAATGCGCCAGATGGTTCGAGACGCGCGCCGTCGGGACGCGCTCCTCACCATGAGGGAGCGGGGGCGCCTCGCCTAAGCCGCCACCGACATCTTTGCCCTGGCCTTGCGGGCGTCGCGCGGCAGCGAGACGCAGACCACGGTGCCAGTGCCGAGCTTCGAGCGCAGCCTCATCGATCCGCCGTGCAGATTGGTCAGTGATCGCGCGATCGCCAGCCCCAATCCGGAGCCGTGATAGGTTTTTGTCAATTGGCTCTCGACCTGCTCGAACGGCCGGCCCAGCCGCAACAGCGAATGCGGGGCGATGCCGATGCCGGTGTCGGCGATCATCAGCACGATGGAATCGGCGAGCACCCGGCTTCGCACCACCACCTTGCCGCCATCGGGTGTGAACTTGACCGCATTGGACAACAGGTTGACGATGATCTGCTTGACCGCGCGGCGATCGGCCACCACCGAAATGGCGCCGTCGATATCCGCGTTGAGCGACAAATGCTTGTCGTCGGCGCGCCCGGATACCACCCGCAGCGATTCCGCCAGCGTTTTCGACAGATCGAGCTGCTCCATGTCGAGCTTCATCCGGCCGGCCTCGATCTTCGACATGTCGAGGATGTCGTTGATGACTTCCAGCAGATAGTGCCCGCTGGTGAGAATGTCGTGGCAGTATTCCTGGTATTTTTCCGAGCCGAGGGTGCCGAACATGCCGCTGCCCATGATCTCGGAAAAACCGATGATGGCATTGAGCGGGGTGCGCAGCTCGTGGCTCATATTGGCGAGGAATTTGGACTTGGTCTGGTTGGCTTCCTCGGCGCGGTTCTTTTCTTCGGAGTATTTTTCGGCGAGGTCGGCGAGTTCGACCTGTGAACGTTTCAGGTCGATCACGGTGGCGCGCAGGCGAAGGTCGTTGTCGACCAGCTTCTGTTCATGCTCCTTGATGCGAGTGATGTCGGTGCCGACCGAAACGTAGCCGCCGTCCTTGGTGCGGCGCTCGCTGATGTGCAGCCAGTTGCCGTCGTCCAGTTGCGCCTCGAAGGTGCGCGCACCCGGCGCCAGGGTGGCGGAGTCATGCAGCCGGGTGCGGACTTCCGGCATGGAGCCTACTTCGATCACGGTTTCATAGGAGGTGCCCGGGGTCACCGCGGTATCCGGCAGCCGGTGCAGGCGCTGGAAGTGCGAATTGCAGAGCACCAGGCGGTCTTCCGCGTCCCACAGCACGAACGCTTCCGGAATGGTCTCGATCGCATCGCGCAGCCGCAGGTCGGCCTCCACGGTTCGCTCGGCGAGACTCTTCTGCTCGGTGATGTCGACGGCAATGCCGATCAGATGCAGGCCGGCATCAGCCTCGCCCCGGCTGAGCTCGCAGCGAACCCGCAGCCAGATCCAGTGCCCGTTGGAGTGCTGCATCCGGAAGCTCTGGTCGATTTGCGCAATCTTGCCGGAAATCAGCTGGTCGCCGATCGCGAACAGGTCGATGTCGTCGGATTTTACCAGCGCATTGACCTCGCCGAAGGTCAGGAGGTCGTTGCGGGTGTCGAGCCCAAGCATCGTGAACATCGATTGCGACCAGAAAATCCGGCCGCGCGACAGGTCCCAGTCCCACAATCCGCAACGTCCGCGGTTGAGCGCGGTATCGATCCGGCCGCGCACCGCGTCATTGATGAGATCGCCCTCGCGGGCCCGGGTCGATTGCCAGTGGAAGGCAAAGCCGAGGATCAGCACCACAAAGCCTGTCGTGGCGGAAAGCGTCACCGACAGCGCGGCGTCCGACCGCCAGATCGAATCAACCTTTTCCTGGATGATGATGATCTGGCCGGGCAGCGTCTTGACGACACGCTGGATCGCCAGCGCGCCGTTGCCGTTGGGCAGCACGATGTCGGTGACGTTGCCCTGCTGCGACGTTCCACTCAGCGCCAGCGCGGCGCTGATGGCCTCGAGGACGCTGGCGGTATCGCCCAGCACGGTTTCGATCGGGACGCGAGCGAGAACCCGCTGGTCGGCGCCGGTGACGATCACGTGGCGGCCGGCGGCGACGCCCCAGGATGGAATGAGGCCGGGCAGCAGGCTCTGCAGGCGCTCGATGGTCGCGGCCCGATCCTGCCGGACCGAGGTGATGCGGTCGAGACGCTCGGTGAGCAAATCGGCGACCGCGGCAAGGTCGCGCTTGAGCGTACCGCGCTTTTGCCGGTTCTGATCGACGACCTGGACAAATGCGCCGAGGCAAATTGTGATCAGGAAGGCAATAATCAGGGTAGGCACCGCGCGGCGGAGCGCAGGCTCCGCTACCAACAGCCGATGGTAGGCCGGTTTCGCGATCGATTGCGCCAATCCCTTGATCGAATCGGATTGGACGCACGCGCTCGCCGCGTCTGCGCGCGCCATACCTAGACCCCCTCGGAGAACATTTCTGCACCGGTTCGGAAATGGCCCCAGTCACTTCCGAATCACATGGATTTGAATCCAGTTTGCCCGGGCTGTCGAGAGTCAACGATTCGTTAATTGAAATAAATGTTGTCCAACGGCAAATCGGGACTTCAATTTGCCCACAAAACTACCGGCCATGTGAGTCCGAAAGCAGAACACGGGATCCCGCCGGATTTTCACGACGCATGCGGCGGTTCGGCGTGGCTGATGACGCGCTTCACCGTGGGGAACGCGCGGCGCAGCGCGCGCTCGATCTCGTCGACGTTCTGATGCACCTTGATCACGCTCATCGAGGGCGCGGCGCGGCAGTGGAAGTTGACGATTTCGCCGGCGTCGGTGTTGCGCACCCGCACATTATGCACGTTATGGATGGCGCCGTCGGCGGCAAAGCGCGTCAGCGCCACCTTGATGGCTTCGACGCGGTCCGGCGCGGCATCGGTCCCCAGCGGCAGTTCGGGCTCCAGCGGCTCGATGTGGGTATCGACTTCGACGTCTTCGCCGAATTCGTCGCGGATGTTGCGCTCCAGTCCGTGGGCGATGTCGTGGGCCGCCATCAGTTCCATCTCGCCGTCGACTTCGAGGTCGATGCTGACGGTCAGCCTGGCGCCGAGGTCGTGCACCGTGACATGGTGGATCGCGAGGCCGGAATTGCGCGCGATCACCATGATGCGTTCCCGCACGCTTTCGTTGTCGCGCGCTACCGGCACGGCGGTGAACGTCAGGTCGGCGTCACCGAGCGCCTTGCTGACCGCCGCCTGGGCCACTCGCTTGATCTCTTCGACGCGATCGATCGGAAAGGTTCGCGGCACTTGTACGATGGCGTCGATGAAATGGGTGGCGCCGACCATCCGTATCCGTAGCCGCTCGATATCGACCACGCCGGGCGCCGTCCTGATCGCGGCGTCGGCCTTCTCCGAAACGCCCGCGGGCGCGCGGTCCAGCAGGGTCTCCACGGTGGCGCGCGTCATCCTCACGCCCAAGAGGCCGATGATCAGGGCGACGGCGACGGCGGCAGCCGCATCGCCCCACCAGAAACCGAGGCCGGCCAGGATCAGACCCGCGATGACGGCAAAGGAACCGAACATGTCGGAGGCGAAATGCAGTGCATCGGCGGCGAGCGCCTGACTGTGCGTTTCGCGCGCGGCACGGTGCAGCGCCCGGGCGCGCCAGAAATTCACGGCGATCTCGATCACGAGCACGATGAAGGGGATGGCCGAGAGGGTCGGCGGCGGCGCGCGTTCGCTGAGGCGGCTCCAGGATTCGACCAGGATGCCCCCCGCCAGCACATAGAGCAAAGCGGTGATGCCGAGCGCCGAAAGGCTCTCGAACTTGCCATGGCCGTAGTGGTGCTCGGCGTCCGCCGGCTGGTCGGAAACCCGCACCACCGCCCAGGTGATGATGGTGGCCACCATGTCGATCACGCTGTGCAACGCATCAGAGATCATCGCCAGCGAGCCGATGGCGATGCCGACGACGAGTTTCGCCGCGGCCATGGCGGCGCTGGCGAAAATCGAAATCGCCGCGACGCGGGCCTTGAGGTTGTGAACGGGGTGGACCATGCGTTGTCGTGTAGCAGCCCGGCATGCCGGTTAAAAGCGCGGATCGGCTCGTGCAATCGCCACTCACTCGCAGCAAGGATTGTTGCGAATTGTTATAAATTGAGTGGCGTTATCTGAATGCCGCCGCAGATTGGTTTAATGATGCAGCGGATCGAGAAAAGGCGTATCCGGCGTGCTAACATAGAAGATGACCACCTTGGTCGGCTCGGTGGCGCTGGGATTGTGGCCGGTCATGGCCACGTTCGGCGGCTCTACCATCGCTTCGCCCGCGCGCACCGTAAGCGGCGGGCGGTCTTTAAGTTCGAGCGTGAAGGTGCCTTCGATGACATAGACAGTCACTGGAAACCGGTGCGTGTGGTAGACGGTCTTGTCGCCCGGTTTGAATGTCGCCGTCAGTACGCGTACAGCCTGCTTGTTGTCCTTCGGCAGTCCCTCAACGACTTCGTGCAGGACCAGATTCGGTTTGGCGACACCGGGAACCTGTGCGTAGGCGGTTGCGCTGAGGGTTGCGATCAGTACACTACTGAATACCAAGCGCATTTGACATCCCTCGTTATCGCCAATGCCGGGGCGATCGCCGTGGCTTTGAAAATCGAAGCCAAACCAAGGCTAACCGGCACGGATGCCATGCGGGAGCCGCAACATTGCGGTCCCGGGCCGCAGAAGTGCATAATGAGCAAATGTTCGATTGGAACGATTTGAGATATTTTCTGGCCGTCGCACGTCACCGCAGCACGATTGCGGCGGGAAAGTCCCTTGGGCTCAGCCAATCGACGGTGCACAGGCGGGTGAGCGAACTCGAAAGCCGGATCGGGCGGCAATTGATGGCACGCCACCCGAGCGGTTATCGTCTCACGGAATTTGGTGAGGCGTTACTTCCTTACGCCGAGCGCGTTGAGGCTGCGGTCAGTGATTTCGAACTGCGGGTCAAGGATAGCGTGCGCGAACTGGCCGGCGTGATCCGGGTGACATGCCCCGAGCCTATCGTTTACCGCATGACGAAATCGTCGTTGATCGATCGCTTTCACGCCCGGTATCCGGGGCTTCGGGTCGAGTTCGTCACCAGCGACCGCTATCTCGACTTGTCGAAAGGCGAAGTGGATGTGGCCTTCCGGTCGGGCGATACCGACGACGAACTCGTTGGCCGCAAGATCGCGGACTCGATATGGGCGGTCTACGCCAGCCGCGGCTATGTTGAGCGCCATGGCCAGCCGGCGCGAGTCGAGGATTTATCGCTCCATCCGTTGGTGGGATTCGATGAATCGTTGAGCCAGCATCGCGCCGCAAAGTGGCTCGGCGAGGTTGCTCCGGACGCGAAGATGTCGGCGCGGAATACCAGCGTGCTTGGGCTCGTCTCAGCGGTGAAATCCGGCATAGGCATTGGCCCGCTTCCCACCGCGCTTGGCGATGCGGAGCCTGATCTCCTGCGCATATTGGGACCCATTCCGGAACTGGCTCGAAGCTGGCGTCTGCTGACCCATCCAGATCTCAGGCGGATCCCTCGCGTGGCGGCGTTCTTCGACTTTGCCATCGAAGAACGCGAGGCTCTGAAATCGATCCTGACCGGCTAGAGCGTCACTACGATCTTGCCGAGGTGCCTGTTGGCTTCCATGTGCTCGAAGGCCTTGGCGATGTCGTCGAAGGCAAACACCTTGTCGACCGGCAGTTGCAGCTGGCGCGATTCCACGGCGCCCCAGATATCCTTGCGGACCTCGGCAAAGATCTCGCGGATTTCCTCGATCGACCGGGTGCGGAAGGTGACGCCGATATAGTTGATGCGGCGCGCAGCATGCAGATCAAAATTGAAATCGCCGTGGGTTCCGCCGAGCCGGCCGACATTGACGATGCGGCCCTTGACCTTGGTGGCCTTCAAATTCTGGTTGGCGACCGGGCCTGAGATCTGGTCGACGATCAGGTCGACGCCTTCGCCATCCGTCGCCTTCAGCACCTGGTCGACCCAGCCGGGATCGGACGAATCCACCGCGAGGTCGGCGCCGAAATCCTTCAGCCGTCCGCGCCGCATCTCGTCGGTCGAGGAGCCGATCACGGTTTTCGCGCCCTTGAGTTTTGCAATCTGCAGCGCCATCAGGCCGACGCCGGAACTGGCGCCCTGGATCAGCACGGTCTGGCCGGGCTGCAGCGCGCCGTTGGTGACCACCGCGTTGTGCATGGTGGCGAGCGCGACGGGCAGAGTGGCCGCGTCCTCGAAGCTCATATTGGCGTTGGACGGGATGTGGAACAGCCGGCCGTGATCGGCCAGCGTATATTCCGCGAACGCGGCCCCGCCGGAGCCCATGACCCTGTCGCCGACCACAACGCCCCTGGCGTCGGCGCCGACTTCGGCGACTTCGCCTGCCCATTCCATTCCGAGCACGGTGCCGGCGCCGCCGGCGCTGCCATGGACATGGCCCTTGGTCATGCCGAGGTCGGCGCGGTTGAGGCCGCAGGCGCGCACGCGAACCAGCACCTGGTGGGCCTTCGGCGATGGCTTGGCGACATCGGTGATTTCAGCGCCATTGGCGCCGTAGACATAGGCCTTCATGCGATCTTTCTCTGCAGGTCGATGGACGCCGCCGCTATTCGGCGGCTTGACGGTGGCTGCCGGACAGCATGCCTGCGAACCGGCCCTGAATGATGGTTTCGGCGTCGCGCATAATGCGCCCGACCAGTTCGGCGCAGGTCGGGATGTCGTGGATCAAGCCCTGCACCTGTCCGGCTGACCAGATGCCTTCATCGGCATCGCCTGATGCATATACCATCTTGCCGCGCGCGCCGGCGACGAGTTCACGGACGTCCTCGAATTTCGCGCCTTCCTTTTCCATCGCGACCACCTTGGTCGAGATGGCGTTCCTGGCGACGCGCGAGGTGTTGCGCATGGTGCGGAAGATCAGCTCGGTCTCGCGCTCGTCATTGGCGACGATCTTTTCCTTCACCAGCTGATGAATCGGGCTCTCTCTGGTGCACATGAAGCGCGTGCCCATGTTGATGCCCTCGGCGCCGAGCGCCAGCGCCGCGACCAGGCCGCGGCCGTCGCCAAAACCGCCGGAGGCGATCATCGGAATTTTCACCTTGTCGGCCGCCGCCGGAATCAGGATCAGGCCGGGGGTATCGTCCTCGCCGGGATGGCCGGCACATTCAAAACCGTCGATCGAGATGGCGTCGACGCCCATCCGCTCCGCCGACAGCGCGTGGCGGACGCTGGTGCATTTGTGCAGCACGATGACGCCATGCTTCTTGAATTCGGTGACGTGTTCCTGCGGCTTGTTGCCGGCGGTCTCGACGATCTTGATACCGCTTTCGATGATGGCCTGACGGTATTCCGCATAAGGCGGCGGCTTGATCGAGGGCAGGATGGTGAGGTTGACGCCGAACGGCTTGTCGGTGAGGTCACGGCAGCGCGCGATTTCCTTGACGAGATCGTCGGGTGTCGGCTGCGTCAGCGCGGTGATCAGGCCGAGCGCGCCGGCATTGGCCACGGCCGCCACCAGCTCCGCGCGCCCCACCCACTGCATGCCGCCCTGCACAATCGGGTGTTCGACGCCGACCAGTTCGGTAAACCGCGTTTTGATCATGATGGGCCCTCTGTTTCCCCGGCGCGGACGGCCGCGCGCTTTTTCTGGATTTCGAAGGACAGGATGCCGTTAGCCACCGCAAAAGTCTACCGGGAGCGGAGCAGGTTGGGGCAATGAAATCGTGCAAAATCAGGACCATTGTTCCGCGGGATGGACAATTCCAAATAATCGGCATTTCCGAGATTACCCGCTAACCGGGCATGCCGCCGACATGCCCAAATCGGCGCTAATGACCCGAAGCGGAATTTTAACTCCTACCTAGATAGGCGACGGCTTCTATCTCTACCAGCACTTCCGGCTTTGCAAGGGAGCGCACTTCTACAAGCGTGGAAGCGGGAAAATCGTTTGACCCCAACCGGGCATCTTTTCTTTTTCGCCACTTTGAAATGACGCGATCCGGGGTAGGATCGATGCTGAAGGACGCACACCATGAGCACTGATCTCTCCAATTGGCTAGAGGGGCTAGGGCTAGGGCAATATGCCGGCGCGCTTGCCGATAACCACATCGACTTTGCGCTGCTCGGCACGCTCGGAGATGCCGACCTTAAAGAGCTGGGATTAGCCTCGCTCGGCCACCGCAAGCGACTGCTTGCCGCGATCGCTGGGCGCGTCGCCGTGCCTGAACCCGCCGCCCCAAATGCGGGGGAGCGTCGGCAAGTCACCATCTTGTTTGCCGATCTCTCAGGTTTTACCGCGCTATCGCAAACTCTCGACCCGGAGGATCTGCGCGATCTGGTGGCGCGCTATACTTCTGTAGTCGACGGTATCGTCGTGAGTTACGGCGGCACCGTCGACAAGCATATCGGAGATGCGGTCATGGCGCTGTTTGGCGCGCCGTTGGCCCATGACGACGATCCGCTGCGCGCTGCCCGCACCGCACTCGATATTCATGATGCGCTCGTCCAACTGAGCCACAGTATTGGACGAGTCCTGCAGGCGCATATCGGCATCGCCAGCGGCGAGGTCGTCGCCGGCGCGGTCGGTCGCGCTGGGACGCAGGACTACTCCGTGATGGGTGACTCCGTTAACCTCGCGGCTCGCCTTGTGGCCGCCGCCGGTCCCGGCCAGACGCTGATCGCCGACGCGGTGCATCGCGCGCTTGGTGGCCGCGCATTTTGCGACGCGCTCGGCGACATGTCATTCAAAGGCATCGTCGCGCCGGTACGCGTCTGGTCTCTGCAGGGCGTTGCCGGGGAGCCGGCGTCGGCGAGCGGCAGTGCCTTTGTCGGTCGCGCTGCCGAGCTCGAGCAATTCAAGGCCAGTGCCGGCGCATGCCTCGCCCGACAAAGCGGGCAAGTGATCCATATCCGTGGCGAGGCCGGCATCGGCAAGACCCGACTGGTCGGGGAGATGCGCCGCTTTGCCGAGGCGCGGGGCTTCACTTGCCACCGCGGTCTGGCAATCGATTTTGGCATGGGCAAAAGCCAAGGCCCGATCCGCGTCGTGCTGTGCAGCCTGCTCGATCTCTCCGCATCCGACACCCCGGAGCAGCGGCGGCTCGCGGCTGAAAGTGCCGTCGCCGAGGGCCGCCTGCGGCTGGAGCAGTTGATGTTCCTCTACGATCTCCTCGACCTGCCGCAAAGCGCGGAGCAACGGGCGCTCTACGACGCCATGGATAACGCGGCGCGGAACCGCGGCAAGCGCGCCCTCGTCGCTGGTTTGGTCGAAGATGCCTGCCGGCGCGGGCCGGTGATGATCGTCGTCGAGGATTTGCATTGGGCCGATCCCCTGGTGCTCGGCCATCTCGGCGCCATCGCCGTGGCCGCGGGCAACGCGGCGGGATTGTTGGTGATGACCTCGCGCGTTGAGGGCGATCCGCTCGACGCAGCTTGGCGCACGAGCTGCCGCGGCACTCCTTTCGCAACTATTGACCTTGGACCATTGCGCCATGAGGAGGCTTTGAGTCTGGCCGACGGCTTCATCGACGCCACGGAAGGCCTGACCCTCGCATGCATCGAGCGCGCCGACGGCAACCCGCTATTCCTTGAGCAGTTGCTGCGCAACGCCGAGGAAGGTATGGACGGTGCGCTGCCGGCGTCGATCCAAAGCTTGGTGCTTGCGCGCATGGATAGGTTGGCGCCGCTCGATCGTCAGGCCTTCCAGGCCGCCTCGGTGATCGGCCAGCGTTTCGATCTGACGTTGCTGCGCCATCTCGTCGGCGGCCCCGACTATGCATGCGACGGGCTGCTCTCCCATGCGCTGGTGCTGCCGGAGGGCGACGGCTTTCTGTTCGCTCACGCTCTCATCAAGGAGGGGGCCTATTCGTCGCTGCTGCGTGCGCGGCGGCGCGAGCTTCACCGTCTCGCTGCCGGTTGGTTCGCCCCGCACGATCCGGTGTTGCGCGCCCAGCATCTCGACCGCGCAGAGGATGCGAGCGCCCCCAAGGCCTATCTCGATGCGGCGACGGCGCTACGCGCCGGCTATCATGCCGATACGGCGCTTCAGTTGGCCGAGCGCGGCCTGGCGATCGTCAGCGACCCTGCCGAGCGCCACAATCTCGCTTGCCTCAAGGGAGAACTGCAGCGCGACCTCGGCGAGATCGCGGCATCTATCCTCACATATCGCGAGGCAGTTGCTGTAGCACCTGACGAAACGAGCCGTTGCCGCGCCGAGATCGGCCTTGCCGAGGGCCTGCGCGTCTCGGAGGGGCTTGCTGATGCCCTCGAACTGCTCGAGCAAGCGCAACAGGTTGCCGAACGCCATGACCTCGTGCCCGAGCTGGCGCGGCTATACCACCTGCGTGGCAATATCCTTTTCCCGCTCGGCAAGATCGAGCGCTGCCGGGAGGCGCATGAGCAGGGCCTCGTCTATGCTCAGCGTCTGGGGTCGCCCGAAGCAGAGGCGCGAGCCCTCGGTGGACTGGCCGATGCCGCCTATGCTCAGGGGCGCATGCGCAGCGCCTTCGACTATTTCAGCCGCTGCGTCGCCTTGAGCCACGAGCACGGCTTTGGCCGCATCGAGGTCGCGAACCGCTCGATGGTGGGTTTTAGCCGCCTCTATGTTAATGAGGCGCAGTCGGCCCGCGAGGACGGGGCCGCCGCAGTGCGCGCCGCGATAATGGTCGGCCAGCCGCGGGCGGAGTTGCTCGGCGAGACCATGGGACTTTTTGCTTGCTTAGAGCTTGGTGAGTTTGCAGCGGCGGAAGCGCACACGACGCGGGCGCTGCAGCTGGCCCGCCTGCTGGGCGCCCGCCGCTTCGAGGCGCAGACCCTGGGGTTGCAAGGCCGCGTCCTGCTTCATAGCGGCCGCCGGGCTGAAGCCGAGATACCGATGCGCCAAGCGCTGGCGATCTGCGCCGAGATTGGCTTGCAGTTCTCCGGGCCGATTATTCTCGGAATCCTTTGCCGTGCAGTTGGAGGCGAGGCGGAGCGTGCGCAATTGATGGCAGAAGCCGAGGTGGTCTTGCACGGCGGAAGTGTTGGGCATAGCCACCTCTGGTTCTATCGCGACGCGATCGAGGCGATGCTGGAGGCGGGCGACGCAGCCGGCGCGCGACGTTACGCCGCAATGCTTGAGGACTATACTCGCGCCGAGCTGTTGCCCTGGTCCGACCTGTTCATCGCCCGCGGCCGCGCGCTTGCAGCGGTCATGGAAGGACAGCTTGACAATCTCATTCGGCGCGACCTCGAGAGCGCCGCAGCGACGCTGCGCGCGGCTGGGATGCTACCTTATTTACCGCCGATCGAAGCCGCTCTCGCCAGTTAGGGAAATTCTGCTAAATAGAACAGACACCGTCGTCGCGCTTGTGAATGTCCGCTGTCGAGGGCAAGGCGGAAGTGGTCACCGCGCCCGGCGCTGTGACGCTGGAGGGGCCTTCGGCAGATACAACGGCTTGGCCGGCTCCGGCTTTGAGCACCTCAAAGCCGGGTCATCGAAGTCGATGGAAAATCCAATCAGGCAGCAAACACGGTTTGCGTAGCCATGGCCTCGTCGTCGAACGCGGTGGAGATGTCGCGGATGCTGATGACGCCGATCAGGCTGTAATTGTCGATCACCGGCAAATGGCGGATATGGTTTTTGTTCATGACATGACGCACGTGTTCGAGCGTATCGGTGGAGCTGCATGACACCAGCTCCTGCACCGAGATCAGTTGCGAAATTTTCAGGGTGACGCCGGCCGCGCCGTGCTCGGCAATGGCGCGAACCACGTCGCGTTCGGTGAACATGCCGACCGCCGTATTGCCCTCGGTCCGCACCACGTCCTTGATCACGAGCGCGCTGATGTTGCTGGCGCGCATGAGCTGGGCGGCGATGCCGACGGTTTCGTTCATCCGAATTGTCGCAACGCGCGCCGTCTTCTTGCGCAGGATGTCTCCGACTTGCATCGCAACCTCCTTCAGGTAGCTGCCTGATTTTCAAAGTACCATTCGATATTGGTATACATTATGCCAATTGTCAACGTAGATCGGTGGAGGTGGGTCGCTGCCTTAATGTTACGAAAAGTGGCAGTTTTACTGACATTTATGCCATTTTCTTGCTCGCGACATCTCTCCGGCGCGCTCGGTCGAAATCGTCAGAAAGCCTCCCGAGTATACCAGGAACGGGAAGGCCCAATGCAAAGCGCGCGCTCATCGGGGGATAAGCGCGCGTTTCGTAGCAGAGGAATGTGACGGACGTGTCAGGCGGCGGCGGTCCGGGTTCCTCGCAACCGGGTGATGCCTTCCTGGATCACGGACCAGAACAGCGCGATCAATCCCAGCACCATGATCATTGAGACCAGCGGATTTGAGAAGAAGATGCCGAGCGAACCCTGCGATCCCAGCAGCGATTGCCGGAACGCCTCTTCCGCCTTGTCGCCGAGCACGATGGCCAGCACCAGCGGGGCGAGGGGGTAGTTGCACTTCTTGAGCATGTAGCCGACGACGCCGAATACCAGCATCAGCATCACGTCGAAGGTGCTGGAGTGAACCGAGTAGGCGCCGATCGCGCACAGCACCAGGATGAGCGGCGCGATGATGCTGAACGGCACCCGCAGGATCGCCGCGAAGATCGGCACGCAGGTCAGCACGATGATGAGGCCGAACAGGTTGCCGAGATACATCGAGGCGATCAAGCCCCAGACGAATTCCTTCTGCTCGACGAACAGCATCGGGCCGGGCTGCAGGCCCCAGATCAGGAGGCCGCCGAGCAGCACGGCGGCGGTCGGCGAGCCGGGCACGCCGAGCGAAAGCATCGGCAGCAAGGCCGCGGTACCGGCGGCATGGGCCGCGGTCTCCGGCGCGATGACGCCTTCGATCTCGCCCTTGCCGAAATTGTTGCCGTTTTTCGAAACCCGCTTGGCGATGCCGTAGCTCATGAACGACGCGGGCGTGGCGCCCGCCGGCGTGATGCCCATCCAGCAGCCGATGAAGCAGGAGCGCAGCATGGTCAGCCAGTATTTGGGCAGGCCCTTCCACGTCTGCAGCACCACCTTCAGATCGATCTTTGCCTTGCCGCCGCGGAACGCCAGTCCTTCTTCCATCGTGAGCAGGATCTCGCCGATGCCGAACAGGCCGATGACGGCGATCAGGAAGTCGAAGCCGTTGAGCATATGCGTGAACCCGAAGGTCAGGCGCAATTGTCCGGTGATGGAGTCGAGGCCGACGGCGGCGAGCGCAAAGCCCATCATCATCGCCGCGATGGTCTTGAAAGGTGGTTCCTTGCTCAAACCGACGAAACTGCAGAACGCGAGGAAATATACCGCGAACTTCTCCGCTGGCCCGAATTGCAGCGCGAAGCTCGCGACCAGCGGCGCGACCAGCGTGATCATGATGACGGCGAACAGCGCGCCGACGAAGGAGGAGGTGAAGGCGGCGGTCAGGGCCTCGCCGGCCTTGCCCTGCTGCGCCATCGGGTAGCCGTCGAAGGTCGTCGCCACCGACCATGGTTCGCCGGGGATGTTGAACAGGATCGAGGTGATGGCGCCGCCGAACAAGGCGCCCCAGTAGATGCAGGACAGCATGATGATGGCCGATGTCGGCGGCATGCTGAAGGTCAGCGGCAGCAGGATCGCAACGCCGTTGGCGCCGCCCAGTCCCGGCAACACGCCGATGATGACGCCGAGCACGATGCCGAGCACCATCACCATGATGTTGAAGGGTTGCAGCGCCACGGCGAAGCCGTGAAAAAGATTGACGATTTCTTCCATGGTGTAAGTCCTGCGACCCTGAGCTGACGCTTATGTTGAGATAGCGCTTATGACGATCGGGCTTTAGATGCCGAGCCATTCCTCGATGGGCCCTTTTGGAAGCGGGACCAGGAAGTATCGTTCGAAAATGATATAGGTGACGATCGGCATGCCGAGCGACACGCCGAGCACCGTCAGCCAGCGGTATTTGCCGAGCCATCGCATGAAGTATCCGATGAAGATGAAGGAGGCGAGGTAGAGGCCGATAAACGGCATCGAGCCGACATAGATCGCGGTGGGGATGACGACGCTCATGACCTGGCGAAGCTGGCCCCACTCGGCGAACAGAGCGCCATCCCCGTCACGCAGCACGTGCCAGAAATTGATCGCACTGGAGACGATGATGAACAGCCCGATATAGAACGGGAAAAATCCGGCGCGCGGACCCTCGGCGCCCCAGTTGATCCCGGCCTTCACGCTGCCGATCACTACGACAATCCCGAAGAGCGCGATCAGCAGGGCGACGCCGGCTTCCACAACCTTGTGCTTGGGGCCGGCGGCGCCTGAACTATGTGTCGTCATGAAAACTCCATGCGGAATCGCAGTTTCGCATTCGCAGCCGTTTCTGCGTCACGCGTTGATCGCCAGTCTCAATTTAAGTGATCAGTTTCCGGTGCTGAGGAAACCGGCCTCTTTCATGAGAACTTCATGACGCTTTTCCTCGACCTCGACCCACTTGGCATAGTCCGCCCCGGTCAGGAAGGTCGTATTGAAGGCGCCGGTCTTCATGAAATCCTGCCACTCGGGAGTAGCGCGCACCTTCTTGAACAGGTCGATGTAGTAGTCGACCTGGTCCTTGGTGGCCTTGGGTCCCATGAAGATGCCGCGCAGCATCAGATATTCCATATCGAGGCCCTGCGATTTGCAGGTCGGAATATCCTTCCAGCCCTTGCCGTCGGCGATCGGCTCGTCATAGGTCATCTGCTTGCCGTCGAACACGCAGAGCGGACGAAGCTTGCCGCCGCGCCACTGCGCCACCGCCTCGATCGGATTGTTGACGGACGAATCGACGTGATTGCCGACCAGTTGAACAGCGACTTCGCCGCCGCCCTTGTACGGAATGTAGGTGAACTTGGTCCCGGTGGCCTTCTCGATGGCGACCGTGATGATCTGATCTTCCTGCTTCGATCCGGTGCCGCCCATCTTCATGGTGCCAGGGGGGGCTTTCTTCACGGCGTCGACGTAGTCCTTGACGGTTTTGTACGGCTTGTCGGCGTTGACCCAGAGCACGAATTCGTCGAGCGCCAGCATGGCGACTGGCGTCAGATCCTTCCAGTTGAAGGGAATGCCGGTGGCGAGCGGCGTCGTGAACAGGTTCGACAGGGTGATGATGATCTTGTGGGGGTTGTTCGCCGCCGACTTCACGTCGAGAAAGCCTTCGCCGCCGGCGCCGCCCGACTTGTTGATGACGACCATCGGTTGCTTCATCAGACTATGCTTGGTGACGATGCCCTGGATCGTGCGGGCCATCTGGTCGGCGCCGCCGCCGGTGCCGGCGGGTATGATGAATTCAACCGGGCGAACCGGCTCCCAGGCTGCAGATGCCATGCCGCTGGTACAGAAGGCGGCAACGGTAGCCAGCGCAACTCGCAAAACAGAACTTCTCATGTCTCTCTCCCATTGGATTCAAGCGCGCCGGTCTTGGCCGGCTTTGCCATCAACTGATTCCGGACGGCCGTTCGGGCCTCATTCCGGTCGATCGTACCGCAACGATTGTCGCTGCGAGACGGTTGCCAGTCAGAATTGTATGAGGGACCCTCCCGCGTGGCATCCGCTTCTTTCGGATCATTCCGAACGGATAGCACGATCACTCCCCGGAAGGTTGATGGGCGGTCTTGCCGACCAGCCATCTCGAACCTTGTCCTGTTTTCTCCCCATGCCGCGCTGTTTTGACCGCGCTAACTTCGGCATATTGGTATGCGATATGCCAGAGTGCAAACGAATAGTCCGTCCGGATTGAAGGTAGGCCAATTTGTCGCAGTTGCAAGTTCGGTATTGCTCAAACCTTGGCCAAAGGCCAGCGAACACAGCGGTGCAGAACATGATCGGGTCGGACCAATTAGCGAGATTTGGTGCCGTTTTTGCCTTGCTGGCACGCGATAAGGCATCCGATCGTGGGCCTAGGTATACGAAATGCCAGAGGCGCGCGCACCGACACGCCGGTCGTCCCCCATCCACAAAAAAGGCCGCCGGAACGCCCGGCGGCCTTTGAAATTCGTGTCTGGAGCGCGGCCTATTCGGCGGCGACCTTGCGCGGCGGGTCGAGCGCGCCCGAATCATGGATCTCGGCGACCTGGTGATCGCTGAAGCCGAGAACCTGGCGCAGGATTTCGTCGGTGTGTTCGCCGAGCAGGGGGGAACGCGTCACCTCGGTCGGGCTGTCCGACATCTTGATGGGGTTGCCGACCGAGAA
>JBKJUA010000192.1:0-13753 GCA_046590305.1 Bradyrhizobium sp.
ATGGTTTCGATGTCGGTCCGCTCGATCTCGATTTCGCAGTAAACTGTCCCTTGCCGGCCCTGGCGGTCGACGACGAGGTAGATGGTTTGATCCGCCCCGTAGGGCACCTTCCAGCCAGTTCTTGGCATCGGCAATCTCCAGCCCAACGGCGTAGAACTACTAAGCGGCAGGAGGCAAATTGTTCCGCCTTCCGGAACTCATTTTCGCGCGGGTGGCGGGGTAGCGTCGATCTCGATCAGAAAATCCGAGCGGACATCAGCCAGGATTCAGTTGCGCGGGGACGACGCCGGCGCGGGTCCCAGCCCACTGGGCTTCTTCGGCGCCAGGCTGCCGGCGTAGAATGACGATCCCAACACCAGGACGAGAGCGAGGAAATAAACCGCATAGGCTTGCGGCGGCGTGATCGCCCACCGCACAAAACGTCGGATCGCCGCTGCCGGGCCGCTGTCGTTTTCCATGCGGTGGTTTTGCGCGAAACGGCGCGGGATGGGAAGGGGGAATTATCGCGGCTTCATACCCGCGGCGTGGCGCTTCTGGACCAATAGAGCGCCACCGGGCCGAGCAGAATGCCTGCGGCGAGAACCGAGAACGCCGCCATCCAGGCGGTGGCGCTGAGTGGCCCGCCGGCGAGATCGAGTGCGACGCCGACGCCCCAGGCACCGAGCGCCGAGAGGCTGAAGCCGACGGTGGAATGCGCCGCCATGGTGGCGCCGCGATAATCGGGATGCGCCGCCATCGACATGCCCGAGGTCAATGCGCCGGAGTCCGCCGGCACCGTGATGGCATAGACCAGCATCAGAGGCAGCAACAGTAAGGGCGACTGGTCCGAAAAAAATCCGATCAGCAATGCCACGACAGCGGAGCTCAACATCACGGCCGTGATGGCGCGATGCCGGCCGAACTTCAGCGCCAGTTCATTGCCGAGAATGCTGGCAGGCATCGCCAGCAGCGAAAATACCACGCTGACGACGATGGGTGAAAAGAACGAAGACTGACCGTTTCTGGCGATAACGAACGTCCAGAACGCAACCAGCCAGGTTCGGATACCGTAAAGTTCGAAACAATGCGCGCCGTAACCGAGCACGAAGCCCATCGCCTTGGTGTTGCGGAACACCGGCGCGAAATCCAGCAATCGACCCTGCGCCGGCCTGGGTGCGACCGGCCGCAGCAGCAGGCAGACCCCGAGCATCACGATTGGACCGAGCGCGGTCACATAGAATGCGCTGCGCCAGCCAAGACTGTCCGCGACCAGTTGCGAGACCAAAAACGAAAGGCCGACGCCGAACGAGAAGCTTGAGGTGTAGAACGTGATGGCGCGGGATGAATCGCCTGATGCGAGGCGGTCGGTCAGCGCCTTGAGGCCGGGCATATAGGCGCCGGCAAAGCCGATGCCCGCGATGGCGTTGAACAGTGCGCCCGACCAGAGCCCGGTGGCGAACAGCCCGAACAGCAGGGTGCCGAGCGCGCTGACCGCCGACCCCGCGATCAGGATCTTGCGGGCATCGATCCGGTCCGTCAGCGTCGCCAGCACCGGCACGGTCAGCATATAGCCGGCGGCGCCGGAGCCCGCCAGCAGGCCGGCCTGCGCGCCGCTCAACTGCCATTCCGGAATCAGGAACGCGGCGAGAATGGACGGCACCACGACATGCGGAAGCAGGCTGCCGAGCTGCCCCAGGCACATCGCGACGATGACGGATCGGCCCTCTAGCGGAATTTGGTTCACCTATCTCCGTTCGGGCGGCGCTAGCTAGCCGCATCCGCATCCGGCTTTTCCCTGTTGCCTGGCATTTGCGTCGTCGACGCAGCAGGCGTCAACAGCGGATGGCGCCGGTCCGCTGCAGCACTGGCTTGCGCCGGGCGCATCGGCGCGGCTGCAGACGCCGGTTTCCGGCAACACCAGTTCGACACGCGCCGCGGCCTCATGGTGGCCGGCGAGCTCGGCTGATATCGAGCGCACCTGTTCGTAGCCGGTCAGCATCAGGAAGGTCGGTGCGCGTCCGTAGGACTTCATTCCGGCGAAATAGAAGCCGGGCTCGGACTGCGCCAGTTCGCGGGCGCCGTGCGGCCGCACCGTGCCGCAGCTATGTTCGTTGGGATCGATCAAGGGCGCCAGTTCGACCGGGCACTCGATCGCGGGATCGAGCTGGATACGCAGTTCGTGGACGAAATCCAGATCCGGCCGGAATCCGGTGGCCACGATCAGCTGGTCGACGACTACCTGGCGGCAGCAACTACCCGCGCCGGTGGCGACGGTGAGGCGAGGGCCGTCGGTGCCGAGATGCGAAACCCGGAATTCGCTCTCCACGGTGATGCGGCCCGCCGCGACCAGCGCGGCAAAGGCGGCGCCCAGTTCGCCACGGGCGGCGAGCTTGTCGTTGGCGCCACCGCCGAAAGCCTTGGCGGGATCATTGCCGCGTAGCAGCCAGACCGGCCTCGTTTCCGGCACCTCGGACGCGAGCCGGGCAAGATCGGTCAGCGTGCCGATCGCGGAATGGCCGGCGCCGAGCACCGCGACGGTCTTGCCGGCATAGCGCGCACGATCCTTGCCCAGCACGTCAGGCATGCCATACGCGATCCTGTCCGCCGCCTGCGTTTCGCCGATCGCGCGCAAGCCGTTGGCGCCGGCCGGATTGGGCGAATGCCAGGTGCCAGATGCATCGATCACGGCATCGGCCCGCATGCTTTTGGGGCCTTGTCCGTTCTGGTAGCGCAGCTCGAAAGGGGCGGTTTCCCGGCCCTTGCTCTTGAGCTTGTCGAAGCCGACGCGGCTGATGTCGGTGACGCGGCTCGAGGTATAGATGTGGCTCGCAAGCGAGGTCTTGTTCGCGAGCGGTTCGAGATAGCGCTCCACCAGTTCATTGCCGGTCGGATACTGCTCGGGCTCGGGAGAATTCCACCCGGTTGAGGCGAGCAGGCGTTCCGCGGCGCGGTCGATATTATATTCCCACGGCGAGAACAGCTGCACATGGCCCCATTGCCGCACCGAATGCCCGACGTCGCCGCCGGCTTCCAGCACGATCGGCTTCAGCCCGCGCTCCAGCACATGGGCGGCTGCGGCAAGGCCGACCGGGCCGGCTCCGATGATCGCGACGGTCTTGATCTGGGTCATCCTATTCTCCTGTCAAACTAGAAGTATCGAAATAATGCGCCGCAAGAAACTATGCGGCGGTCTTTGCGCCTGAGCATTCGGCGACACCGGTGCAGCATTCGGCGACCAGAAAATCCACCAGTCCCCGCATCACGTCGTAGTTGGCATGACACACCAGCGTCGTCGCCTCCCGCACCTGGCTGATCAGGCCGACCACCATCAGCGCCTTGATGTGATGGGACAGGGTGGAGGGCGCGATTTTCAATTTGTCCTGCAGCCGGCCGACCGGCATTCCGGCGTCCCCCGCGCGAACCAGCGCGCGATAGATTTTCAGCCGGGTCGGATTGCCGAGGGCTTCCAGATGTGCGGCGGCGTCATCGAGTTTCATGAGCGCAAGATGTCAGACGGAGGGGTGGCTGTCAACCGTATTTCTGGAATTATCGAAATAAAGGCGCGATTGCCGGATCATGGGTGCGCCCGGGCAGGAGAAAGACTTTCGTCGGCAGGCAGCAGAAACGTGATCAGCCAGCACAGCAGCAGCATCACACCCGAACCGACCAGACACCCCGTGATGCCGGCAAATTGGTAGAGAACGCCTGAGAGCGTAATGCCCAGCAACCGTCCGGCGGCGTTCGCCGCGTAGTAAAATCCGACGTCTTCGGCGGCTTTTTCGGATCCGGCATAGGCCAGGATCAAATAGGAGTGCAGCGAGGAGTTCACCGCGAACGGCAAACCGAACAGCGCCAGTCCGATCACCAAAACGAGATCGGGGCGACCGACAGCGGTGATCTGCATGATGACGGCCAGCGCGATCGGTACTGCCGCGAGCAATGCGGCCCAGAGGCGGGCGGCCGGAACCTCGCGGCTCAAGCCGTCCGGGCTTCGGCTGACGAGTAGGGGAGCGATGGCCTGCACGCCGCCATAGGCGATGGTCCAGGCCGCAAGAAATCCGCCGACTTCGAGGAAGCGCCAGCCATTGGCGTAGAGAAACACCGGCAGCCCGACGACGAACCAGACGTCGCGGGCGCCGAACATGAAGATGCGCGCGGCGGCGAGCAGGTTCACGCCGCGCGATTTGCCGAACAGTTCGCGGATGGTTTTCGATGACTTGGCCTTGCCGAGCTGCGAGGGCAGCAGAAGCAGCCCCGCGATAAAGATCACGCCGAGCAATGCTGCCATCATCCACAGCGCGGGCGCGAAGCCGGCGAGGTCCAGCAACAGGCCGCCGATGAAAAACCCGATGCCCTTCATCGCGTTTTTTGAACCGGTAAACCATGCGACCCACTGGAATAATTCTCCGCTGCCTTCGGCTGATGTCGCCTTGATCGCGGATTTGGACGCGGTCTTGGTCAGGTCCTTGGCGACGCCGGCGATGCCCTGGGCGATCACGACCCACGCCACCGAGGCCACGGCTCCCCAGCCGGGATCGAGCGCCGACAGCATCAGCAAGCCGGCGATTTGCAGCATCTGGCCGACCGCGAGCATGCGGGGAATGCCGAAGCGCGATGCGTAGTAGCCGCCGGCGAGGTTGGCGCCGATACCGGCCGCCTCGTACAGGAGAAACAGGAAGGCCAGTGTGAACGGCGTATATCCCAGCCGGAAAAAGTGAAACAGGACGAGCATTCGCAAGGCGCCATCGACCAGCGTAAAGCCCCAATAGGACGCGGTGACGATGAGATAGTTTCGGGCCATGGAACTAGACGCCCGCGCGTTGGACGATGTTGGCGAGGTCGACCATGCGGCAGGCGTAGCCGACCTCGTTGTCGTACCAGGCGTAGACCTTCAGCAATGTCTCGTCGGTCACCATCGTGCTGAGAGCATCGACAATCGAGCTGCGCGGGTCGTTGTTGTAGTCGGCCGACACCAGTGCCCGGGTTTCCAGCCCCAGGATGCCCGCCAGCACGGCTTCCGAGGCGGACTTGAACAGCTGATTGACTTCCTCGACCGTGGTCGGACGTTTCAATTCGAATACGCAATCCGTCAGACTGGCGTTCAGCACCGGCACCCGCACGGCGTGACCGTTCAGCTTGCCCTTGAGCTCCGGATAGATCAGCGCGATGGCGGTAGCGCTTCCGGTCGTCGTGGGCTGCATCGAGAGCATCGCTGACCGTGCGCGGCGAAGATCCTTGTGCGGGGCGTCGACGACGACATTGGTATTGGTAGGGTTATGGATCGTCGTGATCTGTCCGTGGCGGATTCCGATCGCCTCGTGGATGACCTTGACGACCGGCGCCAGGCAGTTGGTCGTGCAGGATGCCGCCGTCAGCAGCCGGTGGCGGGCCGGATCGTAGAGCTGGTCGTTGACACCGACGACGATGTTGAGGGCCGCTTCGTCCTTGACGGGGGCAGCCACGATCACCCGTTTGACGCCCCGGTCGAAATAAGCCTGAAGCTGATCCGGCTTGAGGAATTTTCCGGTGCATTCCAGCACGACGTCGCAGCCGAGATCGCCCCAGGCGATGTCGCCCGGACTGGCTTGTTCGCTGAAGCCGATGCGCTGCTTGCCGATCGCAACGACACCATCGGATTCGACTGTGACGGGCTCGTGCCAGCGTCCGTGAAGGCTGTCGAATTCGAGCAGATGGGCGCTCGCTGCGATGCCGCCCTTCAGCTCGTTGATATGCACGACCTCCAGCCGGTTGCCGGCGCGAGGGTCGCTGTCGGGACGATGGATGCCGCCGAGCGCCGCGCGCAACGCGAGCCTGCCGATGCGGCCCATACCGTTGATGCCAACTTTCATGTGGTGTCCTTCAGGGCGATACGCGCGTGGTATCGCCGATCTCGTCAAGGCGTGCCTTGACCGCCATGCGGTCCAGCGAGTCGAACGGCAGGCTTGTGAAGATCTCGATCCGGCGCCGGATCATCGCGTAGAGTTCATTCAGAAGCGTGGTGCGCTCGGTCGGCGATCCCGTGAATTGCGCCGGATCGGGCAGGGGCCAGGCGCCGGTAACGAACTGATTGCCGAAATCGGGACAGAATTGACCGTTGGGCGCGTCGCAAAGCGCGATGATGAAGTCCATCCGCGGCGCGTCAGGTCCCCGGAACTCGTCCCATGATTTGGAGTGCAGGTGGGACACATCGTGGCCGAGGGCTGTCAGCCGCTCGATCACCTCCGGAACCGGTTCCCTGGCCGGATTCGATCCGGCGGAATAGGCCCGGAAGCGGCCACGGCCTATCTTCTCGAGCAGAGTTTCGGCGATGATCGACCGGGCGGAATTCTGCGTGCACAGGAACAGCACATTGAACGCGGGCGTCATGAATGTCTCCGTCGGTTCCGTGGCGAGGATTCGGGATGGCAGATCGAATGCGTCTCCGCACAGCTCCGGGCGGCCGTTGCAGCAGTCCTGCGAGAGAAATTCGAGCAGGCCACGGAAGCCCGTGACGTCGGCCCGATAGTTCATCGAGCGGCCGTCTTTCTCGGCCGAAATCAAACCCGCGCGGCTGAGAATGCCGAGATGCGTCGACATCGTGTTGTGCGGCACCTCGCAAAGCCGGGCGATCTCGCCGGCAGGCAGGCTGTCCGGATGGACCGCGAGCAGATGACGAACCGCGGCAAGGCGGGTCGGCTGCGCCAGCGAACCAAAGCCGTCGATGGCGATCGCTTCCCGATTACTTCCGTCCATTGTGTTTTCCAAAAGAGGAGGATCGTGATTTACGTCCATGTAAATGGACGCATTAGATGACGGATAAATGACATAAGCGAGATAACGGCGGTGAATTGCCGCCAATACCGCCAATTATTATTCCATCTGTCGAGATGTAAAGACGTGTTGTTGAAAAACGGGCAAGTTTCCACTATTCACGAACCTGATTAGACGCGGCCGCCAAAGGTCGGGGGAATGGGGCGCCACGCCTCATGTCCGGAATGCAGGAACCAGGATGAATCTGTTCGAACGGTACCTCTCGTTGTGGGTCGCGCTGTGCATCGTTGCGGGCGTAGCCCTCGGGCATCTTGTGCCCGGTGCATTTGCCGCCATTGCCGGCGCGGAGGTCGCGCGGGTCAATCTGCCGGTGGCGGCGCTGGTCTGGTTGATGATCATCCCGATGCTGCTGAAGATCGACTTCGGCGCGCTCGGCCAGGTGCGCGAGCACTGGCGCGGCGTCGGCGTCACCCTGTTCATCAACTGGGCGGTCAAGCCGTTCTCGATGGCGCTGTTGGGATCGCTATTCATCGGCCATCTTTTCGCGCCGCTGCTGCCCTCGGCGCAAATTCCATCCTATATCGCCGGACTCATCCTGCTGGCCGCAGCGCCTTGCACCGCCATGGTGTTCGTCTGGTCGAACTTGTGCGAGGGCGAGCCGCATTTCACGCTGAGCCAGGTCGCGCTCAACGACGTCATCATGGTGTTTGCCTTCGCGCCGCTGGTCGGACTGCTGCTCGGCGTCGCCTCGATCGCGGTGCCCTGGGCCACGCTGCTGATCTCGGTGGTGCTCTATATCGTCGTGCCCGTCATCATCGCGCAGCTATGGCGGCGCGCGCTGCTCGCCAGCGGGCCTGCCGCGTTGCAGAAGACCCAGCATATGCTGCAGCCGGTGTCGCTGGTCGCCCTCCTGACCACGCTGGTGCTGCTGTTCGGCTTCCAGGGCGAACAGATCATCGCCCAGCCCCTGGTGATCGTACTTTTGGCGGTGCCGATCCTGATCCAGGTCTATCTCAATGCGGGGCTGGCCTATTGGCTGAGCCGGCGCTTCGGGGTGGCGTGGTGTGTCGCCGCTCCGGCGGCGCTGATCGGCGCCAGCAACTTCTTCGAACTCGCGGTTGCCGCCGCCATCAGCCTGTTCGGCCTCAATTCCGGGGCGGCGCTGGCCACCGTGGTCGGCGTGCTGGTCGAGGTGCCCGTGATGCTCTCGGTGGTCTATCTGGTGAAAGCTTCACGGGGCTGGTACGAGGCCGGCGGCGGCGCTGCGTTTCGCGGCGACGAGAAAGGCCGCCAGGCGAAACTTTGAGGTCTGATCCATCCGGAATCCCTGTCGGGGCCGGATTTAGGACTGAACCATTGCGCTTTGCAGTTGCTTTTACGGCCGGACCGACCGTGCGCGCAACGTGTACAGCGCTACCGCGACCAATGACGCCACCGTCACCACGCCGCCGAGTGCAAACATCGCTTCACGCGACACCGTGGCCGCCAGCCAGACCGCGATCGCGGCGCTCATCATCTGCCAGAAGCCGACCAGCGCCGAGGCGGCACCGGCCTTCTCGCCGAATGGCGAGAGCGCCTGCGCGGTGCCGAGCGGATTGACGATGCCCATGCCGAGCAGGAACACACACAGGCCGGCGAGGAACGGCAGGAAGGTGGCGCTGAACAGCGACACCAGCAGGATGGCGACACTGCCGGCGGCGGCGAGCACGAGGCCGATCTGGATGGCGCGGTCGAGCCCGAGCCGCGGCGCCAGTTTGGTCGCCGACATGCCGGCGGCGAACACGATCAGGACGGTGCCCGCAAAGAACAGGCCGAGTTCGATCGGGCTGAAGCCCATGCCTTCGATCAGCACGCGGGGTGCCGTGGAAAATATCGCGAACAGTCCGCCCATGATCAGGCTCACGGTCGCGGCCGGGACGACGAAGCGGCGGTCGCCGATCAGGCCAATATAGTTTTTGGCGATGGCGAGCGGGTTGAGCGGCGTCCGCGTCGCAAGATGGGTTTCGCCGAGCACCGCGGCATAGGCGATCGCGGCGATGGCTGCGAAGATCCCGACAAAGGCGAATTCCGAACGCCAGCCGAACGCGTGGTCGAGTGCGCCGCCGAGCAGCGGCGAGAAGCCGGGGGCCGCCGCCATCGCGATCATGATCAGCGCCATGGCGCGGCCGAGCGCCGGGCCGGTGAACAGGTCGCGGGCGATGGCGCGCGACAGCACCGAGGTCGAGCAGGCGCCGGCAGCCTGGATGACGCGGCCGATCAGCAGGTTCGAAAGATCAGTGGCGAGGCCGCACCAGACGCTGCCGGCGATGAACACGGCAAAGCCAGCCAGCACCGGCCAGCGCCTGCCATAGCGATCGGAAATCGGCCCGACCACCAGCTGGCCGAGCGCGAATACCGCCAGGAACACCGTGATCGACGCCGTCACTTCGGCGGTCGATACCTTCAGCGACGCCGCCATTTGCGGCAGCGACGGCAGCAGGATGTTGGTGGCCAGCGTTCCGATCGCGGACAGGGTGGCGAGCACCGCGATCTGCGCGAAGGTCGAGGAGATCTGCGGACGGTGAGTTGAGTCGATCGCTACGGTCTGGTCGGCCATGGAGTTTCCTGCGTTGAATTAAATGATACATATCATATAAAATGGATCGAGAAGCCGGATTTGGGCGGGGCAGGGATGCGAAAAGAGGAGGCGAAGGAGCCGGGGTCTTTAGCAGGCCCGCAGCATTTCCGGCCCGTCGCCGACCATGTCGGGCTGCCGGGCCAGCGACACCGCCGGAGACAGCAGGATCACCAGCGCCTGGGCGCCGAAGATGATCGCGGCGAGATAGAGGCAGGCCTCCGCGCCAAAAATCCCGCCGACGACGGCGCCGAGCATGGAGCCGAGCGGGCGCGCGCCGTAGCTCATGATGTTGATCGCGGAGACTCGGCCCAGCAGCGACGGCGGCGTCACCGATTGCCGTAGCGTGGTGGTCGAGATCACCCACAGAATCGGGCCGGCGCCCAGCATGAAGAAGCTCAAGCCGGCCAATGCCGGCGATGGAATCAGGGTGGTGAGCGCCATCATGCAGGCGGCGACGAAGCCCGTGACCGGTCCGAGCCCGATCACGGTGCCAAAGGCGAGGCGACGCATCAGTCGCGTCGCCAAGAGCGCGCCGAACACCATGCCGACGCCGTACATCCCGAGCGTGAGGCCGACGCCGGTCGCCGGTAGTCCGAGCCGGCGCACCGCATAGGGCACGAACACCGCCAGCAGCAGGAACGATGCGGTGTTGAAGATGAACTGGGTGATGAACACCGGCCGCAGCAGCGGATGATGCAGCACGAACGCGGCGCCCTCCTTGATCTCCAGCAGCGGATGGCGGCGCGGCACAGGCGAACGGACCGGTTCATGGATGCCCGACATCAGCACCACGGCGATCACGGAGAGCGCCGCGGCTACCCCGAAGGCGGGGGCCGCACCCGTCCATCCCACCAGCACGCCACCCAGCGCAGGGCCGCTGGCGAACGCCACGGTGCGCGCGAGTTCGATCCGCGCATTGGCCGCGGGCAACAGGTCAGGCGTCACCAGCGACGGCACCAGCGCCGGCGCAGCCACGCTGTAGGCGACGGTGCCGCAGACCGCGACGAAGCCGAGCAGGGCGAGCAACGGCAGCGTCAGCCCATCCAGCCAGATCAGCACGAGAATGGCGGCCAGCCCCGCCGCGCGCAGACCTTCGGCGCCCGCCATCAGCCGGCGCCGCGAGATGTGGTCGGCGAGCAGGCCGGCGGGGATCGCGAACAGGATGAACGGCAGCGTCAGCGCGGTCTGCAGCAGCCCGGTCTGGCCTTCGCCGACCCCTAGCATGATGACGGCAACGATGGGCGCCGCCGCCAGCGCGATCTGCTCGGCTGATTGCGCCGCCAGGTTGGACCAGGCCAGCCGGTTGAAGGTTTTCGGCAGGCAAGACGCGTGGTGGATCGCGGTCATGGCGTGGCTTCCTGACACATCGGCAGGCTGCCACTGTGTTGTCCCCTGGGTCGGCCAGGCCACCCGTTTCCCGATAACCCGATGGGTGTGCTATTCCTCGACCAGAAATCAGAATGCCAAGGGAGAAGCGCGTGGCAAGACTGCCGTTGATCGACCCGGAGACCACCACCGGAGACATCCGCGCATCCTTCGACAGGATGCCGGTCAAGCTGAACATCTTTCGCATGATGGCGCACGCCGAAGCCAACATGATCCCGGCGATGCGGCTCGGCAATTCCATCCTGCACAAGCAGAAGCTCAGTGCGGTGAACCGCGAACTGCTGATCCTGCAGGTCGCGCAGCTGGAAGGCGGGGCCTATGAATGGCGCCAGCATGTGCCGATCGCGCTCGGCGTCGGCGTCACCCAACCCCAGATCGATGCGCTGGAGCGCGGCGACTACGGCGATGAAGCCTTCGACCCGGCGGAGCGAGCGTTGCTGGCCTTCGGCCGCGAGGTCACCGATAATGTCCGGGTGCCGGAGCCGGTATTCGTCGCCGCGGGAAAACATTTCAGCGAACAGGAAATCGTCGAGACCATCGTCGCCATCGGGTTCTACATGATGATGGCGCGCCTCACCGAGGCGACCGAGACCGATCTCGATCCGGCAGCCGGCATGCGGGTCTATGACGGCGGCAAACCGCGGAGCGCCTGAGCGCAACGGAGAAGAGTGACGGGCGGAGCCAAGCATGAGCCTATTATTCGGCAAGGTGTGCCAGAACGGCTATGTCGTTCGCGACATCGACAAGGCGATCAAGTTCTGGACCGAGGTGATGCGTGTTGGCCCGTTCTTCTACATCCCCAGGGTCAAGACCGACTGGTTTCGCTATCGCGGCGTCGATTCGGCCGTCGAGATGAGCATCGCGATGGCCAATTCCGGCGACCTGCAGATCGAACTGATCCAGCAGCGCAACGACGCGCCGTCGATGTATCTCGATCACCTCAGGGATCACGACGAGGGCATGCAGCACATGTCGTACTGGAGCAACGACTATCAGGCGCTCTACGACCGCGCCATCGCGTCCGGTTTCGTCGTCGGCCATGAGGGCCAGATCGGCGGCGCGCAGGGGCGGTTCGCCTATTTTGAAAGTGCGGGACATCCGGGAACGGTGATCGAGATCTCCGACATCAGCGGCGGCAAGGGCCGCTTCTTCGATCATGTCCGCAAAGCCGCCGCGAACTGGGACGGCAGCGATCCGGTGCGGGTGATCGAGAGTTAGTAAACGCGAATGGCGAAGGGCGAGTAGCGAATAGACCCGTTTCTATTTGCTACTCGCCACTTCCTATTCGCCATCTAATCCTGCGGCTCGGAAAACACTTCGCCTGACGCGTCGATGCGCAGCCAGCCGGAGGGGGCCAGGCGCTGCTGCGGCAGGAAGCGGCCCTTGTAGTCCATCTTCCTGGAGCCTTCGATCCAGTAACCGAGATAGACGTAAGGCAGCCCCTGCCTGCGGGCGCGGGCGATGTGGTCGAGAATCATGAAGGTGCCGAGCGAGCGGCTTTCCTCCGATGGTTCGAAGAACGAATACACCATCGACAGCCCGTCGCTGAGCACGTCGGTCAGCGCCACCGCCAGCAGTCCTTCGCCGCGGCCGGTGATGCCGGTATCGACGCCGCGCTTGCGGTATTCGATGATGCGGGTTTCGACGTGGCTGTCCTCCACCATCATGGCGTAGTCGAGCACGGTCATGTCGGCCATGCCGCCATGGCGGTGCCGCGCATCGAGATAGGCGCGAAAGACAGAGTACTGTTCCGAGGTCGGCACCGCGCTACGCTGCTCGCCGGTGATGTCGGCGTTGCGGGCCGCGATCTTGCGGAAATTACGCGAGGGGCGGAACTCGTTGGCAACGACGCGGACCGAAACGCAGGCGCGGCACTGGTCGCAGGCCGGGCGGTAGGCGATCGACTGGCTGCGCCGGAACCCGCCATGGGTCAGCAGATCGTTGAGATCCCCGGCCTTGTCGCCGACCAGATGCGTGAACACCTTGCGTTCGTGCCGGCCCGGCAGATAGGGGCAGGGCGACGGCGCCGTCAGGTAGAATTGCGGGGTGTCACGGGAGTGCTGGGTCACGTGTGTCGTCAGGCCTCCGGGCGAAGCAGCCTACTATAGCGTTTTCAAGCAAAGCGGGTACCGGTTCGCGAAGAAAACGCGTCAAAATACCAACGCGGTTCGGCTCCGATTCAATCGGAGCCGAACAAGAGCATCGCGCCGTGGAGGCTGACGGTCAATCAATTTGCCGGGTCAAAATGTCCGGGCCGGCTGGGCCATCTGGGTCCGGACCGAGCTGTTGATGACCACGGTTCCCAGCACGATGTCGTGCAGCTGCCGGCGGCGGCCATTGAACAGGCCGACCAGCAGTACAAACGGGGTCAGGAACGATATCGAAATCCAGAACAGCACCGCATGCATGGCGCCCAGAACAAAATAGCCCGGCGCACCGTACCAGGTACGCAGTTCCAGATCCATCACGCGCATGCCCAGCGTGGCCGAATGCGGCCCGCCAATCGATGCGCCGTAATAAACGATCGCCCAGACCAATGTTGCCGGCCAGGCCAGCCAGAACAGCATCCAGCCGAGCCCAAGGGTGATGACGCCGAACACCGCGATGAACAGGTAGCCCAAGATCACCGGGACCGTCAGCACCACGAGGTCGATCAGGAACGCGAACACCCGCCGCGTCAGCACGCCGCGAAACAATTCCGGCTGCTGCTCGGGATCGAAGGCATGGGGCTGCACCCCGCCGCCGCTGCGCCAGGCGTCGCCGGCACGACCTGCTCCGCCGCCATTATCCGAACCGCCATACGACATCTTCAGTCCTCCAGACCGTGCATTCCCGTGCAGCACATGGGAACCGGCAGCGGGCTTGCAAGAGCCGCGCGCGTTACGAAACTGCAATAATCGGGCGAAGGTAAGGTCACCCCGGCTGTCGTCCCGGCCACCGAGCCGGGACCCATAACCACAGGCGTCCGGGTTTACGCTACGTCGTCGAACAGCGTCCCGGAACGATGGATCACGCGGTATG
>JBKJUA010000034.1:0-12832 GCA_046590305.1 Bradyrhizobium sp.
GCCGGGCCGCAAGGGAGGCGTCAAGGTCAAGGACGTCGCCGAGCTGGTGTCGAAACTCAAGAACGAAGCCGGGGTTATCTGATGACCACGCTGTTGATTGCCGAACACGAACACGCCACCCTGAAGGACTCCACCAACAAGGCGCTGACCGCAGCCACCCAATTGGGTGCCGAGGTCCATGTGCTGGTTGCCGGTGGCGGTGAGGGCACCAAGGCCGCGGCCGAGGCGGCCGCCAAGCTCGCCGGCGTCACCAAGGTGCTGGTTGCCGAGGGCGATGCCTATGCGCACGATCTGGCTGAGCCGCTCGCAGCGCTGATCGTGGCGCTGGCGCCTGGCTATGACGCCTTCGTGGCGCCCGCGACCTCGCGCTTCAAGAACGTGATGCCGCGCGTCGCCGCCCTGCTCGACGTGATGCAGGTCTCGGAAATCATCAAGGTGGTGTCGCCGGATACCTTCGAGCGGCCGATCTATGCCGGCAACGCGATCCAGACGGTGAAATCGAAGGACGCCAAGAGGGTCATCACGGTGCGAACCTCGACCTTCGCCGCGGCCGGTGACGGCGGCAGCGCGTCAATCGAAAATGCCGCCTCCGCAGCCGACCCCGGCCTCTCCAGCTTCGTCGGCGAGGAAGTGGCCAAGAGCGATCGGCCCGAACTGACCTCGGCAAAGATCATCGTCTCCGGCGGCCGCGCCATGCAGAGCCGCGAGAACTTCGCCAAATATATCGAGCCGCTGGCCGACAAGCTCGGCGCCGGCGTTGGCGCCTCGCGCGCCGCGGTCGATGCCGGATATGCGCCGAACGACTGGCAGGTCGGCCAGACCGGCAAGGTGGTGGCGCCGGAACTTTATGTCGCGATCGGCATTTCAGGCGCCATTCAGCATCTTGCCGGTATGAAGGATTCCAAGGTGATCGTCGCCATCAACAAGGATGAGGACGCGCCGATCTTCCAGGTCGCCGATTACGGCCTGGTCGCGGACCTGTACCAGGCGGTTCCCGAACTGACCGAGGCGCTCGGCAAGCTCGGAAAGTAACGACGTTTCCAGTATCCGGCCGGATGGATCGGACTCCGGCCGGTGTTCATGCAAAAGAGGGTGGACGCTCGGGCCGCGTCTTCCCCGGTGAGATGATAAAATGGCGGTGATGATCAAGAAGGTCGGCGTGATCGGCTCAGGCCAGATGGGCAACGGCATCGCACATGTGGCGGCGCTGGCCGGGCTGGACGTGGTGCTCTACGACGTGTCCGCCGATCGCCTGAAGTCCGGCATGGCGACCATCAACGGCAATCTGTCGCGCCAGGTGGTCAAGAAGATCATCCTGGAGGATGCTCGCAAGCAGGCGCTGGACCGTATCGTTTCGACTGAGACCATGGATGGGCTCGCCGATTGCGACCTGGTGATCGAAAGCGCGGTCGAGAAGGAAGAGATCAAGCGCAAGATCTTCCACGATCTGTGCGCGGTGCTGAAGCCGGACGCCATCGTCGCCTCCAACACTTCCTCGATTTCGATCACGCGGCTGGCGGCCTCCACCGACCGTCCCGAGAAGTTCATCGGCATTCACTTCATGAATCCGGTGCCGCTCATGGAACTGGTCGAATTGATCCGCGGCATCGCCACCGACGACACGACCTTCGACGCATCCAAGGAATTCGTCACCAGGCTCGGTAAGCACATCGCGGTATCCGAGGACTTCCCGGCCTTCATCGTCAACCGCATCCTGCTGCCGATGATCAACGAGGCGATCTACACGCTGTATGAGGGGGTCGGAAACGTCGAGGCGATCGATGCCGCGATGAAGCTCGGCGCCCACCATCCGATGGGACCGCTGGAACTGGCCGATTTCATCGGGCTGGATACCTGTCTCTCCATCATGCAAGTGCTGCATGAGGGCCTCGCCGATTCAAAATACCGGCCGTGCCCGCTGCTCGTGAAATACGTCGAGGCCGGCTGGCTCGGCCGCAAGACCCAGCGCGGTTTCTACGACTATCGCGGTGACAAGCCGGTCCCCACACGCTGAAGCGATGTCGAGCGGCGCATACGTAAGCCGAGACTGTTGATAAGTCAGGGACAGCGCGGAGAAGCCAGCTCGATTCATTTGTGGTTGGATTGGCTTACGCGGGATTTTTCGGAGTTGCTCATGCCTGTGCAAAACGCCGGTGACCGCCTCGGGGATACGCATCATTAACCACTGCTGGGTAGGGTGCCGGCGTTGGGGAGTAGTGCGTATGGATGTGATGGCAATGGTGAGCGGCATGCTCGCGATGCAGGCGGCCGGCACCCAAATGCAGGTGGCTGCCTCGTTCATCAAGCAGAACGCTGACGCGGAGAAATCCGCTGTCATGACGCTGCTGGGCGCGGGCCAGAATTCGTCCGCCAATCTCGGCGCCGGCGTCGGCGGCAGCCTTGACGTTTCAGCCTAAAATCCGGCCGTTACCGGCTTCATCGCGGCCTTGATCAGCTTGACGGCATCGTCGCTGGACCATTCCGCGGGTCCGGCGATAGTGGCGATCTCGCACCCCTGGCGGTCGACCAGCACCGAAGTGGGCATCCCCAATGCCCGTCCTACAGCTTTAAGATCCTGAAAAACCTTGGCTTTGGGGTCGCTGAAATAGCCGAGCCTGGTCAGATTGGCGTCTTTCAGGAAGTTCTTCGGCTTTTCCGGGTCGCGGGTGTCGATATTGATCGCCACCACCTCGAAATCCGCCCCCCCGAGCTTGGCCTGTAGCTCGTCGAGCGCGGGCATTTCCTTGCGGCAGGGCACGCACCAGGTGGCCCACAGGTTCACCAGCACCATCCGTCCGCGCCAATCCGAGAGCTTTTTGGGCTGGCCGCCGGCGTCGTCGAAGGCGAGGTCCGGCAACCGCAACGGGGCCGTGGCCATGGTCAGCGCGGCCACCTCGCCATGCGCCAGGGGTGCGATCTTGCGTGCCAGATCTACCGCCGGCCGGCAGGCGGCGTCGCCGGTTGGCCGGTTCAGCCCGCCGGTCGCGTAGAGGACGGCAGATCCGATCGCCACCCCGATCAGCGCCGCGCCGATCGCAAGCGGCATCCGGCGCGTGGCGGCCCGGGGACGCGTGGCGTCCCGGGGAGGCGGGGGCAGTTCGGGCATATCGTTTGTCATCCTGTGTCAGATACGGCTATGCAGAGCTTATATTACGTTCGAGGACCGCACGGCGTTTCGCCGGCCCGGGCGATAAATGGCAGGCCATCGTAGCAAGCCGTGAGTAACAAGGCATGAGCAGTAAGTCATGAGCAACAAGATGTGGGGCGGCCGGTTCGGTGAGGGCCCCGATGCGATCATGGAGGAAATCAACGTCTCCATCGACGTCGATCGTCACATGTATGCCCAGGACATCGCCGCGTCCAAGGCTCACGCCGCGATGCTCGCCGCCCAGGGCATCATCACCGCGAGTGATGCGAAAAATATCGCCAGGGGTCTAGACACGATTTTGTCAGAAATCGGCAAGGGATCGTTCGATTTCAAGCGCGCGCTCGAGGACATTCACATGAATGTCGAGAGCCGGCTCGGCGAGCTGATCGGGCCCGCCTCGGGGCGGCTGCACACCGCGCGTTCGCGCAACGATCAGGTCGCTACCGATTTCAGGCTCTATGTCCGCGACACCATCGACGAGATCGATGCGTCGCTGGCCGCATTCCAGCACGCGCTGGTGACGCGGGCGCTGCAACATGCCGGCACGGTGATGCCCGGATTCACTCATTTGCAGACCGCCCAGCCCGTCACATTCGGGCACCATTTGCTGGCCTATGTCGAGATGGCGGCGCGCGACCGCGGCCGCTTTGCCGACGCGCGCAAGCGGCTCAACGAATCGCCGCTGGGTGCCGCGGCGCTGGCCGGCACTTCGTTCCCGATCGATCGCAACGCCACCGCCAGGGCGCTCGGCTTCGACCGGCCGATGGCCAATTCGCTCGATGCGGTGTCGGACCGCGATTTCGTGCTGGAAACCCTGTCGGCGGCGGCGATTGCCTCGGTGCATCTGTCGCGCTTCGCCGAGGAAATTGTGATCTGGACCTCGCCGCTGGTGGGGCTGGTGCGGCTGTCCGACAAGTTCACCTCCGGCTCCTCGATCATGCCGCAGAAGCGCAACCCTGACGCCGCCGAGCTGGTGCGCGCCAAGACCGGCCGGGTGATCGGGTCACTTACCGCTCTGCTGATCGTGATGAAGGGGTTGCCGCTGGCCTATCAAAAGGACATGCAGGAGGACAAGCAGGGCGCGATGGAGGCGTTCGGCGCGCTGTCGCTCGCGGTCCGGGCGATGACCGGCATGGTCCTGGACATCGTGCCGGACGAGGCCAGAATGAAATCCGCTGCCGGCGAGGGTTACGCCACCGCTACCGACCTCGCGGACTGGCTGGTGCGGACGCTGAAAATGCCGTTCCGCGACGCCCATCACGTCACCGCGCGCATCGTCGGGGCGGCCTCGGACAAGGGCGTGCCGCTGCATGAACTCCCCTTGAAGGACATGCAGGCGATCGAGCCGAAGATTACCGAGGAGGCCCTTGCCGTGCTTTCGGTGGAAGCATCGGTGAAAAGCCGCATCAGCTATGGCGGAACCGCTCCGAAAAATGTGCTGGCGCAGGCCAGAGCGTGGCTGAAGCGGCTGGAAAAGCAGCGAAAGTTGGGCTGAGCCTGCAAAAACAGCTGCAATTTCATGGTCGTCCAGCTCTCGCCAGAACCGGGCAATCTTTGTATGGTGCCGCCGCATTGGGGATTTTGTCGTGAATCGTAAGTTGAGCCCGACATCTTCGGGATGGGCCATCATCGTTTTGAGCGCGGCCGTGCTGGCGCTCGGGGGCTGCGGCCGCAAGGGCGGGCTCGATCTGCCGCCGAACGCCTCGTCGCAGGCGTTATCCTCGGCGGAGTCGAGCGACGTCGATATCGAAGCCGAACGGGCCGCGCGGGGCACCTTCAATCCGTCCTCCGGAACGTCCGATCCCTCGGCCACCGCGCCGCGAGGCCGCAAGAAATCCTTCGTCCTCGATCCGCTTCTCGACTGAGCCTGCCATGAATCACTTCGACTATCGCAACGGCGTGCTGCACGCCGAGGCGGTTAATCTTATCGAACTGGCGGAAGCGGTCGGCACGCCGTTCTATTGCTATTCGACCGCTACCCTGGAGCGCCATTACCGGGTGTTCAGCGAGGCCTTCGCCGGCGAGAAGACGCTGGTGTGCTACGCCATGAAGGCGAATTCCAACCAGTCGGTGCTGCGCACTTTGGCGAAGCTCGGCGCCGGTGCCGACGTGGTGTCCGGCGGCGAATTGAAGCGGGCGCTGGCCGCCGGCATTCCGCCGCACAAGATCCTGTTCTCCGGCATCGGCAAGACCGAGACCGAGCTGCGCGCGGCGCTGGCCGAAGACATTCTCTGCATCAATGTCGAATCCGAGCCGGAGCTGGAATTGCTGTCGCGGCTGGCCAGCGAGCAGGGGCGGACGGCGCGGATCTCGGTCCGGGTCAATCCCGACGTCGATTCCGGCTCGCACGCCAAAATCTCGACCGGCAAGTCCGAGAACAAGTTCGGTATTCCGCTGGCCCGCGCCCGCGCGGTCTATGCCCGCGCGGCCAGGCTGCCGGGCATCGAGGTCACCGGCGTCGACATGCATATCGGCAGCCAGGTCACGGATCTCGGGCCGCTGGAAACCGCCTTCCGGCTGCTGGCCGAATTCGTCCAGGTGCTGCGCGCCGACGGCCACACCATCTCGCATGTCGATTTCGGCGGCGGGCTCGGCATTCCCTATCACATGGACCGCGAAGCGCCGCCGCTGCCGTCGGCCTATGCCGCGATGGTCAAGCGCGTGACCCACAATCTCGGCTGCACGCTGATGTTCGAGCCGGGCCGGATGATCGTCGGCAATGCTGGCATCCTGGTCGCGCGCGTGATCTATGTGAAGCATGGCGACGCCAAGAATTTCATCATTCTCGACGCCGCCATGAACGACTTGATCCGCCCCACGCTGTACGAGGCGCATCACGATATCCTGCCGATCCGCGAGGCCACGGCAGGCGCGCCCACGATCCTGGCCGACGTGGTTGGGCCGGTCTGCGAAAGCGGCGACTATCTGGCGCTCGACCGCAAGCTGCCCGAGCCGAAGCCCGGCGATCTCGTGGCGATCATGACCGCCGGCGCCTATGGCGCGGTGCAGTCCGGCACCTACAACACCCGCGCGCTGGTGCCGGAAGTGCTGGTCAAGGACGATCAATACGCCGTGGTGCGGCCAAGGGTCGAAGTCGAAGAACTGATCGCGATGGACCGGGCAGCGCCTTGGTTGTGAGGTCTGGGCGTCCGCGCTCGAGAACTTTCCGGAGCCGCGGCAAACATCGCGGTCATCGGCACTGACGACACTGACACCTGGTCTTCGTCATCTTCCCCGAGGCGAAAGAGTTCGGGCCATGGTGAAAGGAACTGGTCGTGCTGCGATGCGACTGGTTCATTTTGTTGTTGAGTAATGCCGCCTACCTCAGCCCCATCTCGACCGCGATGCGAATCAAGTCGGAATGGTTCTTTGCCCCCAGCTTTTGCTTCAGCAACGATGTCGTGTTGGCGACTGTCTTGTAGGAAATCTCCAGGGCATCAGCGACTTCGACGATCTTGTCGCCGCGGCCAAGCAGCCGCAGGATTTCCAGCTCGCGCGGGCTCATTTGCGAAACCGGGTTAGCCTTGATCGCGGCGCTCGAAAACGTCACCGCCTCGGCCAGTTGCGGTGTGATGAACTGTTCACCGGAGGCGACCTTGCGCACTGCCTTCACGAACAGACGGGGATCGTCGCCTTTTGAAACATAACCCTGCGCGCCCATCTCGACGGCGCGAATCACGAATGCAGGATCGTCATTCATGCTGAATATGATGATCTTGGCATTCGGATCGTCCTTCCGAATCCGCCGCATCAATTCGAAACCGGAAACATCCGGCAGGTTGATGTCGATAACGGTTACATCGGGCTTTTTATGCAGGAAGGCGCGATGGCCTGATCTGGCGTCGCCGGCTTCATCGATTTTAATGGAACTATCACCGGCAAACAACGCCCGGCACCCCGACAGGACGACCGGATGATCGTCGACGATCAATATCCTTGTAGGCGTTTTCTCGGTATCCTGCATGTTTTCCCGCTTCCAAGTCTTACACATAAATCGTTTGCATCGTTTGAGAAGCAGAAACTGCTCATGAACCTGGAATAGTCTCAATCTGGCAAGAACTGTCTCTGCGAACGCGACTGTTTCTCCCGCTCGGCGTCATGTTCGTCGTGGCGCTCATCTTGGGGGCGGTAATGCTGCGGAGTTTCGGGTCCCAGCACTTGACCGAGGAAAACAAGCCTTCGGCCCAGTCGGCCGAGCAGATTGCCGGGGCGCTCAACGTCGCGCTCCGAATTGCGGCCAATCCGCAGCAGACGCTGGATGCTTTCGGCCAGTCACTCGGCAAAACACCCCCACTGTGGATTGCCAGTTATTCCCGGTTACAAATACGATATAGGCTCGTGGAATAGAGCGTGCACGCTCCTGCAGCTGGGTGATTTCTCGAACGAGAAATTGCAAGAACGGGCTTTCTGAATGGTGGAGTATCGCGTCCACGAAATCGGAGACGACGACCACATCGTCAAGGCGGTGCCGCTGGTCTGCAAGGATGATCGGGCAAGGATGATCGGGAAAGCGATCGCGAGGCCAGGGAACTCACGGGAGGGCGCGCCATCGAAATCTGGAGCGGTGAGCGTTTTGTCACCCGGCTCACTCCGCAGAAGTGAGGAATCGCGTCAGGAAACCGGACCGGAAGGCTCGCAACGTGTTTGCATGATTCTCCCGGAATTGTCGAAGCTGAAATGGATTCGTATGGGCTTGCCTTCGTGGCTGCGATAGTCGACCACGACACCGTCGGCCACGGGGGCAATAGCGTCGAGGTCGAAGGCGACCGACGCCGGACTATCCAATCGCGGCCGCCAGTAGGAATTCAGTTCATCTCGCCCGTGATGAATTTTCACGCCATCGCATTTGCATTCGAGGCGGGCTTCCTCGGCATAGAGGGCAAGCAGCGAGTCCAGATCCCGCGCCCGGCACGCATCGAGCCAGTCGACCACAACGGCAATCCGGTCAAAATCCTCGGGCAATTCGGCATCCTGTGCTTGCGAGCGAGTTGGCTCCCTTACCAGCGCTGGCGAGGGAATAGGGCCATTGGAGTGAACAGGTTGTGAACGATCCGTTACCCCGGATTCAGAGAGGAACTATGGGGTCGCTCCACAGGTTCAGCACCGGCGCGCGGGCTCTTTGATAGTCGCTGACGTCGCGCGTCACAACCGTCAGTCCATGATGAAGCGCGGTGGCGGCGATGATGAGGTCGGGCTGCGAAAAGGTATGGCGGGCCTTGCGGCCCTCCTCGACCAATAGCCGCCATTTAAACATGACGTCTTCGCTGATCGCGAGCACGCGCTGCTCGAACATCGGTCGGACCTTGTGCGTGAGCCAGTCATGGAGGTCGGCGCGGGGGCCGGGATCGGCGACGCGTTCGATACCGAAGCGGATTTCTGCAAAACTCACCGCGCTGACATGGAGCAGATCGAGCGGCTGGGCGGCGACGAAGGCGACGACTTTGCGTTCGGGTTTGGGACGGCGCAGTTCGGAGAGGATATTGGTGTCGAGCAACCAGCCGGTCACAACACGACCTCGCGCACCGGCATCGGCGTGCGTCCGGGGAACGGGTCCTCACTTCGCCGCGTGACTGCCTTTTCCGCCCACCACCACGCCCGCCGCCTGCTCGATCGGCTTGATCGCGGAGGTAAAATCCGACTCCGGGCCCATTTCGCGGATCACCACTTCCCAGAGCCGGCCTACCGCTTCGGCGACTTCCATCGACAGCCCCAGCGCCTTCATCTCTTCGAGACAGAGCCGCACGTCCTTCACCATCAAGCCGGTGGCGAAACCGAAATCGAAGCTGCGCGGCAGGATCGCGCGCGGAAACTTGTCGCGGCTCGCGGTGTTCATGCCCGAGCCGGCATTGATGACGTCGATCATCACGGCAGGATCGAGCCCCGACTTGACGCCCATCACCACCGCCTCCGAGGTCGCGACCACCGCGGTCGCCGACAGCAGATTGTTGGCGAGCTTCATGGTCTGCGCCGAGCCCGGCTTCTCGCCGATGAAGAACACCTTGCCGATGACGCCGAGCGCGGATTTCACCACTTCGAAATCCGCCTTCGGGCCCGACACCATCACCGCCAGCGTGCCCTTCTCGGCGCCACCGACGCCGCCGCTGACGGGGCTGTCAAGCTGAACGATGTTCTTCTTCGCCAAGAGGTCGTGAATCTTTACCGCCATATGCGATCCGACGGTGGACAGATCGATGAAGCGCTTTATCAATTTGCCTTCGATCACGCCGCCGGTGCCGGTTGCGACCTCGAGCGAGGCCTGTAGCGACGGCAGGCTCGCCAGCACTGTCTCGGCGCGGTCGGCGATGTCCTTCGGTGAGGAGGCGGCCGCTGCGCCGAGCGCCACCAATTGCTCCACCGCCTCCTTGCGCTGGTCGAACACGGTGAGCTGATGCCCGGCCTCGATCAGGCGGCGCGCCATCGGGAAGCCCATCTTACCCAGGCCGATGAATCCGATTTCCATGATGATATGTCCCCTATATGGCCCGTCATTGCGAGGAGCCCTTGCGACGAAGCAATCCATCGCGCGGCGCAAAGAAAGAATGGATTGCTTCGCTGCGCTCGCAATGACGGTTTAACGATACGGCGCTACTCGGGCAGCGCTCAGCCCATGTCGATTTCGGCGAACACTTCGCGTGCGATCCGGAAGCTGTCGACGCCGGCGGGCACGCCGGCATAGATCGCCACCTGCATGAAGATTTCGCGGATCTCGTCCCGGGTCACGCCATTGGTCAGCGCGCCCTTGATGTGCGCCCGCAATTCGTGCGGCCGGTTCAGAATCGAGATCATCGACAAATTGAGCATGCTGCGGGTCTTGCGCGGCAGTTCCTCGCGGCCCCATACCGCGCCCCAGCAATATTCGGTGACAAGTTCCTGGAACGGCTTGTTGAAATCGTCTGAATTCTTCAGGGCGTTGGCGACATAGGCCTCGCCCAGCACCGCCTTGCGAATTTCCAGTCCCTTGTCGTACGTTTTCTGGTCCATAGCGTTTCCTTGAAGTTTCTTTGGGGGTTATCTCGATGGTTCGCGGCGGACGTTACGGGGTCGGGGCTGCGCAGTCACGCCTTCGTGTTATGCGTATTTCCCGGTGTGGGTTACTTCAGGAACAGGTGCCTCGCTGCCGCCATTGTGCTAGGATTCTGTTCGGGCCAACCCGGAGAGTTGATTGAGCGGCGCCATTCCCGACCCGTCAGAATCTGCGCGCGACCCCGATGCCGCCGCCAGGCTGCAGCTCGGTCAAGCCTTGCAGCGGGCGAAATACGCGATCGCGTGGGAGCAGACGTGGCCGCATCTGGCGCGGTTGCTGAGCCTGATCGGACTGTTTCTGGTGGTATCGTGGGCCGGATTGTGGCTGACGCTGCCGTTTAGCGCACGAGCCGCCGGCATCGGCCTGTTCGCTCTGGCGGCGCTCGCCGCGCTGTGGCCGCTGGTAAAATTCCGCTGGCCGAGGCGCGAAGCCGCACTCAGCCGGCTCGACCGCGGCACCGGCATCCGGCATCGCCCGGCCACCGCGCTGACCGATACGCTGGCGACCCGGGATCCGGTGGCGCTGGCCCTGTGGCAGGCGCAGCGCGAGCGCACGCTGGCTTCGCTCAAGCGGATCCGCGCTGGTCTGCCGTCGCCGCGCCTGGCGATCCATGACCCCTGGGCGCTGCGCGCGCTGGTCGCGGTGTTGCTGGTGGCGACCTTTGTGGCCGCCGGCGACGAGCGCCGCATGCGCATAGGCGCGGCGTTCGACTGGAACGGCGTGCTGGCGCCCGCCAATATCAGGGTCGATGCCTGGGTGACGCCGCCGCTGTACACCGGCAAGCCCCCGATCATCCTGTCGGCCGCGAACAAGGACGCCGCGGTGCCTGCGGCGGGACTGTCTGGACCCACAGGCCCCTTGCCGGTTCCGGCGGGCTCGACGCTGATCGTGCGCTCGAGCGGCGGCACGCTCGATGTGGTGACATCAGGCGCGATCACCGAGGCCGTCGCGGTCGAGCAGGCGCCCAAAGGCACCAACGAAAAGCAATTCACCATCGCCGGCGACGGCACCGCGCAGGTCCGCTCGCCCTCCGGCCAGCCGCAATGGAAGTTCGGCGCCACCGCCGATCGCGCGCCGACCATTGCGCTCGCCAGGGATCCGGAACGCCAGGCCCGCGGCTCGCTGCAGATGTCCTACAAGATCGAGGACGATTACGGCGTCACCGAAGCGCAGGCGCGCCTTGCGGTCCGCCCAGGCGAGCCTGCCAAAGGCGGCGCGGCGCCGCGGCCGCTGTTCGACGCGCCGCAGTTTGCGCTGGTGCTGCCGAATGCTCGCACCCGCAACGGCGTCGGGCAGACCGTGAAGGATCTCTCCGAAGACCCCTATGCTGGCGCCGACGTCACCCTGACGCTGACGGCGAAGGATGAGGCCGGAAATGAGGGCAAGAGCGAGCCGTTCGACATGCGGCTGCCGGAGCGGCTGTTCACCAAGCCGCTGGCGCGGGCGCTGATCGAGCAGCGCCGCATTCTGGCGCTCGACGCCAATCAGATCGGGCAGGTCTATGCCGCGCTCGATGCGCTGATGATCGCGCCGAATCTGTTCATGCCCGAAGCCGGGCAGTATCTCGGCCTCTACAGCGTGTCACGGCAGCTAGAGGCTTCCCGCACCGATCCGGCGCTGCGCGAGGTCGTGGCCGCGCTGTGGGCGCTCGCCGTCACCATCGAGGACGGCAATATCACCGACGTCGACAAGGCGTTGCGCGCCGCCCAGGAGGCGCTCAAGCAGGCGCTGGAGCGCGGCGCCAGCGACGAGGAAATCAAGAAGCTCACCGAAAATCTGCGCGCGGCGCTGGACAATTTCATGCGCCAGCTCGCCGAACAGCAGCGCAACAATCCGCAACAGCTGGCGCGGCCGCTCGATCCCAACACCAGGGCGCTGAGCCAGCAGGACCTCAAGAACATGATCGACCGCATGGAGCGCCTGTCGCGCTCCGGCGACAAGGATGCGGCCAAGCAACTGCTCGAGCAATTGCAGCAGATGCTGGAAAACCTGCAGATGGCGCAGCCCGGCCAGTCCGGCGATGGCGACATGCAGGAGGCGCTGAACGAACTCGGCGACATGATCCGCAAGCAGCAGCAGCTGCGCGACAAGACCTTCAAGGAAGGCCAGGATTCGCGGCGCGACCGCCAGCGCGGCAAGCAGAGCGACAAGGGCATGGGCGAACTGCAGCAGGATCAGCAGGGCCTGCGCGACCGGCTCAAGAAGCTCCAGCAGGAACTCGCCAAGCGCGGCATGGGGCAGGGCCAGAAGGGCCAGCAGGGGCAGAAGGGCCAGCAGGGGCAACAGGGTCAGCAGGGTCAGCAGGGTCAGCAAGGGCAGGGTGACGACGGCGATCAGGGCGACGGCGAGGACGGCCTCGGCGACGCCGATTCCGCGATGGGCGACGCCACCGGCAGGCTCGGTGACGGCAACGCCGATGGCGCGGTGGATTCACAAGGCAAGGCGCTGCAAGCGCTGCGCAAGGGCGCCCAGAGCCTCGCCGAGGCGATGCAGCAGGGCGACGGCGATGGCCAGGGCGACGGTCCGGGCCAGCGCCCGGGACGGCAGCAGGGCAGCGCCGCCAACAACGATCCGCTGGGGCGACCGCTGCGCGGCCGCGAATTCCCCGACGATCCCTCGGTCAAGATCCCCGACGAGATCGACGTGCAGCGGGTGCGCCG
>JBKJUA010000407.1:0-14380 GCA_046590305.1 Bradyrhizobium sp.
GCGTTTCGTACCGAAGATATCGAGGTGTTCAAGGCCATGCTGCGAGAGAAGAATATTCAATTGGCGGACTACGGCGTTTGGGCCGTCGCCGGCTGGTATCAGATCTTCCTGCAGGACCCCGACGGCACCATCGTCGAAGTCCACCAGACCGATTACAAGGCGCCTGGCGCATAGTCGCAATTGTTGATCGCAACCCAGGACCGGGGACCGGGGACCGGGCTCGCTTCCTGCCTGTTCGACAAGCTTCATGGGAGTGACACGATGCGCATCGGCTGCCTCGGCCTCGGCAACATGGGTCAACCGATGGCGGGCAAGTTGCTCGACGGCGGGCACGAGCTCTGGGTCTGTGATGTCCGCGAGGAAGCCATGCTGCCGCTGCTCCAGCGTCAGGCGCGGCGGACGGCTTCACCAAAGGAATTGGCTGACGCATGCGACACGGCGATCGTCTCGCTGCCGACGCTTGAGATTTTCCGGCTTGCGCTGTCGGGACCTGACGGCTTGCTCGCGGGCAAGGCGTTGAAGACACTGGTCAACACCTGCACGGTCGGTGTGACGTTTATCCGCGAGGTCGAGACCGAATGCGCCGCGGCCGGCGTCACCGTCATCGATGTCCCGATCAGCGGCGGCGTCGCGGGAGCCAGGGCCGGAACGCTGGCCATGATGGTATCCGGCCATCCGGCTGGAGTTGCCGACCTGATGCCGGTGTTCCAGTTGTGGGGCAAGACGGTCGTGGTTGCCAGTGACAGGCCGAGCGCCGCGCAGGTCATGAAGATCACCAACAACATGCTCTGCGCCGTCGCGCTGGTCGCCACGTCCGAGGCCATGACCATGTCGGGCAAGGCCGGCATTCCGGACGACGCCATGCTGCAAATTCTCAACAACGGCACCGGCCGCAATTTTGCGACGACGCACATCTTCCCCGACGCCGTGCTGCCACGCACATTCGACTTTGGTGCAACCATCGAGATCCTGATGAAGGATGTCGATCTCGCTATCGAGCAAGGTGAAGAACTCGGCGTTCCGATGTGGGTGAGCCAGGCGGTGCGGCTCGTCCTGAAGCACGGTGTCTTTCAGGGCCGCGCGCAGCAGGACATGTCGCGCATCGTCGAGATCATCGAGGACGGGACGCGCAAGTAGAATTGGGTGAAAGACGCATTGATGGTATCGCAGAACATGATGGCTATCGCTATCGCTCCACCATCCTACGCACTGGATTTTTCCGTTTCTAGGTATTTTGGGCCGGTTGAGCCTGCGACTGCCGCGCTCTTAGTTCGCCTTCGGCGCCTCCGCCGGTGCACTTGTCGCCGGCGCCGCCGCATCCGGCGCGCCGGCAGGCCGCCCGCCCGTAATCCGGTCCAGCACCGATTTCACAGCATCTCGCGTCTTGCGGTCCTTCACCGCGTCGAGCAACGGCGCTGCGCCCGGCGAGCGGCGGATCAGGCTTTCCGGATCCGGGAAGATCAGGGGATCGTCCCACGGGCCCTGCACCACGAACGGCAGTTCGAAGCCGGCGGCGGCGTTGGGCGCCGAGACCAGGCTGGCGATGCCCTTCATGTCGTATTCGCGCATCGGCACCGAGGCGGTGCCGGTCAGGGTCAGGCGCGCCGAGGGGCCCTCGACGCGGATGTCCTCGGCGGTGGCGATGCCGTCGCTGAATTTCAGTGCGATGGTCAGCGTGTCGTAGGGCGTCGATCCCGCGCGGATATTGCCGGCGCCGGACAGCGGCCGGCGCTCCAGCCGCTTCAGCAACTGCTCGGCATTGAAGCCGGCGATGGCGCCGTTCTGGCCGGTCAGGGTGGCGCTGCCGTCGAGCGACTGGGCGATGCCGAACGGGCTCGCGCCGGATGCGACCAAGGAGACATTGAGATTGCCGCGGCCGGACAATTTGGTGACGCCGAACAATTCGGAGGCGCAGGCCTGCAGGTCGACGTCGGTGAACTGGAACTGGGCCTTGATGTCGGCGACGGTGTCGGAGCGCGCGATCCCGAGCGATCCCCGGGCGATGCCGCCATACATCTGCGCCTCGCCGACGCTCAGCGCCAGCGCGCCGCTGCGTAAGTTAGCACCGAACGCGGTGCGGCCGAGTTTCGTCGAGCCGACCGTCACCTTGGCCGCCGACAGCCGCATGTCGAGGTCGGTGGTAGTCAGCGCATTGAGGTCGAACAGCTGCCGGTTCCAGTCGCGCGCGCCGGAGGCGAGCAGGCGGAAGGTGGAGATATAAGGGGTGAAGTCGAGGTTACCCGCGGCCAGCGTCGCCTGCAGCGTCTGGCGGCCGTTATTGGCGTAGGTCATGACGCCCTCGGCGACATTGCCGTCGAGTTCGACATTGACGTTGGTCAGCGCGATCGACGGCCCGACCACATTGGCGCGGGCCTTCAGCGCGAAGCGGCCGAACCCGCCGCTGCCCGGCGGCGGCTGGCCGGCCCAGCGCAAGGCGTTGCGCAAGGACGGGCTGTCGATCGTGACGGTGCCTTCCATCATCAGGCTGGTGCGGTTGGCGACGGTGCCGTCGAACGCCAGCTTCAGCGGCGGGCTGGCCAGCCGCGCCTTCAGGCCGGAGCGGTCGCCGGAAAGGGCGGCGACGAAGTCGCTGGCGCTGATCGAGCCGTCGACCCGTTCGCCGCGCCAGTCGAATTGCCCGGTTGCGGCGAAGGAACGCGAGATCGACGGCCATGCCAGCGAAAGATCGATATCGCCGATCGTCTCGGACACGCGGTTGGCGGCATCGTGATAGGTCAGCAGGCCGTCCTGGATCCGGATTTCCGAGAACGACAGCTGGTTCTCGGCGCCGGGCTGCGTGGTGCGCGCGATGGTCTCGATGAACGGCGTCCAGTTGCTGTCGCCATTGTCGTCGCGCACGATCCGGATGTGCGGACGCAGCATCATGACATCGGATATCTCGAACCGCCGCAGCAACAGCGGCAGCAGGCGCAAATTCGCGGTCAGGACATCGACGGCGAGCGCGGGGTCGGCGGTCGCCCCGCCCTTCAAGCCGACATCGCGAAACGAGACGTAGCTGCCGGGAAACACCGAAACCTCGATGGCGCCGTTGACAACCAGATCGAGGCCGGTAACGGCACGGATCTGGGCCTCCACCGCGTGACGCAGGGCGTCCCGGTTGAGAAACCAGGAGGTCCCGACCAGGCCGATCAGCGCCACGCCGAAAAAAGCCGCAACCGGCATGCCGAGGCGCTTCATTCCCTGGGCCATCGTCAATGACATATCCAAGTCTGGTTAGAACCCAAGTGCTGTTAAAACCCAAGTCTGGTTAAAACCCGGTCTGGTTGAACGCAAGTCGGGTGGGGACTGATGTCGGGTTGATATCGTCGGGCCGCTGTTAAAGTGAGCGGGGCGGCAGGCCAACCCCGGCAATCTGATCGGTTTTCTTGACGCTTTCAAGGCCGCCTTCTTCCCACCCGCTTGCGGGGAGGCTGCCGAGCGTGAGCGAGGCGGGTGGGGGCTTTGTCCGCGGTCCCGCCGCTGAGCGAGCCCCACCCCGGCCCTCGCCCGCAAGCGGGAGAGGGGGCGCCGTTCCGATGCCGTGACAGGGCAATCCAATCTCCGGCACGCATAAAACGACCATCAATGCCGCAAATGCCCCGTCATTGACGCATTGCGAAGAATTCGCCTAATAATCCGGCTAACGTTGGCCGCCAGCGCCCTCCCTCCCATCAGGTCGTATTCCATGAACAAGGTCTACCCCGACGCCAAATCGGCACTCGAAGGCATTTTAAGGGACGGCATGATGATCATGTCCGGCGGCTTCGGCCTGTGCGGCATCGCCGAGGCCCTGTCGGACGCGATCCGCGACTCCGGCGTCAAGAACCTGACCGTGGTCTCCAACAATGCCGGTGTCGACGGCATTGGGCTGAGCCGGCTGCTCGAAACCCGGCAGATCAAGAAGATGATTTCGTCCTATGTCGGCGAGAACAAGCTGTTCGCCCAGCAATTCCTTGCCGGCGAACTGGAGCTCGAATTCGCACCGCAGGGCACGCTGGCCGAGCGGATTCGCGCCGGCGGCGCCGGTATTCCGGCGTTCTACACCAAGACCGGCGTCGGCACCCTGATCGCCGAAGGCAAGGAAGAAAAGGTTTTCGACGGCGAGAAATACATCATGGAGCGCGGGCTGTTCGGCGACGTCGCCATCGTCCACGCCTGGAAGGGCGATACCGCTGGCAATCTGGTTTATCGCAAGACCGCGCGGAACTTCAATCCGATGATGGCCACCGCGGCGAAGATCACTGTGGCCGAGGTCGAGCATCTGGTGCCCGCCGGCGAAATCGATCCCGACCACATCCATACGCCCGGCGTATTCGTCAAGCGCATCATCGAAGTCGGAACCGGCAACAAGCGGATCGAGCAACGCACCACGCGCAAGCGTGCCGACGCTGCCGCCGCCGCAACCTGAGAGGAATTTCGATGGCCTGGACCCGCGAACAAATGGCTGCCCGCGCCGCGAAGGAATTGCGCGACGGCTTCTACGTCAACCTCGGCATCGGTATTCCAACGCTGGTGTCTAACTACATCCCCGACGGCGTCGATGTCGTGCTGCAGAGCGAGAACGGCATGCTCGGCATGGGTCCCTTTCCCTATGAGGGCGAGGAAGACGCAGATCTAATCAATGCCGGCAAGCAGACCGTCACCGAACTGGCCTCGACCAGCTATTTCTCCTCGGCCGATTCCTTCGGCATGGTGCGCGGCGGCCATATCGACCTGTCGATCCTCGGCGCCATGCAGGTGGCGCAGAACGGTGACCTCGCCAACTGGATGATCCCGGGCAAGATGGTGAAGGGCATGGGCGGCGCGATGGACCTCGTCGCCGGCGTCAAGCGCGTCGTGGTGGTGATGGAACATTCCGCCAAGGACGGCCCGAAACTGCTGAAGACCTGCAACCTGCCGCTGACCGGCGAGAAGGTGGTCGACATGGTGGTGACGGATCTCGCGGTCTTCACCATCGACAAGCACGGCAAGGACGGCATGGCGCTGATCGAACTCGCCGACGGCGTCACGCTCGACGAAGTGCAGGCAAAGACCGAAGCCGAATTCCGCGTCGCGCTGAAGAACGCGTGAGGCGCCCATGATGGTCGTCGTCCCGGCGAACGCCGCGACCCATAATCCCGGTCGTCTGTAATTTTAAGAAGGTATCTGTGCCAACGCCCTATCGATAGGCTGCGGCGTATGGGTCCCGGATCGGCGCTCGCGTTGCTCGCTTGTCCGGGACGACGGGCTGTATTGCTGCAGCCTACGCCGGCCCGCTCGGCATGTCCGAAAATCGCGTCAGCCACGCGACCGGGCCGATGCTGGCGGCGACGATCAGCAGGGCGGCCAGTGCGCCGTCTTCAAAACTGCCGCGGCTGGCGAACTGGTAGATCGAGGTCGCCAGGGTGTCGACATTGAGCGGGCGCAGCAGCAGCGTCGCCGGCAATTCCTTCAGGCAGTCCACGAACACGATGATGACGGCGCCCAGCATCGCCGGCCGCAGCAGCGGCAAATGGATCTTTCGCATCGTCGTTGCTTGTCCTGCGCCGGCGGCGCGCGCGCTGTCGTCATAGTCGCGCGGAATCCGCTCGAACCCGGCCTTGATCATTCCGGTCGGCACCGCCAAAAACCGGATCACATAGGCGATCACAACGGCAGCGCCCGAGCCGACCAGGATCAGGCCCGGCAATGAGCGTCCCAGCCATCCGGCCATCGCATTAAGCCCGTTGTCGATCGCCAGCACCGGCGTCAGCAGGCCGAGCGCCAGCACCAGCCCGGGCAGCGCGTAGCCGGTCTGCGAGATGTTCATGGCGATGAAGCGCACGGGATTGGGCCGCCAGCGCCAGGCCAGAATGATGGCAAAGCCGAGCCCGAGCGCGATCAGCGTGGCAAGGGTTGCGAACGCGATCGAATTGAACGCGTCGCGCCCCAGCGTCATGTCGAAATTCCTGAGCAGGCCGCGGCCAAAACTCTGCTGCAGCAGATACAGCACCGGCATGACGAAGCCGAGCAGCACCGGCAGCAGGCACGCCGCGAAGGCGGCGCCGCCCCTGATGCTGTTCAACCGGGTGCGCGGCGTCAGCCGTGGGCTTTCCGCGGAAAATTCCGCCGTCGTATTGCGGCGGCCGTAGCGCTCGACCGCGATCAGGCCGGCGACGATCGCCAGCATGAAGCAGGAAAGCTGCGCCGCACCGGCGAGGCTGCCGCGGTTGAGCCAGGTGGAGAAGATCGACACCGTCAGCGTCCGGACGCCGAGATATTCGCTGGCGCCGATGTCGTTGAGGGTTTCCAGCGATACCAGCGCGACGCCAACCGCCAGCGCCGGCCGCGCCATCGGCAGCGAGACGCGCCAGAACACGGTCCAGCGTTTGGCGCCGAGGGTTTTGGCGGCCTCGCCGAACTCGGCGCTCTGGAACTGGAACATGGTCCGCGCCGACAGATAGACGTACGGGTAGAGTACGAGGCCCATGATGACGATCGCCCCCGGCATCGAGCGCAAATTGGGCAGGGCGCCGACCACGTCGCGCAGCGGAAACCAGATCGCCAGCGTGCGATGGACCAGGCCCAGCGGCTCGAACAAATCGGCGTAGACATAGGCGGCGAGATAGGTCGGTATCGCCAGCGGCAGCGGCATCAGCCACACCAGCAATGACCGGCCGCGAAAATCATGCAGCGAGATCAGCCATGCGGTGCCGGCGCCGATCACCAGCGCCAGCGCGCCAACGCCGCCCAGCAGCAGCGCGGTATCGATCATGGCCCGCGGCAACACATAGGCCATCAGACCCTGCCACAATTCCGGCGCAGGATGCATCGCGAGCGAGATAATGGAGATCACGGGAGCGGCGACCAGGATCGCGGTCGCCACCGCGAGTGCCGCAGCGATGCGTCCTGTGCGCTGGTTGCGGTTCACGCCAGGCCGCTGGTCACGAAGGCATGCGGCCGCTTCCCCCCGCGGCTTGCCGGGGAGGAAGCAGGCTGCGATTGTAAAGGCTCAATTATCAAAACCGACCTTGTCCACCAGCGTCGAGGCCGCCTTGCGGTTGGCGGCGATCTTCGAGATCGGCAGCGGATCGGCGCTGAGTTTGCCGTAGCCCGCGATGGTCGGATTGAGGGCGACGCCGGCTCGAACCGGATATTCGTAGTTCTGGTCGGCATACAGTCGCTGCGCTTTCTCGCCGGCGAGCCATTCGATCAGCTTGACGCCGTTGGCGCGGTTGGGGGCGTGTTTGGCCAGCAGCACGCCGGACAGATTGACGTGGGTGCCGCCGCCCACGAAGGTCGGCAGCACGACGCGGGTGGCTTCCGCCCACGGCTTCTTGTCGGGATCCCTGTTCATCATCAGCGCCCAGTAATAGGTGTTGCCGATGCCGATGTCGCATTTGCCGGCGGCGACGTCGCGCGCGGCCTCGCGATCTCCGCCGGAGGGCTTTTGCGCGAGATTGGCTTTTAAGCCGCGCAGCCATTCCTCGGCCTTGGCCTCGCCGTGCCTGGCGACATAGGCCGCGAACAGCCCGTTGTTGTAGATGTGCTGGCCGGAGCGCATGCAGATCTTGCCTTTCCACTTGGGGTCGGCGAGCTCTTCGTAGGTGATGGCTTCCTGCTTGACGCGGTCCTTCGAGGCATAGATCACGCGCGCGCGCATCGAAATTCCGGCCCAGTGACCGTCGGGATCGCGATACTGCGGCGGCACGATCTCGTCGATCGCATCCGACTTGATCGGCTGGGTCACCTCGGCTTTCACAGCCTCGTCCATGCGTCCGATATCGACCGTCAGCAGCACGTCGGCCGGGCTGTTGGCGCCCTCGGCCTTCATGCGCTGCTCGAGCCCCGAACTCGCCGAGACGATGTTGACCTTGATGCCGGTATCCGCCGTGAAGGCATCGAACAGCGGCTGGATCAGCTTGGTTTCGCGATAGGTGTAGACGTTGACCTCGCCGCTGGCGGATGCGGTGGTGACACCAAGCGAGGCGAAACAAAGCAGCGCTGCGGTTGCGGTAAGGGCGCGAAATTTCGTCATGAAGCGGCTCCGGCGGCGATGATGGCGCTGCCGGTTTCAGTAGCGCAGCGGGTGCCGTGCTGTCCGCAACTGGATGTCGCGAAAGGATGAATTTAGAGCGATTCCACGATTTGATTTAGAAACATTCCAATATCTCGCGCATCTACACCACTCGCTCGCAAACTTGCGATGGCGTGATCGAAAAGGCGCGGAGCCCGACCCGGCACTGCCTCGCGGGGCGCGTGAAGCGACTACAGCAGCTTGATGGCGAGCCAGACGGCCAGCCACAACACCAGCGACAGCAACGCGACCATCCCGATGAAGACCGCTAGCGCGCGCATCACCGCGCTGGCGCTGGCGCCCACCGACGATCGGCCCGCGAGGGGGCTAAACTCGCCGCTTTGTGGGATATGACCGCGTATTCCGAGAATCCAGATGAAGGCGTCCAGCACGTAAAGGCTCATGGCCTCGGCTCCGATTTGTCGTGTCATGCGCGACCATCGCCCTAAGCGATGCCTCACACGTTGCGCGTGGAAAAGGATTCGCTCAATCCGGACTTGTACGGAATCGCCGCAATTCGCTGCCGGGGTTGAGCGAGCGCAAGGCCGCTCGCCATCGGGTGGGCTACGAGGAGGAAATCAGGGCGGAAGCCTCGATCGACCATGGTTTTTGCCATTCGAGGACGGGTACCAGATGAGGCCAGATCTTGCCGCGTGCTACGGCCAGGAGCGACTGCCCCGATACACCAGCTATCCGACGGCGCCGCATTTTGCGGCCGCGGTCGGTCCCGGCACATACGCAGAATGGCTGAAGGCCATTCCGCAGTACGCCACCACGTCGCTCTATCTGCATGTGCCGTTCTGCCGGGCGATGTGCTGGTATTGCGGCTGCAACACTTCGGTGGTTCGCCGCGACGACCCGGTCGCGATCTATGCCTCGGCGCTGCGCTGTGAAATCGAGCTGGTCTCGCGCCAGATCGATCGCCGCATCAAGGTCGACCACATCCATTTCGGCGGCGGCACGCCGACCATCATGGCGCCCGAGACTTTCGTGGATCTGATGGGGGCGCTCAGGCAATCCTTCTTCGTGCCGCCCTCGGCCGAGATCGCCATCGAAATCGACCCGCGTACGCTGACCGGCCCGATGATCCACGCGCTGGCCTTCGGCGGCGTCAACCGCGCCAGCCTCGGCGTGCAGAGCTTCGACCCCGCGGTTCAGCGCGCCATCAATCGGGTGCAGGGTTTCGAGGAGACCTCTGCTGCGACCACAGGCCTGCGGCGGGCCGGCATCGCCGGCATCAACTTCGACTTGATCTACGGATTGCCGCACCAGACCGTGGCGTCGTGCCTCGACACCGTGCGAAGCTGCGTCGAGCTTCGCCCCGACCGGTTTTCGGTGTTCGGCTATGCCCACGTCCCGGGCTTCAAGAAGCATCAGCGCAAGATCGATGAGGCCGTGCTGCCCGACAGCCTGGCGCGGCATCGGCAGTCCGAAGCCATCGCCGCCGCGCTGAAGCAGGCCGGCTACATCCGGATCGGGCTCGATCACTTCGCGCTGCCCGATGACGGGATGGCGGTGGCGTTCCGGGAGGGCAGGCTCTGCCGGAATTTCCAGGGCTACACCACCGACGACAGCAGTGTCCTGCTCGGCTTCGGCGCCAGCGCCATCGGCCGCCTGCCGCAGGGCTATGTGCAGAACGAAGTCGGCACCCGTGCCTATCAGCAAGCCATCGCCGGCCACCGGCTGGCCACCGTCAAGGGCTACGCCCTGTCCGGCGATGACCGGCTGCGCGCCGAGATCATCGAGCGCATCATGTGCGACTTCGGCGTCGATCTCGATCCGATCTGCGCGCGGCACGGCCTGTCGGCTTCAACCATGTTGAAGTCGTCGTCCCGGCTGCAGGATCTGATTTCCAACGGCATCGTCGAACTCGACGGCACCTCGCTGGCGGTGGCGGATGATTCGCGCTTTCTGGTCCGCAGCGTGGCGGCGGCGTTCGACGCCCACCTCGACGGATCGAGGCAATTGCACAGCCGGGCGGTTTGACGTTACGGCCGGTCCGGCGGTCCGTCTTCGCCTGATGTTGCTTCGGCCAGCACCAGCAATTTGTGCGGCTCGCGCAACACGATGCGTTGCCGGCCGCCCTCAATCAGTCCACTTCTCTCCCAGCTTGAGAGGATACGGCTCACGGTGTGCAGTGTGGTGCCGGTCATCTGGGCGATGTCCTGGCGGCTGATCGGAAAATCGATCTCGACGCCTTGCTCGACCTTGCGGCCGGATTGGCTGGCGAGCCGCAGCAAAGCGTGGGCGACGCGCTGTTCGACTTGCTGGGTCGACATCTCGACCACGCGGGTATGGGTTTCCTGCAACCGGCTGCCGATGGTCTGCAGCGTGTTGGTGGCCAATGCGGGAAATTTCGCGACCAGGCGTGGCCATGTCGACGACGGCCAGGCCAGCACGACGCTATCCTCGACCGCGGTCGCGGTGGCGGGATAGCGCGGCAAACCGATCGCCATCGCGACGCCAAAAGTCTCGCCGGGCGCGACATAGCGCACCACGATCTGTTCTCCCCCCGGAGTGGTCTTGGTGGCGCGCACATGGCCGTGCAGCAGCACGAAGAAGGAGTGCGCGTCCTGGCCTTCCTCGAATATCGCGCTGTTCTTCACAAACCGCACCGGGCGGGCTTCGCGGAGAATATCGCCGAGTTCCTCGGCGCCGAATCCCGCAAACAGCGGCAGATCGGCAACCAGCGAGGGGTCGACTGTGGCCATGGTTCCTCCGTCGCATCAGCGACTTTGAGCCAGCGACCTGAATCGAATCTAGACTGCGATTGCGGCTCCCGATCAAGCGGAACTTTGCGCTGGCGCAACACCGGCGCGCGGTATCCCGCCTAAACGTCCCTGAGCCGGTCCTTCGGGGCCGATGACCGAAGGAGCCGGACATGCGCGGGATAAAGACGCTGGCCGACACGAGCCGCCGCCAGGCGAGATGCGTAAACCGCATGAAGCGATCATGACGGCGGTTTCGCGCCCCCGTCTATATCAGGGCTTGCCGCTGCTCGCGGCCGGCTTTCGACCGTTCTTCCTGCTCGGATCTGTTTATGCCGGGCTCGCCATTCTGGTCTGGCTGCCGGTGTTCCATGGCGAGATCACGCTGGTCTCCGCGTTCACGCCGCGCGACTGGCACGTCCATGAAATGCTCTACGGCTATTTGCCAGCCGTGATCACCGGCTTTCTGTTCACGGCGATCCCGAACTGGACCGGGCGGCTGCCGATCCAGGGCACGCCGCTGCTAGCGCTGGTCGTGGTCTGGATCGCAGGACGGCTTGCCGTGACGTTGTCGGCCGAGACCGGCTGGCTGACGGCGATGCTGGTCGATGCGAGCTTTCTCGCACTGGTAGCCGCTGCCGCGGCCCGCGAGATCCTGGCCGGCCGCAACTGGAAAAATCTCAACGTCGTGATCCTGGTGCTGCTGCTGCTGGCGGGCAATGTCTCGTTCCACCTCGAGGCGCATTTCCGTGGGCTTGCCGAGACCGGCATCCGGATCGGCATCGCCGTGGTGGTACTGCTGATCTCGCTGATCGGCGGCCGCATCATTCCGAGCTTTACCCGCAACTGGCTGGTGCGCGAAAATCCCGGCCGGTTGCCGGCGCCGTTCGGTCGCTTCGATATCATCGTCGTTGTCGTCACGGCGTTGACGCTGGCGGGCTGGATCGTCAGCCCCGAGAGCCGGCTCACCGGCACGGCGCTGGCGTTGGCCGGATTGCTGCATCTGGTGCGGCTGGCCCGCTGGGCGGGGGATCGCACCTTTCGGGAGCGGCTATTGCTGGTCCTGCATGTCGGCTACGCCTTCGTGCCGTTCGGGTTCCTGCTCAACGCCGCCTCCGCGTTCGGCCTCGTGCCGCCCGGCGCCGGCATCCACGCCTGGATGGCGGGCGCGGCGGGCACCATGACGCTCGCGGTGATGAGCCGCGCCACGCTCGGCCACACTGGCCAGCCGCTCACCGCCTCGCGCGCGACGCAGGCGATCTATCTTGCCATCATCGTCGCGGCGCTGGCGCGCATCTGCGCGGTGATCGACCCGGCGCACAGCGAGCCGCTGCTGCATCTTGCCGCATTCGCCTGGGCCGCCGCCTTCCTCGGCTTCGCGGTCACGTTCGGACCGCTGCTGGCCGGCGCCGACCGCAGGCGCAAGGCGGTCGCCTGAACGCTCGAGGCCGCCAGTGAATGCCGAGAATTTGAGCAGACGGCACACATTATCCGTTCGACGCCCATCATGGGCGTGCCTAATCTTGCCCTCGGGCCTCGGGGTGTCGAATGCGCGAAATTCTGGAGTATTGCATCGGCGGTATCAGGCAAGGCGTGTCCGCGGGCACCCTCGTCGTGCACGAGGGCGGCCGGACCGGCCGCCTCTATGTGCTGATCGAGGGACGGCTCGAGGTCATCAAGGGGGACACGGTCGTCGCCTCCATCACCGAACCGGGCGCGGTGCTCGGCGAAATGTCGGTGCTGCTCGATCAGCCACATACCGCGACCGTGCGCGCGGCGGCGGATTCAGTGATTTATGAAATCGACGACGCCGCCTCGTTTCTGCGTCAGCAGCCAGGTGTGGCGCTGCTGATCGCTGGCATGCTGGCGCAGCGGCTCAATGCCGCCAACACCTATCTTGCCGACATCAAGCGGCAATATGCCGGCCAAGGCAATCATCTGGCGATGGTCGGCGATCTCCTGCAGAGCATGATCAACCTGGCGCCGACGCAGGTCTCGCCAGGCTCGGATCGGCAATCCGACCCAAGGATGTGAGCCACGCCGGCACGTCGGTGATCGGCGAGGCCGGCCGCCGCAGCGGCGCGTTGAGGTCGATGCATTGCGCGTCGGTCGCCGATAGCCAGAACGCCCTGCCGTCGGCGATGTCGAGCACGATATAGACCGGCGGACGGCCGGGCTGCAGGCCGGTGTTGAACGCCCAGGTGTCGCCGAGCTTGTCGAACCAGGAGCCGTCGGGGATGAACGGCGATTGATGCACATGGCCCGAGATCACCATCGATGGCTGGTAGTTCCTGATCCACTGCACCAGTTCGACGTCGCCGAAGAACCGTTTGCCGCCCCAGCTGGTCGGGGAATCCGCCGGCGGCGCGTGATGCACCCAGATCCATCGCTTCAGCCGCCCCTGGGCCGCCTCTCGCAGCTGGTCGTCGAGCCGCTGCTTCACCAGCGGCCCATCCCACCACGGACACACCGTGAACAGCGTGTCGCCGATAACAAGGCTGTCGCCGTCGCAGGCGACGCCGAGTTCGCGGACGTCGCCGATCCAGCGCGAGATTTTTTCACCCTCCGGGCTGCGCGCGTCGAGATCGTGATTGCCGGAGCACAGGATCACCCGGGTGATGCCGGACAACAGCTCGAGATACTTCTTCACGACGACGATCTGGGCGCGGAAATCCACGAACGATCCGACGTCCAGCGCGTCGCCGGCGAAGATCACGAGGTCGAAATTCGGCGCGGCGCTGAGCAGCCAGTCGAATTGCGGCAGCGAGTAATGAAGGTCGGCCACGACGAGGCAGCGCATATCGATTGGTCCAAATGCTTAAGGATTAGGCGAAGCAGGGTCGCCTGTATTCAAACAGCAAGGACAGAGCAAAATTTGTGCCGCGCTGGTGCGGTGTCAAAACCCGGCCATGACGAGGAAACGATCTACGCCTTCGCGACTGTATGTGAAAACACCACTGCGATCAGCGCGCCCGAATGCACGCCGGTCTTTTGATCTGGAATTGCGGCGGTGGGTGCGGTCGGAGACTTGGCTCCGCGCGGCGGTGATGCGGTTAGTCTCTACAAATTCGTGACAGAATCGTCGTGAAAACAAGTAATATCAGTCGTGTTTTTAGTGACTTTAGAGAATAGAATTATGGATACTACTGTTGTTTTAAAGCAAATACGACGTTGTCTGCCGCATTAACGACGTCTATTCCGAAATAGTTATTTAGTTCAGCGCCAATCATCACCTGCTCGTAAGAGCATTACTGGGGAAATCAAGTAAAGCAGGGGTGATTGCTATGTCTTCTATTCTTCTTTCGAGTTCGGTTCGGTCCAGCCTCTATTCGCTGCAGCAAACCAATGATCTGCTTTCGTCGACGCAAAACCGGCTTGCGACCGGCAAGAAGGTCAATTCGGCGAACGACAATCCAACGGTATTCTTCGCGGCTTCGGCGCTCAGCAATCGTGCGGCCGATCTGAACAACGTGTTCGATGGCGTGGTCGCGGCAAGCAAGGTTCTGAAGTCGACCAGCGAGAGTCTTTCTGCCATCAGCAGCCTCGTCACGAGTGCGCAATCGACCGCCCGCAACGCACTGGCCAGCACGGCAACGACGGCGCGCACCACGGGCAGCGTCTCGGGCCTGACGGGGGC
>JBKJUA010000112.1:0-25075 GCA_046590305.1 Bradyrhizobium sp.
GAGCGAAGCTGCGCATCGCGGTTCTGCTCGACCACATAGACGAAGTCGTGGTCGGCGATGAAGCTGGCGACGCTGGAATGGAACGGGAAAGCGCGGATGCGCAGGCGGTCGAGTTGATGCCCGCGCGATTCCAGGATCCCGATCGCCTCGTCCATGGCCGGCGCGGTCGAGCCGAAATTGATCACGCCGTATTTGGTCGGCTTGGCGGCGTTGGCCTGCAACGGCCGCGGTACCATGTCCTGGGCGGTTTCGAACTTGCGCACCAGCCGCTGCATGTTGTCGGCATAGACAGGGCCTTCCTCGGAATAGATCGCATAGCGGTTGCGCGAGGTGCCGCGGGTGAAGAACGAGCCCTTGGTCGGGTGGGTGCCGGGATAGGTCCGATACGGGATGCCGTCGCCATCGACGTCGAGATAGCGTCCGAAGTCGCGGCCGGGTTCATCCAGCATCTCCGCCGTCATCACCTTGCCGCGGTCGTATTGCCTGGCGTCATCCCACTTCAGCGGACGGGACAGCCGGTGGTTCATGCCGATGTCGAGATCGAGCATCAGGAAAATCGTGGTCTGCAGCCGCTCAGCGAGATCGAAGGCCTGGGCGGCGAATTCGAACGCCTCGGCCGGATCTTCCGGCAGCAGCAGCACATGCTTGGTGTCGCCATGCGAAGCATAGGCGCAGGCGATGATGTCGCATTGCTGGGTCCGCGTCGGCATGCCGGTCGAGGGGCCGGCGCGCTGCACGTTGATGATCACGGCCGGAATCTCGGCGAAATAGGACAGGCCGATGAACTCCGTCATCAGGGAGATGCCGGGGCCCGAGGTGGCGGTGAAGGCGCGGGCGCCGTTCCACGATGCGCCGATCACGATGCCGATCGACGCCAGTTCGTCCTCGCCCTGCACGATGGCGTATTTCGCCTTGCCGGTGACGGGGTCGTGCCGCAGCTTCTTGCAGTGGCTGGTGAAGGCGTCGGCCACCGACGACGACGGCGTGATCGGATACCAGGCGCACACGGTGGCGCCGCCATAGACCGCGCCGAGAGCAGCTGCGCTGTTGCCTTCGATGAAGATGCGGTCGCCGACCTTGTCGGCCTTCCTGACGCGCAGGCCGATCGGGCATTTAAGGTTCTGCAGCGCCCAGTCGCGGCCGAGATGCAGCGCGTGGATGTTGGACGACAGCAACTTTTCCTTGCCCTTGTACTGCTCGCCGATCAACTGCTCGACCAGCTTCGGGTCCATATCGAGCAGGGCGCACATCGCGCCGAGATAGATGATGTTCTTGAACAGCTGGCGCTGGCGCGGATCGGTATAGGTCGAGTTGGTGATGGCGGTCAGCGGCACGCCGATCACGGTAATGTCGGCGCGGAATTTCGACGCCGGCATCGGCTTGGTCGAATCGTAGAACAGATAGCCGCCGGGCTCGATCGAGGCGATGTCCTTGTCCCAGGTCTGCGGGTTCATCGCCACCATCATGTCCACGCCGCCGCGGGCGCCGAGATGTCCGTCCTCGGTAACCCGCACCTCGTACCAGGTCGGCAGGCCCTGGATGTTGGACGGGAAGACGTTGCGGGGGCTGACCGGCACGCCGTGGCGCAGGATCGAGCGCGCGAACATCTCGTTGGCGCTCGCCGAACCCGAGCCGTTGACGTTGGCGAAGCGGACGACGAAGTCGTTTACGCTGCTGATCGGGCTTTGGACGGACATGATGTTCCTGCGTGGGTCATATCGATGAGATGTTTTTGCATGTCCCAGGCGCCGGTGGGACAGCGTTCGGCACACAGGCCGCAGTGCAAGCAGACGTCTTCGTCCTTGACCATGACGCGTCCGGTCTTGAGGCCGTCGGCGACATAGAGGTCCTGATCCGGATGCAACGATGGCGCCTTCAGCCGCGTCCGCAGATCTTCTTCCTCGCCATTGTCGGTAAAGGTGATGCAGTCCATCGGGCAGATATCGACGCAGGCGTCGCATTCGATGCACAAGGGCGCGGCGAAAACGGTCTGGATGTCGCAGTTCAGGCAGCGCTGCGCCTCGCCGAGTGCGAGCTTGACGTCATAGCCGAGTTCGACTTCGGCGCGGATGTCCTTCAGCGCGATGACCTTGTCGCGATGCGGCACCTTGTAGCGCTTGTCGTTGGAGACGTCGTTGTCGTAGCTCCATTCGTGGATGCCCATCTTCTGCGAGGAGATAATCACCTCGGGCAGCGGCCGTTCGGTGATGTCCTCACCGGACAGCATCTTGTGGATCGACAGCGCGGCGTCGTGGCCGTGCGACACCGCCCAGATGATGTTTTTCGGGCCGAACGCGGCGTCGCCGCCGAAGAACACCTTCGGATTGGTCGAGCCAAAGGTTTTTGCATCAACCTTGGGCATGTTCCACTTGTCGAATTCGACGCCGCAGTCGCGTTCGATCCAGGGGAAGGAATTTTCCTGGCCGACCGCCACCAATACGTCGTCGCAGTTGATCGTTTCGTCCGCTTCGCCCGACGGTACCAGATTGCGGCGGCCGTTGGTGTCGTATTCCGCCTTCACCTTCTGGAAGGTAACGCCGGTGAGCTTGCCGCCATCGTGGACGAAGGCGACCGGCACCATGAAATTGAGGATCGGAATGTCCTCGTGCAGCGCGTCTTCCTTCTCCCATGGGCTGGCCTTCATTTCCTCGAAGCCGGAACGCACGACTACCTTGACGTCTTCGCCGCCGAGCCGGCGCGCGGTGCGGCAGCAGTCCATCGCGGTGTTGCCGCCGCCGAGCACGATGACGCGCTTGCCGATCTTGCTGATATGCTCGAACGAGACCGACGCGAGCCATTCGATGCCGATGTGAATATTGGCGGCGGCTTCCTTGCGGCCGGGAATTTCCAGCTCACGGCCGCGCGGGGCGCCGGAGCCGACAAACACCGCGTCGAAGTTCTCGGTGAGCAGCTGCTTCAGGCTGTCGATGCGGTGGCCGCCTTTGAAGTCGATGCCGAGATCGAGGATGTAATCGGTTTCCTCGTCGATCACCGAATCGGGCAGCCGGAATTTCGGAATTTGCGTCCGCATCATGCCGCCGGCCTTGGGATCGGCATCGAACACGGTGCAGTGGTAACCGAGCGGGGCGAGGTCGCGGGCCACCGTCAGCGAGGCGGGGCCGCCGCCGACGATCGCGATGCGCTTGCCGTTTTTCGCCATTGGCTTCGGCATGCGGTGCTTGACGTCGTCCTTGAAATCGGCGGCGACGCGCTTCAACCGGCAGATCGCAACCGGCGTATCCTCGACGCGGCCGCGGCGGCAGGCCGGCTCGCACGGGCGATCGCAGGTGCGTCCGAGAATGCCCGGAAACACGTTCGATCTCCAATTGATCATGTAGGCGTCGCTGTAGCGGCCTTCAGCAATCAGACGGATGTATTCTGGAACGGGCGTATGCGCAGGACAGGCCCATTGGCAATCGACCACTTTATGGAAGTAGTCCGGCGCCGAAATATCAGTCGGTTTCATTCCTACCTTGTCCGCGCCGTTTCAAGGAAGCCGCGGCCTCATCTTGCCTGCGAACGCTCAGTCGGCGTTCTTGTGGTTTTTGAATTGGATCATATGCTTACCTTATTAGAGGCATTCCAGAGCGTGCACAAAGGCAAATTTGTCTCACCACCGGCCTTCATTAGTCGAAGGCCACGGCGTTAAGGTCATTGCGGCAGTGCAGCATGTGCAACGCAGTTCACGTCGCGTTCAAATCGTCGGGAGATCGCTCTTCGACAAGTCCCACATCAGATGATAAAGGCCAGTCGAGATCACGGCGGATTTGATCGCGGCATCGCCCAGGCGCGCAGTGACGGCGGCCGAGACCGCCTTTACGTCGGTCCCGTCGATCAGCACGAACCAGTCGCCCGCGCCGGGATTGAAGGCCGATGGATCGTCGGTGATCGGCTTGGACAATGAAGGATCGCTTTCGAGCAGGTGCATCGAGAGGATTCCGTCCAGCTTCCCGGGCTCGAGTTGATCCCGCAGTGCAGTACGCAACCTATCCTTGTCCACGGGACGCAGACGCACGATGCCGAGTGCGGCACCCCGACCCTGCCCGCGGCTGATGCTGATGCGCGCGACCGCGCGGATCATGTTCCTGAAGCGCGCGATGTTCGCCTTCGACCAGGCGGTCTGGTTGGCGAGCGCCGTGCGATAGGCTGGGCTGTCGAGCACCTCGAAGGTTTCGGTGGAATAGAGGCCGAGATATTTCGGCTTGCCGTCATGAGCGACGTAACGCCGGGCCTCCAGGAAGCCTGGAATCGCGACGCGCTCCTCGAGATGCTCGCGGTCGTACCAGCGGTTGAACTCGGACTCGTCGGATGGGTCGATGTCCATCGACGTCAGCAGCATTCCTTTTCCGGCGAGCGGCATGTCAATCGTCCTTATCGCTTGATGATGGAAGCCAGATCCGCGATTGCTTTCATGACGGCGTCCCTGACGCCGGAATCATACAGCGAGTGGCCGGCGCCTTCGACGATGCGGATTTCCGATCCGCGCCAAGCCGCGGCCAGCGCATGCGAGGTTGCCGGCGGACACAAGAGATCATAGCGGCCCTGCACGATGATGCCCGGGATGCCTTCGAGCCGGCCGGCATGGTTGAGGAGCTGCTCGGGCTTCATAAAGCAATCGTTCTGGAAATAATGCGCCTCCATGAACGGCGTCGAAGGCAGCGCGCGGGTCGAGTTCAGCGAGTTGAGATCGAGCCGGACCCGCGATGAGGTGTGTTCGGAGAGAATGCGTTCGGTATCGCCCCAGGCGCGGGCAGCGGGGCCGTGCACCGCCGGATCGACATCGAGGATACGGCGGAAGTAGGCATCCAGCGGCTCGACGCGTTCTTCCGGCGGCAGTACACCGAGGAAATCCTCGGAGAGGCCGGGATGCAGGCGCGGCAGTGCGCCGAGAAATACATCTCCAAGCTCCCGGCGGGTGCCGAGAAAAGTTGCGCGCAACACGATACCGGTGACCCGCTCGGGATGCGCTTGCGCATAGGCCAGCGCCAGCGTCGCGCCCCAGGATCCGCCCACGATCATCCAGCGCTGAAACCCGAATTTCTCGCGGATCAGCTCCATGTCGGCGACCAGATGCGGCAGGGTGTTGTCGTCGCGACGGCCCTTGGGGCGGCTGCGGCCGGCGCCGCGCTGATCGAACAGCACCGCGTGAAAGCGCTCGGGGTCGAACAGCCGCCGGTGGTCGGGCTGGCAGCCGCTGCCGGGGCCGCCGTGCAGGTAGACCGCGGGAATGCCGTCGGCGCGGCCGACGCTTTCGACATGGATCTCGTGGCCGTCGCCGACCGGCATCAGCTCCGATGTCAGCGGTGCGAATGGATCGGAACGGTTGCTGCTGGCTTTGCCGGCGTCGGCGTCAGGCGCCATGATTGTCGCCCGTCTCCAGCGTACCACCGGCGAAATTGCGATAGACAAAACGGTTATTGTCGGAAGCAGCCTCAAGCTCGGCCTGCTTGAAGAGCTGCTCGTGCATCGGCGACAGCGTGCAAGCCGGATCGGTATTGCCGGCATCGCCGGTCAGCGCAAAAGCCTGGCAGCGGCAGCCGCCGAAATCGATCTCCCTGAATTCGCAGCTCTTGCACGGCTCCTTCATCCAGCCGGTGCCGCGATAGCGGTTGAACGCTTCGGAGTTCTGCCAGATCCAGGCAATCGAATGGTTGGATCGCACGCTTTCAAATTCCAGCCCGGTGATCGACTCGGCGGCGTGGCAAGGCAGGACTTTCCCCGCCGGGGAAATGTTGAAGAATTGCCGGCCCCAGCCGCCCATGCATTTCTTCGGCCGCAGCGCATAATAATCCGGCACCACATAATCGATGGCGAGAATGCCTTTTAGCCTCACCGCGGCTTCCTCGACGATGCGGCTGGTCTCCTCGATCTGCTCCAGCGTCGGCATCAGCGCCGCGCGGTTTTTCAGGGCCCAGCCGTAATACTGCACGTTGGCGACCTCGAGCCGGTCGGCGTCGAGATCGACCGCCATCCGGATGATGTCGGCGAGCTGATGCAGGTTTTGCCGGTGCATCACCGCGTTGACCGTCAGCGGCAGATCCAGCTCGCGGGTCCACCTTGCGACTTCGAGCTTCTTTTCATGGGCATTCTTCAGTCCGGCGACGCGATCGGCCACCATGGGTTCGTTGCCCTGAAAGCTGATCTGTACGTGGCACAGCCCGGCATCGGCCAGCGCCGAAAGTCTCTCCCTGGTCAGCAACACGGCCGACGTGATGAGATTGGAGTACAGGCCGACATCGCTGGCGTGCTGCACCAGTTCGACCAGGTCCTTGCGCGCGGTGGGTTCGCCGCCGGAAAAATGGATCTGCAGCACGCCGATCTGGGCGAGTTCGGTCAGAACCTTCTTCCATTCCTCGGTGGTGAGCTCGCTGCCGCCGCGGTCGAGCTCGACCGGATTGGAGCAGTAGGGGCATTGCAGTGGACAGCGATGCGTCAGCTCGGCGAGCACCGCGAGCGGAATGCCGAAAGTCTCCGCCGTTGAGCCGCGCGACTCCAGCACCGTGAGCCCGTCGTAGGGGTCGCCGGCCGCTACGCCGGAATCTGACAGCGTCGAGCTCATGAGGTCTTCTCGCGTGCTTCGGTCAAAAATCCCTTGTCGGCTAGGTCCTGCAGCATGGCGATGACGTCGGTCAAGATCGCCTCGCGTTCGGCGGCGTATTTGGCGGCGAGTTGGTCGATCATGTCGGCGACGCAGCGAACGCCGTCGCATAGCTGCAGCACTTCTACCGCGATTTCGTCCGGCGCCAGCACCCGCTCCGGCGCCAGAATGACCCAGACCTGCCGGGTTTCATCGAACTTCAGCTTGGCATGCCGCGGCAGAATCGGCCTGCTGCTCTCACTGACACTGATGTTGCGGTTACGCGGGGTTGCCATCGTCTCGTCTCTAACTGGGTCTCGTCTCTAACCGGCTTTGGGAACGAACGCCCCGGGCGGTATGTGGCCATCGACGTAGGCATGATACAGCGCATCGAGCTGAGCCCATAGCACATTGGTCTTGAAGATCAGGGCATTGCAGACCGCCGCGCGTTCCGCCGGCGTCGTGGCGTGTTCCCTCACATACTCCAGCGCAAAGCCGGCATCGCGCGGCGCCTGCGTCAGACGGCGGCTAAAATAGCTCATGATATCGGGGTTGACGAAATCGTAATGCGCCAGCATCCCCGAGATGCGTTCTTCGTGCAGGTTCGGCGCGAACAGTTCCGTCAGCGACGAAGCGATGGCCTCCAGCGGGCTCTTGTCGCGAACGAAATGCACATAGGCCTCCACCGCAAAACGCGTCGCCGGCAGAATGCCCTCGGTGGATTCCACATAGGCGCTGTCGAGCCCCAGCCCCTCGGTCAGCTTCAACCAGCGCTCGATGCCGCCCTCGGCGCCGAGGTCGCCGTCATGGTCCTCGATCCGGTGCCGCCATTCCATGCGGATGCCGCGATCGCGGAAGCGCGATATCACCACCGCGTCCTTGATCGGAATGGTGCTCTGGTAGAAATAGCGGTTCAGCGCCCAGGCCTGCACCTGGCCCTTGTTCAGTTTGCCGCCGTGCAGCAGCCGGTGAAACGGATGCAGATTGTGGTAGCGGGTGGCGCCGATGTGGCGAAGCGCTGCTTCCAGTTCCTCGGCATTGTTGAGCGGCGCGCTGCCGGCGAGCGAGAAGGCTGTCATCCCGGTCAGGGTTATCGCGTTCACAGCGTAATCTCCGTTCCGTCGGCGGGGATTTGCCAGCCCGCGCGCTCGGCTTGTTGGCGTTCGGTGGAATCGTGCAGCAGCGCCGGGTTGGAATTGTTGATATGCAGAAATATTTTCCGACCGATATTGAGGTCCGACAAGGCTATGATAGCGCCGCGATCACCCGACATGGCAATGTGTCCCATGCCTTGCCCGGTCTTGGTGCCGAGGCCGGCCATGATCAACTCGTCGTCGCGCCACACCGTGCCATCGAAGAAGATCAGGGGCGCGCCGGCAAGCCTTGATTTGAGATCGTCGGTTACTTCGGCGCAGGCGGCCAGAAAATAGAAATACTTGCCCGTTGCCTTATCGCCAATTCGTAGCCCGAGCGTGTCGCCTGCGCCGGTATCACCCGCGGGGTGGGCCTTGCTCTCCAGATACCAGGCGCCCTTGCCGGGAGCGGCAAACGGCAGGATTTCGATGCCGGACGGCGCGCCGTCCGGCAGCGTCGGCTCGAACGCTGCGTCCAGTTCGATCGGCTGGCGTTTCACGGTCTTCTCGTTCAGCACGTTGAAGATGCTGTTATCCCCGAGGATCGCGAGCACCTTGCCGTGCGCATAGACCGTAAACGGTGAGCCCTCGCGCATCGAAAGGAGGCCCGCTACAGCATCGATCTCGCCGTTGGTCAGGATTACGCCCGAGATCGGACTGTGACGAAGTTTTCCGGCTTTGGGGTGAAGCTGCGGGGTCGCGATCAACTGCTGGCGCAGGTCGGGGGAGGCGTTGACCAGGAACCAGTACTCGCCGTCGGTGCTGATCGCGATCGAGGCCTGGGTGCTCTGGAGTTCGGGGTGTTCGGTTCTTGCTGCCCGGCAAACCAGACATCCGCAATTCCACTGCGGAACGCCACCACCTGCCGCGGCGCCCAGGACGACGACGCGAAGCATGATTCGCCTCCTGGAGATTCCAAAGCCTTAGGGTGCAAAAGCGTGAGGTCCACAAGCTTCAGAGGTGGACACCGATACGGACACAATCCCGCGATCGGGATCGTGTCACGCCCGGAGGTCCACCTTAGATCATGCGAAGCTGTCGCAGCCGCTTATTTGCGGGCGGCGCACGCATACATGTTGATTTCCATGCCGACCGGCACTTCGACGATCTTCGGGGTTTTCCAGGCCATTTGGCGCTCCTTTTCGAACGGACGGCTTCCGTCCTCGGGGACAAACTACCGCGGAATGAAAAGTTCGCCAGTTAAATCTTCGGTCGCGAGCTGCTGCTTTCCTTGCTGCGACGCACAAGGAACTCACGTATTTGTGTGATGGCCCCTAAAACAACGTGGGATCAACGGGTTCAAAGTCGCGCGCAGCAACCTAGATGCAGACCTCGCGCCGGGGTGGCGGGCCGCCGCCTTTCGGATAAAGAACTTGTGAGATGTCGCGGGCTTGGGCTAGAGCCCGCAACGGAAAGGCCCCATGCCCCGGTATTTTTTCAACACACGGATCGCTGACGAACTGATCTCCGACCCCGAAGGCGAACAGCTGAGGGATCCCGATCAAGCATGGGAAATTGCGCGCGCCATGATTCGGGAATTGCTCAAGCTCGAAGGCGCGGAAGGCGGCCTGCTGAACGCGACCCTCGAAGTGACGGATGACGCGGGCGAGATCGTGCTGGAGTTTCCGTTCACCGAGGCGATCCTCGACATGACGGGCGAAGCGGGCACCAGGCACTGACGCAACATCGCCCGCACCTGATCACATGCACTCGGCTCAAGCCGGCCAGATGATTCCGGTTGCCTATCGGTATGGAAGTATTGAAAACTGTGGCGCAGGAAATGCCACCGGTGCGGACTACGCACAAGGATAAGGCTTTCCATCCAGGGAGGACCTCATGATGATCGGCTCGTCCGTACCGCGCAGCCTGTAGCTGGCTGGCGCATTTATCGGCGTATTCACATTCGGCGCTGCAGCGCAGCAGCCGGCCACTCCACCTGCTGCGGCTGCTCCTGCCGCCGCACCGGTGGTTCCGCCGGGCTCCCCGCTGTTCGGGCGGCCCCGCGGGCAATGAGGCCGCCGCCAAGCTTGCCCCGGTCGCGCCGCCGCCGATTGCGGCGGCTCCGGACAAAGTGCCGGTCGGAAAGCTCAAGGTGCCGGCGGGCTTCAACATCGAGGTTTACGCCGCCGGCTTGGCCAACGCGCGTTCGCTGGCGGAAGGCGACAAGGGCACGGTGTTCGTCGGCACCCGCCTCGTCGGCAACCTCTATGCCATCTCCAACAAGGACGACAAACGTACGGTCAAGACCATGGCTTCGGGGCTTTACCGGCCCAACGGCATCGCGTTCAAGAACGGCACACTTTACGTCGCCGAGCTTTCGAAGGTCTCGAAGATCGAAAAGGCCGAGGATAATCTCGACAGCCCGAAGCTGACGATGATCTACGACGATCTGCCGAAGGACGAAGCCCATGGCTGGAAGTTCATCGGCATCGGACCCGACAACAAGCTCTAATGTTCCGGTCGGGCAGCCCGGCAACAACGTGCTGCATAGTGAGAAGCACGGCAAGATCAGGCGGATGAATCTCGACGGCAGCGGTGCCGAAGTGTTCGTGCAAGGTGTCCGCAACACCGTCGGTTTCGACTGGCATCCGGACTCAAAGCAGCTCTACTTCACCGACAACGGCCGCGACTGGATGTCGGAAGACGTTCCCGAGGATGAGCTCAATCGCGTCACCAAGGCCGGAGAAGATTTCGGTGCGCCCTATTGCCACCAGGGCAATATCGTCGACTCCGAACTCGGCTGGGGAAAATCCTGCAGCGACTACACGGCGCCGGTCGGCGTGCTGGGCCCGCATTCCGCCGCGCTCGGCATGCGGTTCTACACCGGCAACATGTTCCCGAAGGCCTACAAGAACGCCATCATCGTGGCCCGTCACGGTTCCTGGAATCGGACCAAGAAAGTCGGTGGCGACGTCCTTGTCGTCAAGCTGAACAAGGACGGCACGGTGAAGTCGATGGAGCCGTTCATTACCGGCTTCCTCGAAAACAACAGCTACATCGGCCGTCCGGTCGATGTGCTGCAGATGAAGGACGGTTCGCTGCTGGTATCGGACGACTGGAACGGCGCGGTCTATCGCGTCACCTACGGCAAGCCGAAGGTCGCCGGGAAGTAAGAAAACAAAACACGTCATTGCGAGCGAAGCGAAGCAATCCATGTCTGTACGAGCAGGATCATGGATTGCTTCGTCGCTTCACTCCTCGCAATGACGGGAGAGCCAATGCTTAGGACCATCGCCGCGCTGGCACTTGCCGCCATTGCCTCCTCCGCAGGCGCGGCGACGTTGGAAGAACGTATCGCGCCGTGCCTTGCCTGCCACGGCGAGAAGGGGCAGTCCGAGACCGAAAACACGCCGTCGCTCGGCGCCCAGCAGGCGCCCTATACGCTGATCCAGCTTTTCATGTTTCGCCAAAAGCTGCGCACGTTCGAGCCGATGAACGAGATGGCGAAGGCGCTAACCGACGACGATCTCAGGACCTTCTCCGATTTTATCGCCAAACTGCCCAAGCCTGCGCCGCCGGCGGACGCCGGCGACTCCGAGCGGATGCAGCGTGCCCAGGCGCTGGCGCAGCAGCATCGCTGCGACACCTGCCACAATCCGGATTTTTCCGGCAAGGAGAATGTCCCGCGCATCGCCAACCAGCGCGAGGATTAACTCGCCAGGACGATGGCCGAGTACAAGGACAACAGTCGTCATGGCTATGACGGCTCGATGGCCGACGTGATGGGGCCGGTGACGGCAGCGCAGATCGCCGACCTCGCCTATTTCCTCGCCCGCGTGCGCTAGATCAGGCCGGGCAGGCGCTTTTCCCGGTGGCCTTGCCCTCCGCGCGGCGCTACAAGCGGGCGATCAACGGAGCTATTCATGCAAGATCTCTGGCGTCTGTCGGCTACCGATATTGCTGCCCTGGTACGATCGAAGGAAATCTCGGCGACGGAGGCAGCTTCCGCCTCGCTGGCCCGGCTTGACGCGGTCAATCCCAAAATCAACGCCGTGGTCGACCATCGGCCGGCGGATGTGCTGGCGCAGGCCGCCGCCATCGATGCCGCGATCGCGCGAGGCGACGAGTTGGGCCCGCTGGCGGGCGTTCCGGTCACCGTCAAGGTCAATATCGATCAGGAAGGGTTCGCCACCACCAACGGCCTGAAGCTGCAGCGCGATGTCATCGCGAAGACCAACAACCCGGTGGTCGACAATCTGCGCAAGGCCGGCGCCGTCATTCTCGGGCGCACCAACTGTCCGGCATTTTCCTATCGCTGGTTCAGCACGAACTTAATCCATGGCGATACGAAGAATCCGCGCGACCCCGGCATCACGCCGGGAGGCTCGTCGGGCGGAGCAGGGGCGGCGGTGGCTGCGGGGATCGGCCACATCGCGCACGGCACCGATATCGCCGGGTCGATCCGCTATCCCGCCTATGCCTGCGGCGTGCACGGGCTGCGTCCGACCATCGGTCGCATCGCGGCCTTCAATGCGGCGCTGCCGGAGCGCCCGATCGGGCCGCAGATCTCCGCGGTATCGGGTCCGCTGGCGCGCACCATCGGTGATCTCAAAGTCGCTTTGGCGGCGATGTCGGGCTACGATTCGCGCGATCCCTGGTGGGTGCCGGCGCCGCTGCAGGGGCCGGCGATGCCGAAGCGCGCAGCACTTTGCCTCAATCCCGACGGGCTCGATCCAGTGGCGGAAGTAAGAGCCGCCGTCGCCGATGCCGGCAAGCGGCTGGAGCGCGCGGGATGGGTGGTCGAGGAGGTCGAGACGCCGCCGTTGCGCGAGGCTGCCGAGCTTCAGACCAAACTGTGGCTCGGCGACGGCTATGAGGCGCAACTGGCCACCGCCGAGCGCGAAGGCGATCCCGGCGCGCTGGCCTGCCTGCGCGGCAACCGGTCCAAGGTATTTCCTTTTGATGTCGATACCCTTTCGAAAGTCCTGACGCGGCGCGCGACCCTGACCCGGCAATGGCTGCAGTTCCTGGAGAAATATGCCGTGCTGGTGATGCCGGTCTCCGGCGAATTGCCGTTCCCCGATCAGCTCGACGTCAAGGACGACGCCTCCTTCATCAGGGTGTGGCACGCACAATTGACCCAGATCGCGATTCCCTTCATGGGGCTGCCGGGGCTGACGGTTTCCACCGGACTGGTGGGCCGCGTTCCCGTCGGCGTGCAGGTCGTCTCCGGCCGCTACCGCGAGGATCTCTGTCTCGCCGCGGGCGAGGCGATCGAGGCCGGCGGCACCCCCTCGGCGGCGATCGATCCCGCCGGTTAATGGATTTGCGCGTCCAGACGAAAGAACATGATGACTGGCGTTCTTGATTTCACGGCGAAGTCGCTGGCCGGCGAAGACGTTCCGCTGAAGCGGTTCGAGGGCCAGGTACTGCTGATCGTCAACACCGCGAGCAAGTGCGGTTTCACGCCGCAATACAAGGGCCTCGAGACGCTGCACCAGGCGCTCAACCCGCGCGGCTTTTCGGTGCTCGGTTTTCCGTGCAACCAGTTCGGCGGCCAGGAACCGGGCGATGCCGCAGAGATCGAGCAGTTCTGTTCGAGTCAATATGCCGTGACCTTTCCGATGTTCGCCAGGGTCGATGTCAATGGCAGTAACGAGCACCCGTTGTTTGCGTATTTGAAGAAAGCGAAATTCGGCCTGCTTGGGCCGTCGATCAAATGGAATTTCACCAAGTTTCTGGTCGACCGTTCCGGCAAGGTGGTGGCGCGGCATGCGCCGACGGCGAAGCCGGAAGGTCTGATCAGAGAAATCGAGGCACTGCTATGAACGAGAAGAACGAGACTATGAGCGACGCGTTTCCGGACCGGCTCTCCACCAACCCGAAGAGCCCCTACTACAATGAAGAGCTGCTGCAGCGCGACGTCGGCATCCGCTTCAAGGGCGCCGAGAAGACCAATGTCGAGGAATATTGCATCAGCGAAGGCTGGGTCCGCGTCACCGCCGGCAACGCCAAGGACCGCTACGGGAACCCGCTGACCATCAAGGTGCACGGCCCGGTGGAGCCGTATTTTCGCGATAACGCGGAATCCTGATATTTTCGTCATTGCGAGGAGCACTTGCGACGAAGCAATCCAGCTTTTGTTGACGAAGCAAGCAAGCTGGATTGCTTCGCTTCGTTCGCAATGACGATTTGAGAAGTTCGAACCAGCTTCTGAAAGAAGACGCCATGTCGGTCCGCATCGTCGACGTTCGCGAAATCACAAAACCGATCTCGTCGCCGATCCGCAACGCCTATATCGACTTCACCAAAATGACGACCAGCCTCGTCGCCGTCGTCACCGACGTGGTGCGTGATGGCAAGCCGGTGGTCGGTTACGGCTTCAATTCCAACGGCCGCTACGGGCAGGGCGGCTTGATCCGCGAGCGCTTTGCGCCACGCCTGATGGAGGCCGATCCCAAGACGTTGCTCGATGAGGCCGGCGGCAATCTCGATCCGGACAAGGTCTGGGCCGCGCTGATGTCCAACGAGAAGCCCGGCGGTCACGGCGAGCGCTCGGTGGCGGTCGGCACCATCGACATGGCGGTGTGGGACGCGGCGGCGAAGATCGCGGGCAAGCCGCTGTTCCGGTTGTTGGCCGAGCGCCATCAGCGCGAGGCCAATCCGCGTGTGTTCGTCTATGCCGCCGGCGGCTATTATTATCCCGGCAAGGACCTGTCGGCGTTGCGCGGCGAGATGCGAAGCTATCTCGACCGCGGCTACAACGTCGTCAAGATGAAGATCGGCGGCGCGCCGCTCCTGGAAGACAGCCAGCGCATCGGGGCGGTGCTGCGGGAGATCGGCAGCGAGGCCAGGCTCGCGGTCGACGCCAACGGCCGGTTCGATCTGGAGACCGCGATCGCCTACGCCAAGATGCTGCGCGACTATCCGTTGTTCTGGTACGAGGAGGCCGGCGATCCCCTCGATTACCAGTTGCAGGCGGCGCTGGCGGAATTCTATCCGGGGCCGATGGCGACAGGCGAAAACCTCTTCAGCCATCAGGACGCCCGCAACTTGCTGCGTTACGGCGGCATGCGGCCCGACCGCGACTGGCTGCAATTCGATTGCGCGCTGTCCTACGGCCTGTGCGAATACCAGCGCACGCTCGATGTACTCAAGACCCAGGGCTGGTCGGCGAGCCGCTGCATTCCCCATGGCGGCCACCAGATGTCGCTCAACATCGCGGCCGGGCTTGGGCTTGGCGGCAATGAGAGCTATCCCGATCTGTTCCAGCCCTATGGCGGTTTCCCGGACGGGCTTCGGGTCGAGAACGGCCACATCACGATGCCGGATCTGCCGGGCATCGGATTCGAGGGGAAGAGCGATCTGTATGCGGAGATGAAGGCGCTGGCGGCGTGAAGCCGGACAAGTAGCCTCAGACGTTTCAGCGTCATTGCGAGGAGCGCTCGCGACGAAGCAATCCATGTTGCGGCGCAAAGAAGATGGATTGCTTCGCTGCGCTCGCAATGACGATGAGAGATAGCGCCTTGCTACGACAGCCGCATATCCAATAGCCGGCGGCCTTCGCCCTTCAGCAGTTTCCGCACCGCGCTGGAGGCGACGACTTCGCCTTCGTTGGCGTAGGCTTCGTGGTTCTTCTCGATGTCCTCGAGCCGGTAGAGATAGTTGACCATGATACCTGCGGATTCGCGCAGGCCCTTGGGCGAGAGATCGCCCAACCAGTCGATCCGCTCCAGCCGCGCGCCGTTGCCGAGATGGAATCGCGCCACCGAATCGATCAACCGGCCTTTTGAGGTGCGCGCCTTCAGGAAATAATGCGCGGCCAGCGGCTCCAGCATCGCCCGCAGTTTTGTCGCAAGCTCGGCGTCCTCGAACCAGCCGGGCTTTTCCAGATTTTCGAGCAGCGTCCGCTCCTCGTCGGACACGGGAACATCGCTCGCCTGTTTCAGCCAGGCGACAAAACCGGGCACCGGCGACAATGTCACAAAATTTTCCAGCTTCGGCAGCTCACGCCGCAATTCCTCGACCACCTGCTTGATCAGGAAACTGCCGAACGAAATGCCGCCGAGGCCTTTCTGCGTGTTGGAGATCGAATAGAACACCGCGGTGCGGGCGCGCTCGATCGGCACCAGCGCCCGGTCTTCGGCCAGAAGCGGCGCTATTGCGGCGGGAATCGTTTCGGTCAGCGCCACCTCGACGAAAATCAGGGGCTCGTCGACCAGGGCTGGATGAAAGAATGCGTAGCAGCGCCGGTCGACCGGATCGATGCGGCGGCGCAGATCGTCCCAGTCGCGGATCTCGTGCACCGCCTCGTAGCGTATGATCTGTTCCAGAATATTCGCTGGCGTCTGCCAATCGATCCTGCGCAGCACGAGAAATCCCCTGTTGAACCATGAAGACAAAAGATGCACGACGTCGCGGTCGAGCGCGGCCAGATCCCGGTGCCGGTTCAGGAGGTCGATCAGGTCGGCGCGCAGCGCCACCAGTTCGCTGGTGCCGCCGGGCGCACGGTTGAGCCGCCGGATCAATTCCTGCCGCCGCGGTTCCGAGGCAAAATGCAGGTCGCTGGCGTCCTCGTCGGACGGCTGCGCGCGCCAGGCCTCGATCGCCTGCGACAGCCGTTCACGGTCCGGGCCATAGCTGCGCGCCAGCATCTCGAAGAACGCCAGCCGGCCGGCCTCGTCGAGCTGGCGATAGCGGTCGAGCACCTCGCGCGCGATTGCGATGCCGGATGCCTCGCCGCGGCCCGACAGCAGCGCCTCGCACAAATCGATCAGCTCGGAGGCATCCTGTTTCGCATCCGGCGCCCCGCCGCGGCGAAGCAGCGTGCGCCCGCGCTCGGAAATCGAGGCGAGAAGGTCGGAGAAGAAGGCGTTGCTGCTCATGGCGGGCGGTCTATTCCGGATTCGATGGAAATCCTACACGAGATTTAAGACAGAACGGATCACAATCAAGCAGGTGTGAGTGAGTATAAAATTGCCACGTCGCGCCCGCGCTGCTCACGCTCCATTGTCGTCGCCCGGCTTGACGGGCGATCCAGTACGCCGCGGTTGCCGAGTTGAACACGCCGCCTCTGGAATACTGGGTCGCCCGCTTTCACGGGCGATGACAAGCGAGCGGAACCAAACGCGCCTTCGCTATCTCGCGGCGCGATGCGCCCGAGTTTTGCTTTTCAACGTCACGCCCTTTCCAGTCAGAGGGCGCAGGGAAAGCCGGATGCGCGCTGGCACCCGCGGTCTCGTGTGCAAGTAAAGTGGTAGAAACGCACACGAGCATACAGGTCCAGCGGAAACATCCGACTTTCCCTGCGCAGTGGTCTTACGGTTGCTTCGTGATCTCCCCGGTGAGCCCTGCTCAATTGCCACCGTCGCCTGCGGGAATGACCGCAAACTTGACACCTTCGTCGGGGGTGTCAGGACCATACGACTTGGCCGTACGCTTCGGCATCGCCCGTCTCGCGCGCCGCCGCGTCCACCGCATCCCCGACCCGCGTTCGTGACGTTCGCGAAACGCCCCTCTTGGTGGGACGGGATGCGGAGAGATATACCCTGGTTTTTAGTTCTGTAAAACAGAAATATTTTTACGCGAGGGGCTTGACAATGTTTCCGATAATCGGAAGTGATTTGCCCGTCGGGTTGTTTTGTCGCGGGTTTCCGAAGGTGGGCGCCGTCCCAAACCAAAAATATCGAAAACAACCCCATGTACAGTAGGCGGCAGCGCCGGCACCCAGACATGACGGGTATCGCTTCCGTTCCAACCATCGCGGTCATTGCCGGGCCTGACCCGGCAAAACGTCTTTTGATGAGGAGCGATGGGATACGCGGGTCAAGCCCGCCCAAGACGATCCCGCTTTCCTTTTACTTCGTCTCCGCAAACGCCGTCGGCGTCTTGCCCGTGACCTGCCGGAACGCATGCGAGAATGCGGGCACGCTGGCGTAGCCGAGGTCGGCGGCGAGTTGCTTGACCGAGAGGTTGGCGTCGACCGAGAGTTTCTCGATCGCAGCCGCAATGCGGGCGCGCTGGCACCAGCTCTTGAAGCTGAGTTGGGTCTCTGATGCGAACAGCCGCGACAGGGTTCGCGCAGAGGTGCCGACTTCGCGCGCCAGCGCCTGGATCTCGTGGTTGCCTGTGGGATCGCCGAGCACGATGTCGGCGGCGCGGCGGCAGCGCGGCTCTTGGGGCAGGGGAATGAAGGTCGCGGAGTCCTCAGCCTGGTGCAGTTCGAGCATCACGAGCTTTATCAATAGCGCGGTACGGTCGGGGTCGTTGCGGCCGTCGAACAGCGCGAGGATGGCCTGGTGCAGCAAGGGCGAGACCCGCACCACGAATTCGGCATCGAGGCTGGCGCTGCGCGCTTCCCGCGCGAGCCATGCGAGGTCGAAATACAGCGTGCGCATGTCGATATCGGCAAGCACGTCGATGGCGTGTTCCGATCGGGCCGGCACCCACACCGCGCGGTCCGGCGGCACCAGCCAGCGTCCCTTCGGCGTGGTGACCTGCATGGTGCCCCGGGCGGCGTACACCAGTTGCGCCTCGCGGTGCATATGGGTGTCGAGCCGCGTGCCCCTGCGGTAATGGTTCGCAATCAGATGGAGGCCGTCGCCGGTCGATATCCGGCGTCCCTTGATGGCAGCAATTGGCTTTTCGGCGATATTCATTGGCCACATCCCGTCAGCACAACACCCTATAACCTATTTCAGGAATTTGCGGGATTCGCCAATGAACAGCCAAAGCCGGGTGATCGGTTACGTCAACGCCGGCCACTTCATCGACCATTATTCGATGCTGATCTTCGCCGCCGCCATCATCGTGATGGGGCCGGCGCTCGGCATGGCCTATTCCGAATTGCTGCCCTACGCGACCCCGGGTTTCGTGGCCTTCGGCGCGGGCTCGCTGCTGACCGGCTGGCTCGGCGACCGCTGGAGCCGCCGCCACATGATGGTGATCTTCTTTGCCGGCATCGGACTGTCGATGATCGCGGTCGGCCTCGTGCAGACCCCGCTGCAACTCGGCGCGGCGCTGCTCGCGATCGGCCTGTTCGCCTCGATCTATCACCCCGTCGGCACCGCCATGATCGTGTCCTATGCCGACAAGCTCGGCCGCGAGATGGGGATCAACGGCGTCTGGGGCAATCTCGGCGTGGCCTCGTCGGCGCTGGTCACCGGCGTGGTGGGCCAGTATCTCGGCTGGCGCTGGGCCTTTGTCATTCCCGGCATCGTCACCATCGGGATCGGCATCGCGTTTGCGCGAACCGTCGTGCATGAGGACCGCTCCGGCTTCAAGCAGGCGGCCGCGCAGTCGCGGGTAGCGAAAGCCGACATGTGGCGGGTGATTCTGGCGCTGTTCATCGTGGTGATCGCGATCTCCACCACCTTCAACGCGGTGACGGTGGCGCTGCCGAAACTGTTCGCCGAGCGCCTCGCCGACATGACCGCAAGCCCGGCGCTGCTCGGGGTGATCGCGGCCTGCGTCTATGTGTTCGGCGCCATGACGCAATACACCATCGGCAAGCTGATCGACCGCTATTCGCTGAAGGCGATCTCGCTGCCGCTGTCGTTGCTGCTGGCGCCGTTTCTGTATCTGGCGGCGACGTTGTCCAACCTGCCGCTGATTTTGGCCGCGATCGGCATCGTGATGGGCGCGTTCGGCCAGGTCACCGTCAACGACGCCATGGTCGGCAAATACACCAGCGAGGAATGGCGGTCACGCGCCTATTCGGTGCGCTACTTCATCGGCTTCACCGCGGCGGGCGCGTCCGTCGGGCTGGTGGCTTGGCTGTACGAGCACGGCGGTTTCGTCACCATGCTGCATGCGTTCGCGGGGCTGTGCCTGTTCGTCATCGCCGCCGCGATCATCCTGCCGACCGAGATCAAGGTGCCGGCGCCAGCGCGAACTGAACAACCGGGGTGAAAATCCTGCCGAAAAGGCCGGGAACCTTTCGGGCGTTGAATGATTGAACAGAGCAACGCCGTGGAGGGATCTGCGGCCTTTTCCTTGCCTTGCTCGTTCAAGTCCTTTCTTCTGCATCGCGGCGGCCCGTTCTCGCCTGCTGCCTTGCTGTTTTCAAGAGGTCCGGTATGTCTGCCAGACATTGGCGACGGCACTAATGCGATGACGATCACCAGCCGCTCCTTTGTCCAGTCGACCACGGCGTTTCTGTTCGTCGGATTCCTGGCATTGCTCGGCATTGTCGGAATGACGTTCTGGCTGGGCGAGCGTGCTCAGATTTATTTCAATGAGGTGATCGAGGCGCGCGATGCCCGGGGGGCGGCGGTGGATCTGCGCAATGCGGTGCAAACGGCGGAGGCCAGCCAGCGCGGTTTTCTTTTCACCGGCAACGAAATCTACCTTGCCCCCTACGACACCGCCAAGACGCTGGCGCAGCGGCAACTGGATACGGTGAACAGGTTGCTGGCTTCCTACAAGGGAGCGGACGTTTCGATCCAGCGCCTGACCGCCATCGTCAACGAAAAGTTGACTGAGATGGACCGCACCATCGCCTTAAAACGCGAGCGCCGGGATGCGGAGGCTCAGGCCCTTTTCCGGACCAATCGCGGCAAGGCCCTGATGGACGAAGCCAATGTGTTCTTCTCCGGGCTCATTCGCGCCGCGGACGACCGTCTGACGACGGGTGTCGGCGAGCAGAAGGCGAATGCGGCTTTGCTCCGATGGTTCTCGATCATCGGCGGCGTCGTTATCATCGCGGTGGTCGGCGGCGCGGCCGGCACCGTTCTGCGTTATACCCGCGAGCTTGCCGCGACGCGCGACGAGGTGGGCCTGCTCAACGCCGGCCTTGAGGAGCGTGTGCGAGCCCGCACCGTGGACCTCGCGCAGGCCAACGAGGAAATCCAGCGTTTCGTGCACATCGTCTCCCATGATCTGCGGGCGCCGCTGGTCAGCATCGTGGGCTTCACCGGCGAATTCGAGGAAAATCTGAAAATCATGAAGGCGCTGGTCGACCGATGCGAAGCGGCCGGCGGTGGCTCCGCCGATCCGGTGCTCGGCGAGGCCCGGATCGCGACCACCCAACATATGCCCGAAGCTATCCAGTTCATCCGATCCTCGGCCAACAAGATGGACAACCTGATCAGCGCCATACTGAAGCTGGCGCGGGAAGGGCGCCGGGCGCTTCGGCCCGAGCGCGTCGAACTCGAAGATATCATCACGAAAAGCGCTGCCGCCATCCAGCATCAGCTCTCGGAGGCGGATGGAAAGATCAATTTTCATTTCGATATTCCGCCGCTCGTCCATGACAGGCTGTCGCTGGAGCAGATATTCGGCAATCTGCTGGATAACGCGGTCAAGTACCGCTCGAAACAGCGACCTCTTCGCATCGAGGTGCGCGCCGTGCCGATCGCAGGCGACCGGGTCAGCGTGGAGGTTGCCGACAATGGCCGCGGCATCGCCGAGCGCGACCGGGAGCGCGTATTCGAATTATTCAAGCGGTCGGGTGCGCAGGACCAGCCGGGGGACGGCATCGGACTTGCCTATGTGCTGACCGTGATCCGCAACCTTGGCGGCGAAATCAGCCTGACATCGGTGCTCGACGAGGGCACGACATTCCGTGTCGAGTTGCCGCGCGAGTTGCAGATGTCTGGGGTCGTGTCGCCTTGGCCACCCCGATCTGCCGCTTACGGGTGAGTCAAAGTAGACTGAACTTGGCGCATCAAGCTACAAGGTAGATCTACCCCTCCGTGGGGAATTGACGGCCAACCGGCATGGACTTTATCGGCCATACCGAACGCAGGAACAGGCGCAAATGAAGTGGATCCATCTTGCCGTGCTGTTGGCGACCATCCTGTTTGCCGGCAACGCGGTCGATTCGGTGGCGCAGGACGGGCCGGCGGGGATTACTACGCCGAGGGTGTTTGCTCCGTTCGATGCCAATTCTCCCCGATGCACGCCGCCGGCCGGCCTGGAGAAAGTGCTGGCCTTCACGCAGGACAATCAGCGCGAATTCATGCAAGGCGTCGATCAGGGGCTTGCGCTGGCGGCCCGCAAGCGCGGCCTCGAATACCGAAGGCTGCTGGCCGACAACGATGAAGCGAAGCAACTCGAGCAGGTCCGGGGTCTCGCGGCGACGAAAGTCGGCGGCATGGTTGCTTCGCCGGTGAATCCGGCCACCCTCGCTCCGGGGCTGCAACAGGTCATCTGGACCGGGGGATACGTCGGCACGGTGGTGCCACCGCCGGCGACCTCGCTGCTGAATGCCCCGCAGTACCTGACCGGAAAGGTTCTGGGGGACGCCACGGCCGCCTATATCAAGGGCCGGCTCGGCGGCAAGGCCAAGGTCGTGCTTTTGACCCAGGATAGCATCGAGTTTCTCACGCCGCGTTTCGTGGCGCTCCGCGATGCTCTGAAGGACATCCCGGGTGTCACCATCGTCGCCGACATCTCGCCAAATCCGGTCAACAAGGACGGTGGCTTTACGACCATGCGCACCGTCCTGCTCGCGCATCCCGATGTCGATGTGGTGCTGGGCGCCGATACCGTCGTGCTCGGCGCGCTTGCGGCGCTGCGTGCGGCCGGCAAGGCGCGGCCCGACCAGTTTCTGGGGGGGATCGACGGCGAGCCGGAAGCCGTTGCCGAGATCAAGAAGGGCGGCACGCCCTACAAGATCAGCATCAGCCTCGCTTCTCCGGTGTTCGGCTACGCCATGGGACAACATGCCGCCGACTGGCTCGAAGGCAAGAGCATTCCTCAGGCCATGGATATTCTTCCCAGCCCGCTTACCATCGCCAACATCGGCCAATACGAGGCCGATCTGGCCGATCCCGCCAGTGTCTATGAAGACCTTCGCCGTCGGGATTCATACCTCAGGATGTATGGCAACATCTGCTACGACACGCGCGATCAGTACGTGAATTTTCCCTGGTCGTCCGAGAGAAAATAGCACCTCGGCCATCGACCGGCAAAACGTCAGAAGACGGGCGCCGCGTCCGTCTTCCGGTGTCGTGAGTGGCGCAAACGATGACGGCATTCTCGATGCCCTGTTGGCTGATACCAGCGATCAGATAGCGTCGTAAGCTTCAAGCTTGAGCGATTGCGGCACCGGCAACATCGCCAGCATTACTGCCAATCCGGCAGCGGCCTGACGGGTTTCGTCGGCATGCGGCAGGCTGGCGAAGGCGCACGGCGGAGCAGGGCGCGCCGACGCCGATGGTCAACATGTTCCTGCGGATCTGGCTGTTCGGAGTTTACATCGCATCGTTGGAGAGTTTCTTCCTCGACCGTGCCGATCCGATTTGGTTCACCTTCCTGGTGGCGGTGGTCGGCCTGCATTATCTGTCGCGGTTTCGTACGACGACAAAGTGCGCCGCCTCGGATGTTGGGACGCGCGCTTGCGGCTCACGGAAATTTCCCGCTCAAACCGGGATTTTCGGTTTCAACGCCTCCCACCATCCGTCACAATAACCGGTGAAGGCTCGACGATAACGAGCCGTTGGGAGGAATATCCGATGTTCAAGCCATCCTTGCCAACTATCGCCGGCCTCGTTCTCGGTTTCTCCGTCACGATGGCGATGCCCGCGGGCGCCGATGCGCTCCGGGACCAGATCGCACCGACCGGCAAGTTGCGGGTGGCGATCGCGATCAGCCCGGCCGGCGGCGCGTTCTGGTCGAGACGGGCCGAAGGCGAAGGCGGGGGCTATACCGGGGTGCCGGTGGCACTCGGCAGGGCGATGGCTTCGCAGCTCGGCGTTCCCGTGGAGTTTGTCGCGCACCAGAACTCCGGCCAGATCGTCGACGCGGCGTCGAAAGGCACCTGGGACGTCACCTTCCTGCCGAAGGATCCGGAGCGGGAAGGCCAGATGTCGTTCGGACCGGTCTATGAGGTGACGGACGCGACCTACATCGTGAAGCCGGGGTCGCAGGCGACCAATTTCGCGACGCTCGACCAGCCCGGCGTCAAGGTCGCCGCCGTCAACAACACCACGACCATGCGTGGTGCGATCGCGCATTTGAAGAACGCCAAGGTCACCGGCTATCAGAGTTTCGACGAGATCTTCGCGCTGCTTGGGAACGGCGAGGTCGATGCCTTCGCGCTGTCGCGTGGCCAGCTCAACGCCATGGCGAGGAAGATCCCGGGCACGCGGGTGCTGGATGAAACCTTCAAGCAGACCGTGACCGCGGTGGCGGTGCCGCCAAACCGTCCGCTGGCGCTGGCCTTTGCGGCCAAATTCATGACCGAGGTCACGACCAACGGCGTGCTGCGCACCGCCTACGACAACAACGGGCTGAAGGACCATCCGATCCGGACGAAGTAGGGCTCTATCCGGGCTACGGATCACTGGTCTTGGTGGGCTGATCCAATCCTAATTCGTCGCCCCAGCCGGGATCGGCTCCAGGCCGGTTCTGATCAACGTGGCCCGTGCCGTCGGCGAAGCCAGGAATTTGATCAGCGCTTTGCCGGCCTCGGGCTCCCTGGAAACGGTGGCGATGCCGGCCGAAAACACCGTGATCTTCTGCAACTCCGGCGGCAGCGGCCCGACCAAGTCGACGCCGGCTACCGGCAGCAATTCGCTGACCTGCTGGAAGCCGATCTCCGCCTCGCCGCGCGCCACCACCGCGGCCACCGGCTCGGCCGGGATTGCGCGGGCCTTGCCCTTCATGTCGTCGGCGATGCCGAGCTTCGGGAACATCTCGGTCGAGATATAGACGCCGCTGGCGCTGTCGGAGTAGGCGACCGATTTCGCTGCCAGCAGCGCGCGCTTGAGCGCTTCGCTCGAGGAGATGTCGGGCTTCGGCGTGCCGGATTTCACCGCGATGCCGATCGGCGACTTCACGAGATCGACGCGGCTGTCGGCGACGACCTTGCCCTCCTTGGCGAGACCGTCGAGCGCGTAGCCGACCATGATCAGCACGTCGGCGGGCTCGCCGCGCGCCAGCCGGAGCGGAATCGCGTTTGGCGTGGTCCCCATGGAAGGACCGCGCGCGGTCAGCACCGTGTGGCCGGTCGCCTTCTCGAATTCCGGGACCAGCGCCTTATAGGCCTCGGCCAATCCGCCCGATATCATCACCCGGACTTCGGCGGCATTGGCCGCGCCCGAGAGCAACAAAACGGCGGCGAAGCCGAGCGCAAGCGTGCGGAAGTTCGCGGAGATCGTTCGCATGGTGGTTCCTCCCCGGGACGACTCTCGGGCGGTCGTCCTCGGGAACGAACGCTACTCCGCGAAGGAGGGTTAGCCTAGCGTGGTTAGGTGGATTTTGCGCATTGGCGTCCCCGTCATTGCGAGGAGCGAAGCGACGAAGCAATCCATCTTTTTTCGCAAAGGTGGATTGCTTCGCTTCGCTCGCAATGACGCTGACAGAGCGCCTCGCGTCACGAATTCACGTGCACGAAATCCCGCAGCAGTGGATAGATTTCGTTGTTCCAGCGCCTTCCCGAGAACACGCCGTAATGGCCGACGCCGGCCTGCATGTGATG
>JBKJUA010000113.1:0-18453 GCA_046590305.1 Bradyrhizobium sp.
GCCAGCGTCGCCGCCATGAATTCGTCGAGGTCGCCGTCGAGCACGCCCGAGGTGTCCGAGGTCTGCACGCCGGTGCGCAGGTCCTTCACCATCTGATAGGGCTGCAGCACGTAGGAGCGGATCTGGTGGCCCCAGCCGATATCGGTCTTGGCGGCCTGGTCGGCGGCGGCCTGCGCCTCGCGCTTCTTCAGCTCGATTTCGTACAGCCGCGCGCGCAGCATGTCCCAGGCCTGCGCCTTGTTCTTGTGCTGGGAACGGCCGGCTTGGCAGACCACCGCCACCCCGGTCGGAATGTGGGTCAGCCGCACCGCGGATTCGGTCTTGTTGACGTGCTGGCCGCCGGCGCCGCCCGAGCGCATGGTGTCGACGCGCACGTCGGACTCGGCGATGTCGATCTTGATCGAGTTGTCGACCACGGGAAAGATCGCGACCGACGAAAACGAGGTGTGCCGCCGCGCGTTGGAATCGAACGGAGAGATTCGCACCAGCCGGTGCACGCCGGCCTCGGTCTTCAGCCAGCCATAGGCGTTGTGGCCCGAGATCTGGATGGTGGCGGATTTGATCCCGGCTTCTTCGCCCTGGGTTTCCTCGAGATATTCGATCTTGAAGCCGTGCTTCTCGGCCCAGCGCGTATACATGCGCAGCAGCATCGAGGCCCAGTCCTGGCTTTCGGTGCCGCCGGCGCCGGCGTGGACTTCGAGATAGGAATCGAAGCGGTCGGCTTCGCCGCCGAGCAGCGCTTCGAGCTCGCGGCGGGCGACTTCCTTCTTCAAGGCTTTCAGCGCGGCCTCGGCTTCCGCCACCACGCCTTCATCGCCCTCGGCCTCGCCGAGTTCGATCATCCCGATATTGTCCTCGAGCTCGCGCTCGACCTTGCCGATGCCTTGAAGCGAATCCTCCAGCGAGGTGCGCTCCTGCATCAGCTTTTGAGCCTTCTGCGGGTCGTTCCAGAGATTGGGATCTTCAGCGAGCTTGTTCAGCTCCGCGAGGCGCGCCGTGGATGCATCGACGTCAAAGATGCCTCCTCAGCAGCCCGACAGACTGCTTGATCTCTTCAACGAGGCGTTCGACTTCAGCGCGCATGGCTTCTCTGATTCTGCGGGGACGAACCGCTACTGACAGGTGTTGTCTGGACAGTATTGTCGAGGGGATGTAACGGCACCGGCCGCAAAGTGCAATCGGCTACCAAAGCCCGCCGGTGCCGGGACGCATGATCGAGCCGGCGTCGGGCGGCGCCATCAGCGGACGTTCGCGGCCGCCGTCGGCATCGGCGACACCGATGACGCTGTAATTGTCCGGCGGCGCCGTGCCGGGCTTGAAGGCTTCCAGAATACCGCCACCGCCCGGACCGCTTCGCATGCCGCTCTTGGCGTCGACGCGGATCAGCTTGATGCCGGCGGGGACCTTGAACGGGATCGCCGGCTTGTCGGCAAGCGCGAGCTTGAGGAAGTCCTTGGCGATCGGGGCCGCCAGATGGCCGCCGGTGGCGCCCCTGCCAAGCGGGCGCGGCTTGTCGTAGCCGACATAGATGCCGATCACGATGTCGGGCGAGAAGCCGATGAACCAGGCGTCCTTCTCGTCGTTGGTGGTGCCGGTCTTGCCCGCGATCGGCTTGCCTACTTCTTTCAGCACCGTGGCCGTACCGCCCTGCACCACGTCTTCCATCATCGAGGTGATCTGGTAGGCCGTCATCGCATCCAGCACCTGCTCACGGCGGTCGACCAGTTGCGGCTCGGCCTGGTTCTTCCAGCCGCCGGGGGCATCGCAGCCGCGGCATTCGCGCGCGTCGTGCCGGAAGATGGTGCGGCCGTAGCGGTCCTGAATACGGTCGATCAAAGTGGACTTCACGCGGCGGCCGCCATTGGCGAACATCGAATAGGCCGTCACCATCCGCATCACCGTGGTCTCGCCGGCGCCGAGCGAATAGGACAGATAGTTCGGCAATTCGTCATAGACCCCGAAGCGCTTGGAGTATTCGCCGATCAGGGGCATGCCGACATCCTGCGCCAGCCGCACCGTCACGGTATTGAGCGAGCGCTTCAGCGCATTGCGCAGCGTCGTCGGTCCCTGATACTTGCCGCTTGAATAGTTTTCCGGACGCCAGACGCCGACACCCTGCCCCTGGTCGATTTCGATCGGCGCATCGACCACGATAGTGGACGGCGTATAGCCATTGTCCATCGCCGCCGAATAGACCAGCGGCTTGAACGACGAACCCGGCTGCCGATAGGCCTGGGTGGCGCGGTTGAACTGGCTCTGGTCGAACGAAAATCCGCCGACCATCGCCATCACGCGGCCGGTCCAGGGATCCATCACTACCATCGCGCCGGACACTTCCGGCAGTTGGCGCAACCGGAACTGGCCCTCGACGTTGGTGCCGTCCTTGGCGAGCAGCGGATCGGCATAGATGACGTCGCCCGGCGCCAGCACCTGGCCTACATTGGTCGGTGGCTTGAAGCGCGTCGGCCCGGAGGCGGCCTTCGCCCATTTCACGCCTTCGAGCGTAATAAGGCCGGTCTGCCGGTCCTTGGCCACGGCACCGCCGAGTTCGCGGCCGGGCTGAAAACCGATCCGCGCCGACTGGTCGCTGGTCTCCAGCACCACAGCCATCCGCCACGGCGAGATATCCGACAGCGCCTTGACTTCGGCGAGCTTGACGCCCCAGTCGCCGGATATGTCGAGCTTGCTGACGGCGCCGCGATAGCCGCTCGCCTCGTCGAACTTCACGAGCCCGGCGGTCATGGTCTTGCGCGCGATCACCTGCAGCTTCGGATCGAGCGTGGTCCGCACCGACAGGCCCCCCTCATAGAGCTTCTTCTCGCCATAACGCTCGAACACATCGCGGCGGACCTCCTCGGCGAAATACTCGCCGGCGAAGGTGTGCGCGGCGGTGCTACGGCTGGTAACCGTCATCTGGTCCTTGCGGGCCTTGTCGGCATCAGTCTGCTTGATCCAGCCGTTTTCCACCAGCCGGTCGATCACGTAGTTGCGGCGCTCGATGGCGCGATCGCGGTTCTTCACCGGATGCAGCGACGACGGAGCCTTGGGCAGTGCCGCGAGGTAGGACGCTTCCGCAATGGTGAGTTCATTGACCGATTTGTCGAAATAAACCAGCGATGCCGCGGCGACGCCATAGGCGCCGAGGCCGAGATAGATTTCGTTGAGATAGAGTTCGAGAATCTTGTCCTTGGAATAGGTGCGTTCGATCCGCATCGCCAGCAAGGCTTCCTTGATCTTGCGGGTGAACGACACCTCGTTGGTCAGGAGAAAGTTCTTCGCGACCTGCTGGGTGATAGTCGAGGCGCCCTGCGGCCGCTTGTTGGAGCCGAAATTCTGCGCATAGAGCACCGCGGCGCGGGCCATGCCGGTAAAGTCGATGCCGCCATGTTCGTAGAAATTCTTGTCCTCGGCGGCCAGGAACGCGTTGATGACCATCTTCGGCACAGCCTGGATCGGCAGGTACAGCCGGCGCTCCTTGGAATACTCGCCGAGCAGCGCGCCATCGGTCGCATGGACGCGCGTCATCACAGGCGGCTCATAATCCTGCAGCTGCGAATAATCGGGCAAGTCCTTGGAATAATGCCAGATCAGCCCCGCGGCGGCGGCGACGCCGACCAGGAACACGACGGTTCCGGCGGCGAACAAGAAACCCAAGAACCGAACCAGCAAGCGCATTATCCAAGTTCCGTTCCAGCCCTGGCGCCGCGTTGACCGGCGCTTCCTCAGCAAAGTCCCCGCACGGCGATCAGCGGTCTCGCGCAGGCGAATAAAATAATACGTCGGCCGCGAACGAATTTAGCGCGATTCCGACGTTCCCGCAGTCATTTCTATAATGCCGCCGCTGTGGCCAAACTAGGGCTTCCCGCCTTGCAAGGCACCTTTTCAGCGAGGCTTCCTGTTCATCGAGGCTTCCTGTTCAGCGAGGCTTCCTTTTCAGTTGGCTGCCCCGGCCGTCGCCAGCCGCTTGGCAAGGAACGCGTCGATCGCCTGCGCCATGGCGCCCGCGGTGCGGTTACGCCAGTTCTCCGAGACCAAGAGTTCGAGGTCGCCCTTGTTCGAGACATAGCCGAGCTCGACCAGAACCGACGGCACGTCGGGGGCCTTGAGCACCTTGAAGCCGGCCGATTTCAGCGGGTGCTTGTGCATCCGCACCGTGGTCTTCATCTCGCCCATCAACAGCCGGGCGAAGCGGTTCGAAAACGTGCGGGTCTCGCGCTGCGCCAGTTCGATCAGAATGTCGGCGACCTCGGTCGGCTCCTCGGTCAGGTTGACCCCGCCGATGGCGTCGGCCTTGTTTTCGGTTTCCGCGAGCCGCTCCGCCTCGGCGTCGGAAGCCTTGTCGGACAGCGTGTAGATCGTGGCGCCCTGGGCGTCGCCCTCGCGCCGCGGCAGGGCGTCGGCATGGATCGACACGAACAGCGCCGCCGCCTGGGTGCGGGCGACTTTGACCCGGTCCGTGAGCGGAATGAAGGTATCGTCGGTGCGGGTCATGACGACGCGATATTTGCCCGATTTCTCCAGTCGATCGCGCAACGCCAGGCCAAACCCCAGCACCAGTTCCTTTTCATTGGTGCCGCCGGCCTGGGTGCCATTGTCGAGGCCGCCATGCCCGGGATCGATCACGACCACCGGTCTTGTATCCGCCGGCGTAGCCGGTTTGCCTGCGGCGTTCGGCTCGACCTGGACGATCGCCGCCACGGTATCCGAGATCGCGGGCTTCAGTTCGGGCCGGCCTTCGGCGCCAAGCGATTGAACGAAGGTGGTGCGGTCGACCTGTTCCAGCTCAAGCACCAGCCGCGGCGGCTGGCCGTTGGCGGCCGCCAGAACATAGGAATTGGCAATCTTGGCCGGACCGGTCAGATCGAACACCAGCCGCGAGCCGCCGGGCATCACGAGGCCATAGCGGAACGCCTTGATCAGCCCGCGCCCGGCGGTGCCTGCCCCGGCCTTGAGCTGAAAATTGACCTGAGGAATATCCACCACCACTCGATAGGGATCGGCCAGCGCGAAAGCGCGAAACTGGATCTGCCTGTCGAGATCGAGGACGAAGCGGGTCTGCTTGGCATCGCCGGCGAGGCGAACCTCGGAAGCGACCGGAAAGCTCGAAGCTGAGGGATTCGGCGCCGTATCCTCAGCCGCGCGACCAGTGCCGGTGGACGAACACAGCAATACTGCGGCGCACAACAGCACCCCGGCTCTAAAAACACGATGATTTGCGCGGCTCGCCAACGAATCCGTGCCTCCGAGCAGCCCTCTTACCGCAATAAAGCCACAGGGTTAACGAGAGCTTAAGGTGCGCGCGACGAATAAGGCGCGGTGTTGCCGCGCTGCGACGCTCTCCCTCACTTCCCTTTCAGTTCCCTTGCACAGGGCCCCCAATCCACGTATGTACGAGGGGCTGACGGCTAAAACTCCCGGTTGTGTCGCGTTCAGCCTCCCGGTGCAGCGCCGGAACTCTCTGAACTCCAGAGGATTCCAGCGTCTTTCCGATCCCTCCACAGGCCAGCGCAGCGCGCGGCTGAAACGGAGGGCGGTTTCGAGCCCGAGCGGCGTCGGTCCCAGGTTACCATCTTGTTCCAGGGACGGCTTCAGACACGGCATAACTGATTATCCGGGCCCAATCTGGCCCGATATGCGATGGCCGGCGAGCGCTTTGGCGCCGCGCCGGGTCTTCAGCGATAGACAAGGCGGCGATTCTTGCCGCCAACGTGTTCAGACGGGCCGACGCTTGATGCGCCAGACTGAGTTACCGACCATGATCCCCGGTAGAATCGCGCCGCCGCGAAGCGAAAGCTCCGCGCGTCGTGTTGCGCCGACAGGATCCCGGTCGGACCGGCGCGCCGGGTTGCGTTTTGGCCTTCCCCTCACCCCCGAATCAGGTGGACCGTCGCGTCACCCGGCGGCGCGACATGCGCCCACGGTCATACGCGCCCGCCGCCGTCATGAGTTGCAAAATGCCCAACAAAATGTTGATCGATGCTACCCACCCGGAAGAGACCCGGGTCGTTGTGATCCGCGGCAATCGGGTCGAGGAATTTGATTTCGAAACTGCACAGCGCAAACAACTGCGCGGCAATATCTACCTCGCCAAGGTAACACGCGTAGAACCGTCGCTGCAGGCGGCCTTCATCGAATATGGCGGCAACCGCCACGGTTTCCTCGCCTTCAGCGAAATCCATCCCGATTATTACCAGATTCCGGTCGCCGACCGTCAGGCGCTGATCGAGGCCGACGAACGCGCTCACCGCGAAGCCGAGGAAGAGACCGAGAATCGTTCCAGCAACCGTGGCCGCCGTCCGCGCCACCGCAACCAGCGCCGCCGCGGCAGCGGCGAGCGGGTGCAGAGCGACGTCGTCGAGAACGCCAGCCCCGACCTGATGCAGGTCGCCCCGCCGCAAGCGGACCAGGAGCATCCGGAAAACCTGAGCGTCGAAGGCGGTGATAGCCACGCGCACGAGACCGAACATCATCGTGATGATGCCGGGCAACATGCTCACGATCCTGCCGGTCATGATCATGCCGGTCATGATCACGCGCATGATCATTCACATGATCATGCGCATGGCGAGCACGACCACACTCATGCCGCGAGCGAAGCGCCGGTGGCGGAAGCTCACGTCGAGACTCCGGTTTCGGCGGTGGTCGAGGCCTCCGCGGCGGCCGTTGCGCCCGAGGTTCATGAAGAACATTCCCATGATGAGCGTTTCCACGCCGAGCACGCCGAAGAAAACGCGGCTCATGCCGAGGACGCGGCGCGCGCCGAACAGGCCGTCGACGAGCACGCCGCTTCGCCCATTGACGAGCATGCCTCCCAGCCGCTGGGCGACGAGCATCACGACGATGAGGAAGACGAAGACGAAGACGCCGAAGAGGAAGTCGTCGAATCCGTCGGCGGCGACGACGTCCTGGAAGAGGTGCCGGAGCGCGCCTTCCGTCCGCGCCGCCAGTACAAGATCCAGGAAGTCATCAAGCGCCGCCAGGTGATGCTGGTGCAGGTCGTCAAGGAAGAGCGCGGCAACAAGGGCGCGGCGCTGACCACCTATCTCTCGCTGGCCGGGCGCTACGCCGTCTTGATGCCCAACACCGCACGCGGCGGCGGCATCAGCCGCAAGATCACCTCGGCGCAGGACCGTTCGCGGCTCAAGGACGTGGTGCAGGATCTCGACGTGCCCGAGGGCATGGGCATCATCCTGCGCACCGCGGGGGCCTCGCGCACCAAGCCGGAAATCAAGCGCGACTTCGAATATCTGATCCGGATGTGGGAAACCGTCCGCGACATGACCCTGAAATCGCAGGCCCCGACCCTGGTCTACGAGGAGGGATCGCTGATCAAGCGCTCGCTGCGCGATCTCTACAACAAGGAAATCGACGAAATCCAGGTCGCCGGCGAAGCCGGTTACCAGGAAGCCCGCGACTTCATGAAGATGCTGATGCCGACCAACGTGCGGGCGGTGAAGCAGTATCGCGACGGCCAGCCGCTATTCTCGCGGATGGGTGTCGAGAGCCAGCTCGACGCGATGTTCTCGCCCACCGTGCAGTTGCGCTCCGGCGGCTACATCGTGATCAACCAGACCGAGGCGCTGGTTTCGATCGACGTCAATTCCGGCCGCTCCACCCGCGAACATCATATCGAGGACACCGCGCTCAAGACCAACCTCGAGGCATCGGAGGAAGTCGCACGGCAGCTCAGACTGCGCGATCTCGCCGGCCTGATCGTCATCGACTTCATCGACATGGACGAGAAGCGCAACAACCGTTCGGTCGAGCGCAAGCTGTCGGATTGCCTGCGGCAGGACCGCGCGCGGATCCAGGTCGGACGCATCTCGCATTTCGGCCTGCTGGAGATGTCGCGCCAGCGCATCCGCGCCAGCGTGCTGGAGAGCTCGACCGAGCCCTGCTCGCAATGCGGCGGCAACGGACATGTCCGCTCGGTAGCTTCGGTGGCGCTGCAATTGCTGCGCGGCATCGAGGAAATCCTGATGAAGGGCGCGACCCACAATCTGACGGTTCGCACCCGAACCGACGTCGCGCTGTACGTCCTCAATCACAAGCGCGGCCATCTGCGCGATCTCGAGAACAGCTTCAATGTCATGCTGGCGGTGGTGGCCGACGCGACCGTGAGCGGTCAGCAGTCGTTCATCATCGACCGCGGCGAACAGGTGCATACGCTGGAGGCGGCCAAGGCGCTGCTGGCGGCGCAGGTTGCCGCCTTCCCGCCGCAAGTCGAGGAAGCCTATGACGAGGAAGAGCCGTTCGACATCGAAGTCGAATCGGAAGTCGAAACCGAAGAGACCGAGGGACTGACCGAGGAAGTTGCGGCCGGCGAGGAAGCTGGCGGCGAAACCGACGCCGACGGTCACAAGCGCAAGCGACGGCGGCGGCGGCGTGGCCGTCCCGGCGAGCCGCGTGAAGGCGGTCCCGCCCGCGACAGCACGGACGCCCCGCGCCTTGCGCCGGACCAGGTTGCGGTCGCAGGCCCTGCCGATGAAGCCGAAGGCGACGATGACGAATCCGAGGAGCAGCCCGGTGCGCCGCGCGCCGAGCAGAGTGCGGACGGCGAACGGCGGCCCCGCCGTCGCGGACGTCGCGGCGGACGCCGCCGGCGCGGCGGACCGGAGGATGGTCTGGTCGGATCGATCTCGGACGAACTCGGCCCGACATCGGCCCCGGAAGTTGCCAGTGCGGTCGCCGATTTCGACGGTTATTCAGCTGAGCGGCCTCCGCTCGATGTTCAGCCCGAACCGGTGGCCCCGGAGCCGCAGCCGCAAGCTGCCGCTTATGTTCAGCCAGTTCCAGCTCAGCCAGTTCCAGCTCAGCCGGAGCCTGCGCGGGCAACCGGCGAATCGGAGACCGCCCACGAGGCCGAAGGCGCCGCCGCGCGACGCCGTTCGACTGTGCGCGAGAAGGTGAGCTTCCTGCCGACCGCGCAGCCTGAAGCACCCGCCCCCGTTGCACACAGCCAGCCTGAGCCGACGGCGCCAGCCCCGGCTCAAGCCGCCGCAGAGACGACGACCGACACCCAGCCGCGCAAGGCCGGCTGGTGGTCGCGGCGCTTCGGCAACGGCGAGTAAGCGATAGAATTTTCGAGACGGAAAAACCGCCCGGCAAAACCGGGCGGTTTTTATTTCCGCGAGGCAATCTTGATCGACGCCGCTATGCGAGCCATTTCGCGATGCGCGCGACGGCTTCGCGCATCTCGTCGGCGGAGCCCGCGTAGGAAAAGCGAACGAATTGCCGGCCATGAACCGGATCGAAGTCGACCCCGGGGGTGGCCGCGACGCGCGCCTTCTCCAGCATCTGGCCCGCAAAGGCAAAACTGTCGGAGGTAAATCGGGAGACGTCGGCGTAGAGATAGAATGCGCCGTCGGCGGGCAGAAATTTATCGAGGCCGGCTTGCGGCAAGCCTTCGATCAGGATGCGACGGTTTTCCTGATAGCCGCGCTTGATCGCTTCCATCTCGGCGCAACCGTCGAAGGCGGCTTCGGCGGCAATCTGCGACAAGGTCGGCACCGAGATCGAAAGATTCTGCTGCAGCCTCTCGATCGGCCGCACCAGCGGTTCCGGCACCACCATCCAGCCGACCCGCCAGCCGGTCATGCAGAAATATTTCGAGAACGAATTGATCACCAGCGCGTTCGGTGAAAGCTCCGCCGCGGTGACCGCGGGAAACGCATAATCGAGGCCGTGATAGATTTCGTCGGAGATGAAGCGAATGCCCGCCCCCTCCGCCGCCGCCATCAGGCCGGTCAGCGCCTCGCGGGACATCATCGTCCCTGTGGGATTGGCCGGGCTTCCGACCAGCACGCCCTTCAGGGGAGTCTTGCGATGCGCCGCCAGCAAGGCTTCGCCGGTGAGTGCGTGACGGGTCTCGCTCGAGGTCTCGATCAGCACCGGCTCGCAGCCGAGCGCGGTCAGGATGTGGCGATACGGCGGATAGCCGGGAACCGTCACCGCGACGCGGTCGCCCGGCTCGAACAGAGCGAGAAAGCCCAGGATGAACGCCCCCGACGACCCCGTCGTGATCACCACCCGCTCGGCATCCACGGTGCAGCCGTAGGTCTCGCGGTAATGCCGGGCGATCCGGGCGCGGAGCGAGGGAATGCCGAGCGCCGAGGTATAATCGATCCGTCCCAGTTCGAGGGCGGCGTGAGCCGCCGCGATCGCAGGCTTCGGCGCCGATGCCGAGGGTTGCCCGACCTCCATGTGAATGACATGGCCGCCGGCCGCTTCGATGCGGGCCGCCGCCGCCATCACATCCATCACCATGAACGGCGGAACTTCGCTTCGCGCGGACGCCGTCAGCAGGCCCCGGGCGCGGTCTCCTAGTGTCGCATCAGGCATCGATATCTGCTATTCGAACCAAAGAAAACAGGACTAAAACGGAGCCCAGAAACGGGCCCTTGGCCCCAGACAAGCCGCATTCGGCGCATTGTTAGGGCATATATCGTATCCGGCCCGCCGCCAATCCCCAGAGAAGGTCATGTTGCTCCGCATCGCCCTGCGCCAGACAATGTCGAGATTGACAGCCGTCACCACGGCGGCCGCGCTCGTCATCGCGCCGATGCCGGCGCTGGCGCAAGGCGGCGGTGTGCGCATCCTGCGCGATACCGAGTCCGAGCAATTGCTGCGCGAATACACCCGCCCGATCCTGCGCGCGGCGGGAATGGAAAAGCAGAACATCCAGATGGTCATCGTCAACGAGGGTGGCTTCAACGCCTTCGTCGCGGATGGCCGGCGCATTTTCGTGAACTACGGCGCCATCATGCAGTCCGAGACCCCGAACCAGATCATCGGGGTGATGGCGCACGAAACCGGGCATCTCGCCGGCGGCCATCTCTCCAAGCTGCGCGAACAACTGGCGGCGGCTCAGACCCAGATGATCATCGCCATGCTGCTCGGCGCCGGCGCGCTGGTCGCGGGCTCGCGCGGCGGCAACGCCAATAGCGGCCTCGCCAATGTCGGCGCGGCGGCGATTACCGCGCCGCAGGAAGTGATCCGCCGCACCCTGCTCTCCTATGTGCGCCAGCAGGAGGAAAACGCCGACCGCGCCGGGGTCAAGTTCCTGACCGCCACCGGCCAGTCCGCCAAGGGCATGTACGAAACCTTCAAGCGCTTCACCAATGATAGCCTGTTTGCCGCGCGCGGCTCCGATCCCTACGTGATGTCGCATCCGATGCCGGCCGAGCGTGTCGAAGCGCTGCAGGGACTGGCGCGCTCCAGCCCCTATTGGGACAAGAAGGACGACCCCGCCCTGCAATTGCGCCACGACATGGTGCGCGCCAAGATCTCGGCCTTCATGGAACGCCAGGACACCGTGTACCGGCGCTATCCGCTGACGAGCGACAGCCTGCCCGCGCGCTACGCCCGCGCCATTGCCACCTACCGGCATGGCGACCTGCGCAGCGCGATCGCCCAGATCGACGCGCTGATCCAGCTGCAGCCGGCCAACCCGTATTTTCATGAATTGCGCGGCCAGGCGCTGCTGGAGGGCGGCAAGCCCGCCGAGGCCATCGTGCCGCTGCGCAGGGCGGTGCAGCTGTCGAATAACGCGCCGCTCATCGAGATGTTACTTGGGCAGGCGCTGGTAGGGACTAATAATAACGCCCACACCGAAGAAGCGATCGCGATTCTGCGCGCGGCGGTGGCGCGCGAGACCGAAGCGCCGATCGGCTATATGCAGCTCGCGATGGCCTACGGCCGAAAAGGAGATCTTGCGCAGGCCGACCTCGCTTCCGCCCAGGCGGCCTTCCTGCGCGGCGACAACAAGACCGCGCGCGATCTGGCCTCGCGGGCCAAGACCCGGTTCGCGATCGGCACGCCGGGCTGGGTCAAGGCCGACGACATCGTCTCTGCCAGGCCGCTGCCCGGCCAGAAGAGCAACTAGAAATAAGCAACTGGAAATAAACCGGCCGTACCTAAGGTTTCGCCAAACCGGCCCTTGCTACAACTTGCCCAAACAATTCGTCCAAAGAGGATTTGCCCATGCCCTGGTTCCGCCTGCTCGCCCCCGCTCTGTTCGCGCTCACACTGTGCGGGGCGCCGGCGCCGGCCTCCGCGCAGGGTTTTTCCGAGATCCAGCGCGGCGATATCGAAACCATCGTGCGGAATTACCTGCTCAAGCATCCCGAGGTGCTGGAAGAGGCGATGGCCGAGCTCAGCAAGCGCCAGACTGCCGCCGAGGCGGAGAAGCATGCCGCGGGCGTCACTAAAAATGCGGAAGTGATCTTCAAGTCGCCGCGCGGCGTCACCGTCGGAGCCAGGGACGGCGATGTCACCATGGTCGAATTCTTCGATTACAATTGCGGCTATTGCAAACGCGCCATGGTGGACATGATGGAGCTGATGAAATCCGATCCGAAGCTGAAGGTGGTGCTGAAGGAATTCCCGGTGCTCGGCCCCTCCTCCGTCGAAGCCGCCACGGTCGGGGTCGCCGTGCGCATGCAGGACCCCAGCGGCAAGAAATATCTCGACTTTCACCAGAAGCTGCTAAACGGCAAAGGTCAGGCCGACAAGGCGCGCTCGATGGCTGCCGCCAAGGACGCCGGCGCCGACATGGTCCGGCTCGAAAAGGATCTCACCAGTCCGGAAGTACGCGCCACGCTGGAGGAGAACTTCAAGCTCGCCGAAGCGATGGGCATGAACGGTACGCCGAGCTACGTGATCGGCAAGCAGGTGGTGATCGGCGCGGTCGGCGTCGAAACCCTGCGGGAAAAAATCGGCATCGCGCGGTGCGGCAAGGCGACGTGCTGAGCCGCACATTCCGTTGTCCGCGTGGGTGAACTGAAAGGCCGGCTCTCGAGCCGGCCTTTTGTTGCGCCTTCGCCAAAGCCGGCCGGTTCGTCACGCGTTCATCACCCGTTCATCAAACAAATTCGATGGAACCGGCGATCGGGCGGAACATCGGGCACGGGCTGCCGTTGTTGGCGCGGGCAATGTTCACATGAGGAGATATTCCAATGACTAATCGCTTGATGATTTCTGTCGCAGCCGCAGCGTTGATCGCCGGCAGCGGATTGGCCTTTGCGCAAGGCACCGGTGGCGCTGGCGGGGGCGCTGCGGGTTCCCAGCCCCAGCAGAACACCCCGGCGACCTCGGAGCGTGGTTCGCCTTCGGCGGCTCCGATGAACCGCGACTCCGGCGCCGCTCCCGCCACCAACGCGCAGTCCAGGGATGGCATGTCGAAGGACGGCATGAGCAAGGATGGCATGAAGAACGTGCAGTCCAAGGACGGCATGGCCAAGGACGGCATGAAGGATGCTCAGTCCAAGGATGGCATGAGCAAGGATGGCATGAGCAAGGACGGCACGAAGAACGTGCAGTCCAAGGATGGCATGTCCAAGGACGGCATGTCGAAGGATGGCGCCAGCAAGACCGGCACCAACGCGCAGACCGACAGCAAGTCGGGCGCGACCACCGGTAATGCTGCGACGTCCGCAACCGCAGCTCCGCCGGCCGAAAAGCGCACCCAGATCGTTTCCGCCATCAAGTCGGAGACGAGCATTAAGGAAACCACCAACGTCAATTTCAATATCTCGATTGGCACGCGGGTTCCGAGTTCGGTCACGTTCTACCCGCTTCCGCCGCGGATCATCGAGATCTATCCGGAATGGCGCGGCTATCAGGTCATCCTGGTCAAAGGCCGCTACGTCATCGTTCGGCCCGAGACCTACGAGATCGTCTACGTCATCGAAGGCTAATGGCTGGGTAAAGCCAACTACCCACGGCATAAGGGGCGGGCAGCGATGCCCGCCCTTTTTCGCGTAAATCGATGGCCGGCCTGCGAATAAGACTGCCGCGTGCTCATCTCGAAACCTTGGTTAACGAACGATTTCCACAGGTTCCACAGGGCTTTTTACAAGCCGGGTGAGGCATTTGGGCAGTGTCCAGAACGGCCTAAAGGCTTCCCCTAGGGCCTGATGTTACCTATAACCCCGCCATCTGTCGCAGCATTACCGGGACATGGATGGCTGAAAGACCTGCCGAGACGATTTACGTGCTCAACGGCCCGAACCTTAATCTTTTGGGGACCCGCGAGCCCGAGAAATACGGCCATGCCGGGCTCGCCGACGTCGAGCAGCTCTGCGCGCAGACCGCCGCGCAGTTCGGACTCAAGGCCGATTGCAGGCAATCCAACCGCGAAGGCGAACTGATCGATTTCATCCATGAGGCGCTGGCGAAGAAGGCGGCCGGGATCATCATCAATGCCGGCGGCTATTCGCACACCTCGATCGCGCTGCATGACGCCTTGATGGCGGTGAAAATTCCGACCGTCGAAGTGCACGTCACCAATATCCATGCCCGCGAGGATTTTCGTCATCATTCTTTCACCGCCCGGGCCGCGTTCGCGTCGCTTTGCGGCTTCGGGATCGAGGGTTACCGACTGGCGATCCAGGGCCTTGCCGCCAAAATCGGCGTCAAGGCGATTGCCTGACGCCGTTCGACCATCTCCACAGAAAGCTCCGGATCAAGCTCATGGCGCGCCAGCCTGACGACACCAAAGACGCGAAGTTCAAGAGCGACGACAGTGCGCTGATTCGCGAACTCGCACTGCTGCTCGACGAGACCAGTCTCACCGAGATCGAGATCGAACGCGCCGGCCTTCGGGTGCGTGTCGCCCGCAACATCAGCATCGCCGCATCGATGCCGGCAAATTTCCAGCAGATGCCTTCCGGTTCCGCTGCATCCGCCGCCAGCGTTACACCCGCCGCCATCGCCGATCTGGCGAAACATCCAGGCGTGGTGCCCTCGCCGATGGTCGGCACCGCCTACTGGTCGTCCGAGCCCGGCGCCAAGCCGTTCATCGAAGTCGGCACCAGGGTGGCGGTCGGACAGACGCTGCTGATCATCGAAGCCATGAAGACGATGAACCAGATCCCGTCGACGCGCGCGGGCACCGTGACGCAGATTCTCGTCGAGGACGGCCAGCCGGTTGAATTCGGCGAACCGCTGGTGATTATTGAGTAGAGGCGAACGGCGAGTGGCGAATGGCGAATGGTTTTTCGCTGCACCATTCGCCACTCGCTATTCGCCATTCGCCGCTTAGGGAAACCATGTTCGACAAAATTCTCATAGCCAATCGCGGCGAGATCGCACTGCGCATCCTGCGCGCGTGCAAGGAACTCGGCATCGCCACCGTCGCGGTGCATTCCACCGCCGACGCCGACGCCATGCATGTGCGGCTGGCCGACGAGAGCGTCTGCATCGGCCCGCCGCCCTCGAAAGACAGCTACCTCAATATCCCGGCGCTGCTCTCCGCCTGCGAGATCACCGGCGCCGACGCGGTGCATCCCGGCTACGGCTTCCTGTCGGAAAACGCCCGCTTTGCCGAAATCCTCGGCGAGCACAATCTGCATTTCATCGGGCCGAAGGCCGAGCACATCCGCCTGATGGGCGACAAGATCGAAGCCAAGAAGACCGCGAAGAAGCTCGGCATTCCCGTGGTGCCGGGCTCCGACGGCGCGGTCGGCGCCGAGGACGACGCGATGGCGATCGCGGAGAGCATCGGTTTTCCGGTGCTGGTGAAGGCCGCTTCCGGCGGCGGCGGCCGAGGCATGAAGGTCGCGCAAACGGCCGAAGACCTGATGCTGGCGCTGTCGACCGCCTCCAACGAGGCCAAATCGGCCTTCGGCGACGCCTCGGTCTATCTGGAAAAATACCTTCAGAAGCCGCGCCACATCGAAATCCAGATCCTCGGCGACGGCCGCGGCGGCGCCATCCATCTCGGCGAACGCGATTGCTCGCTGCAGCGGCGGCACCAGAAGATCTGGGAGGAAGGCCCCTCGCCGGTTCTGGCGGCAACGGCGCGCGCCAGGATCGGCGCCACCTGCGCTAAGGCGATGCAGGACATGAAATATCTCGGTGTCGGCACCATCGAATTTCTGTTCGAGGACGGCGAGTTCTATTTCATCGAAATGAACACCAGGATCCAGGTCGAACATCCCGTCACCGAGTCGATCACCGATATCGACCTCGTGCTGGAACAGATCCGAATCGCCGCCGGCGGCGACCTGCCGGCGACGCAGGACGAGATCCAGATCATCGGCCACGCCATCGAATGCCGCGTCAACGCGGAAAATCCCCAGACCTTTCGCCCGTCACCGGGCAAGATCACGCAATACCATCCGCCGGGCGGCCTCGGCGTGCGGATCGATTCCGCAGTCTATCAAGGCTATGTCATCCCGCCCTATTACGATTCGCTGGTCGGCAAGCTGATCGTCCATGGCAAGACCCGGGGCGAGTGCCTGATGCGACTGCGCCGCGCGCTGGACGAGATGGTGGTCGAGGGCATCGAGACCACCCTGCCGCTGTTCCGGGCGCTGGTGCGGGAGCCCGCCATCATCGACGGCGACTACCATATCCACTGGCTCGAACAATATCTCGCCGGCCAGAACCCGGGCTGAGCGCTGGTTTAAAAATTTGCGGCCTGCTGGAACCAATTGCCCGGGCCGGCGTTTTGCTGGTCCGGGAAGCCTTCGGCCTCCGGGGGGACTGCTGGAATTCCTATATTTCATGATTCGAGAATGCTGTGACGCCTGACGCCACGCGCCGGCGCGCGATTGGCCAGATCCTGCTGCTTGCGGCGGGATTTTTGGTGCTGGTCGCGATCAGCACCGCCTCCGTCCTGCTGGTCAACCAGGCCCGCGACGACAGCGGCAGGGTGGTGCACACCATGGAGGTGGAAAACCAGATCAATAACTTGCGGCTAAACATCCGACGCGCCGAGAGTGCTGCGCGCGGTTATCTGCTGACGCGCGGGCCGGAGTTCCTGAGCGAACACGAGGCGGCGGTTGCGCCCATTATTCCCGCGCTCGAAAAGCTGTCGCGGACCACAGCGGATAACCCCCGCCAGGTCGAAAACGTCCGAAAATTGCAAGCGGCGATCGTAGCCCGGCTCGACCAGTTCGCCAAAGAGCTGGATTTCGTCAGGCGGGACCGGCCCGAGGCGGCCGTGGAACTGCTGCGCGAAGCCACCGCCGGCAAGACCGGCGGGACGATCCGCGAGTTGGCGGCCGTGATGAGCGCCGAAGAAGCGGAGCTGTTCGGACAGCGTACCGCCCGCGCGGACCGCAGCCAGCAACTGGCGGTTCTGGTGACTATCGCCGGCTCGGGACTCGTGATCGCGCTGGCCGGCATTTCCATTTTTCTGGTGCGGCGCTCCGCCAACGCCCGCGACGACGCCGAGGCGATGTTGCGCGACAATAACCTCAATCTGGAAACCACCGTCGACGAACGCACCGCCGATCTGCGCGAGGCCAACGACGAGATCCAGCGCTTCGCCTATATCGTCAGCCACGATTTGCGCTCGCCGCTGGTCAACATCATGGGCTTCACCAGCGAGCTGGAAGAACTGCGCGGCGACATCTTTCGCCGGATCGCATCGCTGGCCCGCGCGCAATCCTCGGCGCCGGCGGCGCCCGACAACGCCACCGACAGCGCCGAGCCGGTGCTCGAAGGCGCCGACAAGCAACTCTCGCAGGATTTCACGGAAGCATTGGGCTTCATCAAATCGTCGATCGCCAAGATGGACCGCCTTATCACGGCGATCCTCAACCTAACCCGCGAGGGGCGGCGCGAGTTCCAGCCGGTGCAGATCGACACAAGCGAGCTGATCGAAACCATCGTCAGCACGGTGGCGCATCAGGCCGCGGAGGCCGAGGCCACCATCCATATCGAACCGCTGCCCGACATCGTCAGCGACCGCCTCGCGATGGAACAGATTTTCTCCAATCTGATCGACAACGCGCTAAAGTATCGCAAACCGGGAGTTCCCGGCGAGCTCCATGTCCGGGGCCGGACCAAACTCGGCTTTGCGATCTTCGAGGTCTCCGACAACGGTCGCGGCATCGATGCCAAGGATCACCAGCGGATTTTCGACCTGTTTCGCCGCGCGGGCACCCAGGACAGGCCCGGCCAGGGCATCGGCCTCGCTCACGTCCGGGCCCTGGTGCGGCGGCTCGGCGGAACCATGTCGGTATCGTCGGAACTCAACCACGGCAGTACCTTCACCATCACGCTGCCCATTCGCTGGGCGGCCACCAACCGGAACAGGGAATCATGAGCAATCCAGTCACCATCATCATGATCGAGGACGACGAGGGACATGCCCGTCTGATCGAACGCAATATCCGCCGCTCCGGGGTCAATAACGAGATCATACCGTTCACCAACGGTACAGATGCGGTGAAGTACCTGTTCGGCAGCGACGGCAGCGGCCTCGTGCACAAGGGCAATGCGCTGCTGATTTTGCTCGATCTGAATTTGCCCGACATGACCGGCATCGACATTCTGCGCAGGGTCAAGGAAAATGACCATCTCAAATGCGCGCCCGTCGTGGTGCTCACCACGACAGACGATTCCCAGGAGATCAAGCGCTGCTACGAACTCGGCGCCAACGTCTACATCACCAAGCCGGTGAACTACGAAAGCTTCGCCAACGCCATTCGCCAGCTCGGA
>JBKJUA010000441.1:0-7624 GCA_046590305.1 Bradyrhizobium sp.
CAGCCCGTCGGTGATGCTGGGCTTGGGCATGTCCGCGAAGACCTTGCTGTTGGAAAGCTTGCCCGCCGCGTGGTCGACGTCGAACACGCGGATGTGCGACGGGTTGTCCGGCCCGTCCGTGAAACCGGTGTCGCAGATATAGAGCTTCTTCTCGTCGGGCGAGAAGCAGAGCCCGTTGGGCTCGACGAAATCGTCGACCACCATCTTGATGTCACCGGATTTCGGATCTACCCGGTAGACGTTTTTCTTGTCCTGTTCAGCGTCGGCCTTGATGCCCTCGTAAAAGCCGCCGATGCCGTAGGCCGGATCGCAGAACCAGATCGAGCCGTCGGCAGCGACCACCGCGTCGTTCGGCGAGTTGAGCTTCTTGCCATTGAACTTGTCGGCGATGATCGTGATCGAGCCGTCGAGCTCGGTCCGGGTGACCCGCCGGCCGCTGTGTTCGCAGGTGATCAGGCGTCCTTCCCGATCGATGGTGTTGCCGTTCGAATTCATCGACGGCTGGCGATAGACGCTGACGTGGCCGTCGTCCTCGGAAAAACGCATGATACGGTTGTTGGGAATGTCGCTGAACAGCACGTAGCGGCCAGCCGGGAAGTAGACCGGTCCCTCGGCCCAGCGGAACCCGGTGGCGACGCGTTCGACCGCCATGGTGCCGGCGAAGGCGGGGAAGCCGGTCGGACCGAACGAGACTCCCTTCTTTTTCATCGACTCCAGCCGGGCATCGGGATAGCGGGCCCCCGGCAGCGGCCCCAAGGGCAGCGGCGCGGTCGACCGGGTTACAACGCCGGTTTGGCCGAAGGGCGTGACTGACGCGGCGGAAGCCGCCTTCACGGTTGCGGCCGTTGCGGCCAGCGCCGCGGCGCCCTTGAACAGCGTGCGGCGATCGAGCCCGCTTGATGGCAGATCAGTCGGATTTGTCATGATTTCCTCCCATGGTTTTTGTCGTTGGGGAGGCAAGGGTAGCCCGCAATCCGGCGGAATGCGGGCGAAATTTTGGGAAGCAACCGGAGGTGGCTGGAAGGCTGGCAGTCGTTGAGTGGGCAAAGCGCATGCGTGCCCACGATTCTTCTTGCGAAAGGTGGTGGGCACGGCGCTGGCGCGCCTTTTCCTACGTTTCGGTCGTTAGATCGGATCCCAGGGGAAGATATCCGCCGAGCGATCGAGCTTGTAGAACGACCCCTTGAGCGCCGGCATGCCGTGTTCGGCGATCGTCTGCGGCGTCCAGCCTTCGCCGCGATGCACCGAGCGAACCGGCCGATTCTGGCTGAACAGGAAAAGCTCGTTCATGCGCGCGCCGAAGATTTGCCCTGATACCTCCTTGGCGGCGTCGCTGAGCAGATAGGCGCAGATCGGGGCGATCTTTTCCGGGCCCATCTGCTTGATCTTCTCCACCCGCGCCTTCTCGGCTTCGGTCTGCGTCGGAATGGTGCCGATCATGCGGGTCCAGGCAAATGGCGAGACGCAGTTCGAGCGCACGTTGAAGCGTCCCATGTCGAGCGCGATCGACTTCGAGAGGCCGACGATGCCGAGCTTGGCGGCCGCGTAATTGGCCTGGCCGAAATTGCCGATCAGGCCCGAGGTCGAGGTGAAGTGCACGAACGAGCCGCTCTCCTGTTCGCGGAAGATCCGCGCCGCGGCGTGGCTGACGTAGAACGAGCCCATCAAGTGCACCTTGATGACGGCTTCGAAGGCCTCCACGCTCATTTTGTGAAAAATCATGTCGCGAAGGATGCCGGCATTGTTGACGACGCCGTCAAGCCGGCCGAAATGATCGGTCGCGGTCTTGACGATCTTGCTCGCGGGGATCGCTTCCGCCACCGACTCGAAATTGGCGACCGCGGTGCCGCCGCGCTTCTTGATTTCTTCCACCACTTCCTCGGCGGGTGCTGCGCTGTTGCCGGCGCCGTCGGCGGCAACGCCGGGATCGTTGACCACGACCTTGGCGCCCTCGGCGGCGCACAAGAGCGCAATCTCGCGGCCGATGCCGCGGCCCGCGCCGGTGACGATGATGACTTTGTCCTGCAGTGATTTTGTCATGGGGTTCTCCCGGTTGAGTTGTCGTTTTCACCTCGCCCCGCTTGCGGGGAGAGGTCGGCGCGAAGCGCCGGGTGAGGGGGGCTATCCGCGAGTCCTGGTCTGTCGAGAGTCCGCTCACCCCGACCCTCTCCCCGCAAGCGGGGCGAGGGGGAAGAGGGAGCCATGTTCATTTCTCGTTCGTAAAAATGATCGTGCCGGATGCCGCGAACATGCCGCCGACGCCGTGGCAGACCGAGATTTTGGCGTCCTTGACCTGCGCCGACGCGATGCCGCGCATCTGGCGCACGCTCTCCTGCAGCGCGTACATGCCGTACATGCCCGAATGCATGTAGCTCAAGCCCCCGCCATTGGTGTTGAGCGGCAGCTTGCCGCCGGGGCGGGTGTTGCCCTCGGCGATGAATTGGCCGGTCTCTTCATGCGGCATGAAGCCGAGATCGCCGAGGCCGTAGAGCGGCAGATGCGCGAAAGCGTCGTAGATCATGAGGTGGTCGACGTCCTTGTGGACGATGCCGGCCTCCTTGAAGGCGAGGGGGCCCGCGGTGCGGAAGGCGCGCGAACTGTCAAAGGTCTCCATCTGGCTGACCATCGGGGTTTCCACGCTCTCTCCGGTGCCGAGAATGTAGACCGGCTTGTTCGGAAAGTCTTTGGCGCGGTCGGCCGAGGTCAGGATCAGCGCGCCGCCGCCGTCGGTGACGAGGCAGCACTGCAGGATGCGAAACGGATAGGCGATCATCTTCGAGTTCAGCACATCCTCGACCGTGATCGGCGCCTTCATCATGGCGCGCGGGTTCTTCGCGGCCCATTCGCGTTGCACCACGGCGACCATGGCGATCTGCTCATGGGTGATGCCGTGGGTCTTCATGTAGCGCAGCACCGGGATCGGAAACATGCTCGGCGGCCCGTACACGCCGAACGGCGATTCGAATTGACCGTTCAGGCTGTCCGGTGGCGTCGAGCGCGGCAGCTTGCCGATCATCGACTTGCCGCTCTCGGCGTGGGTAATCAGCACGGTCTTGCATAGCCCGGCCTCGATCGCGGCCGCGGCATGGCGGACATGCAGCATGAACGAGCAGCCGCCCACCGATGTACCGTCGACCCAGGTCGGCTTGACGCCGAGGTAATGCGCGATCTGCTGCGGCGTCTCCACCGCGGTGGCGATGCCGTCGATGTCGGACAGTTTCAGGCCGGCATCGGCAATGGCGTTGAGCGCCGCATCGGCGTGCAGCTGGATTTGCGACATGTTGGGAATGACGCCGAGCTCGGTGGTCTCGGCGGCGCCGACGACGGCGACTGCGTTTCTGCGCATGATGCTTTAGCCCTTCGCCGGACGGAACAGGGGAAGGGTGATCTTGTCGTCGAGCTTCTCGAACGCGACTTCCAGCTTCATGTCCAGCTCGAGCGCCTCCGGCGTCTGCGGGCACTCGACGATGTTGCTCATCATCCGCGGGCCTTCCTCCAGTTCCACCACGGCAATGGCGTAAGGCGGCGTGAAACCGGGCGCGGCGGGGCGGTGGTTGATGACGTAGCTATACAGCGTGCCCTTGCCGCTGGCCTTGAAGATCGAGACCTTGCGCGAGGCGCAGGAGGGACAGAACGGGCGCGGCGGAAAATAGACATTGGCGCAGGCGTCGCAGCGCTGCAGCCGCAGCTCGCCGGCGGCGGTGCCATCCCAGAAATGCTGGGTTTCCGGTGTCGGTTTCGGTCGCGCGCGCGCTGGCTCGGCCATATCGGTCATTTCCTCCGTTGGGGCGGCGGGCTGCGTGGCCCACATGTTGCGATCTTGATGCGACATTGACCATTCGGCGTCAACGGTCCAGCCATAAGGTTGCATGGCCCTATTCCGGCTAGCGCACAATCGGCTGTCGAGTACCCTTGTGGCTTGTATGCCAGCGAACTCCCGCGTTAGTGTAGCCGTCATTGCGAGGAGCCAACGGGTCGCGCGAAACGCGCGCCTGATGACAGGCTCCGCGACGAAGCAATCCAGCTCTTTAGCCAAACAAGCTGGATTGCTTCGCTTCGCTCGCAATGACGAGGGAGAAACTTTGCGAACCATTCGAATAGGGTCCGGCGCCGGCTATTCCGGCGATCGCATCGAGCCTGCGGTTGAGCTCGCCGACAAAGGCGACCTGCAGTATCTGGTGTTTGAATGTCTTGGCGAGCGCACCGTGGCGCTGGCGCAGCAGGCCCGCATGAAAAATCCCGATAGCGGTTACGATCCTCTGCTGGAAGAACGAATGCGCGCAGTGCTGCCGCTTTGCGCCGCCAGGGGTATCAAGGTCGTCACCAATATGGGCGCGGCCAATCCGGTCGCTGCCGCGCGCAGGACAGCCGAGATCGCGAAGTCTTTGGGTCTGTCGTCGCTGAAGATCGCCGCGGTGGTCGGCGACGACGTGCTTGACGCCTGTAAGGACGGCGATCTCCCGATCATGGAATTCGACGGCACGATCAAGCAGCTCGGCAACCGGCTGCTGTCCGCCAATGCCTATCTCGGCGCCGAGCCGATCGCGCAGGCGCTGACGTCGGGCGCCGATATCGTGATCACCGGCCGCGCCTCGGATCCCGCGCTATTCCTGGCGCCGATGATTCATGCCTTCGGCTGGGCGATGGACGACTGGAATTTGCTGGGGCAGGGCACCGTCGCCGGGCACCTGCTGGAATGCGCCGGTCAGATCACCGGCGGCTATTTTGCGGACCCCGGTTACAAGGACGTCGCGAATCTGGCCCGGCTCGGTTTTCCGATCGGCGAAGTCGGCGAAGACGGCAGCCTCGTCATCACCAAGGTCGCCGGCTCCGGCGGTACGGTGACGGCGCAGACCTGCAAGGAGCAACTGCTGTACGAGGTGCACGATCCCAAACGCTATCTTCAGCCGGACGTGGTGGCGGATTTTTCGGAAGTGACGGTCGAGGAAATCGGACCAGATCGCGTACGCGTCAGCGGCGGGCGCGGCACTCAACGCACCGATACGCTGAAAGTCTCGGTCGGTTATGTCGACAACTTTATTGGCGAGGGGCAGATTTCCTATGCCGGTCCGGGCGCGCTGGCGCGGGGCCGGCTGGCGCTGGAGATCGTGCGGGAGCGGCTGAAACTGACAGGCGTTGCTACCAGCGAATTGCGTTTCGAGCTCGTCGGCGTCGAGTCGCTGCACGGGCCTCAGGTCTCCGCGCAGGCCAATGAGCCCTACGAGGTGCGTGTCCGCGTCGCCGGCCGCACCGAAAATCTGCGTGAGGCGGTCCGGATCGGCAACGAGGTGGAGACGCTCTACACCAATGGCCCTGCCGCCGGCGGTGGCGCGTGGAAATCGGCGCGCGACGTGGTCGCGGTGGCATCGGTGCTGCTGCCGCGCGAGCTGGCAAAACCACAGATCCAGTTCGTGGGGGCGTAGATGACAAAGCTGCGCGAGTTCGCCCATTCCCGCACCGGCGACAAAGGCAACACCTCCAACATCTCGGTGATCGCCTATGACGAGAAGCATTATCCGGTGCTGCTCGCTCAGGTTACCAGCGCGCGGGTCAAGGCGCTGTTTGCCGGCGTGGTCGAAGGCGACGTCGTGCGCTATGAGTTGCCCAATATCGCCGCCTTGAACTTCGTGATGAGCGGGGCGCTCGGTGGCGGCGTGACGCGCTCGCTGGCGCTCGATGCCCACGGCAAATCGCTGAGTTCCGCGCTGCTCGATCTGGACATTGACGACGCTCCCCAGCAATAGTCGCGATGGCAGCGATACGCCCGGCCATGACCGACAGAGAGTAAACGATGAAGAACGCCCCGACCCTGGCCACACTGGCCGACGATCTCGCCAGCGGCCGCACCAGCGCCCGCAAGCTGGTCGACGGCTGTCTTGCCAAAATCGCCGATAGTGCGGGCGAGGGCGCGCGGGCTTTTGTTCGTATCGATGCCGAAGCGGCGATCGAGGCCGCCGAGGCGATGGATCGGCTCCGCGAGGTAAAGGCCGCGCCGTCGCGCTTTGCCGGCATTCCCATTTCCATCAAGGACCTTTTCGACATCAGGGGGCAGGTGAGCCGCGCCGGATCGCGTGCGCTCGACGATTCAGCGCCGGCGGAGGCCGATGCGCCTGTCGTGGCGCGGCTGCGTCGGGCCGGTTTCGTGGTGATCGGGCGCACCAACATGACCGAATTCGCCTATTCCGGCATCGGGATCAATCCGCATTACGGCACGCCGAAGGGCGCCTGGCAGCGCAGTGTCGGCCATGTGCCGGGCGGATCATCGTCGGGCGCGGCGGTTTCGGTCGTCGATGGCATGGCGCATGGCGCGCTCGGTACCGACACCGGCGGCTCCTGCCGGATTCCAGCGGCCTATAACGGCATCGTCGGCTTCAAGCCGACCCAGCGCCGGGTGCCGCTGGACGGCGCGGTGCCGCTGTCGTCCACGCTCGACAGTATCGGCCCGCTGGCGCGCACCGTCGCGTGTTGTGCGGCGCTCGACGCCGTGCTGGCCGATGAGACCTTCGTGCCGTTGCAGCCGCGCCCGATCAAGGGGATGCGACTGGCGGCGCCGACCACAGTGGCGCTCGACGATCTCGATGACGAGGTGGCGCGGACATTCGAGCGCGCGCTGGAGACGCTGTCGCGCCAGGGGGCGCTGATCGAGCGGATCGAGGTGCCGGAATTCCTCGATGTCGGGGTGATGAACACCAAAGGCGGTTTTGCCGCCGCCGAAAGCTATGCCTGGCATCGATATCTGATCGTCAGTCATGGCGACGTCTACGATCCCCGCGTTCATCTGCGCATTTCCCGCGGCGAGAACATCAGCGCCGCCGATTACATCGATTTGCTCGCGATGCGGAAGTCGATGATCGAGCGCGCCACGGTCCGGCTCGCGCCCTATGACGCGCTGATTATGCCGACCACCGCCAATACACCGCCTGTTATCGCCGATCTCGCCGACGACAAGGCCTTTACCAAAGCGAACCTGCTGTCGCTGCGCAACTGCACCCTGATCAACATGATCGACGGCTGCGCGATCTCGCTGCCCTGCCATCGCGAAGGCGAGGTGCCGGTCGGATTGATGCTGGCGGCATCTGGCGGGTCGGACCGCCGCATTTTCGAACTTGCCGCCGGCATGGAGGACGTCATTCGTGTTTGATCTCGCCTTTACCGTTCAGGACGAGGGCGCCGGCACGCCGCTGACGCTGCCAATCGACCAGGCCGTGATCGCCGGCTGGACCGGGCGCGATCCGGTGGCGCGCGACAAGCACATCGCCGAGCTCGAAGCGATCGGCATCGCCCGGCCGGCCTCGACGCCGATCTATTACCGCGTCTCGGCGCGGCGAATAACCACCACGGACAGTATCGAAGTCTGCGGGCCGGATTCCAGCGGCGAGGTCGAGTTCGTGCTGATCGGCTGGCAGGGCCGCATCTTCGTCGGCCTCGGCTCCGACCACACCGACCGCAAGGTGGAAGCCTACAGCGTCACCGTGTCGAAGCAGATGTGCGACAAGGTGATGGCGCCAGAATTGTGGGAACTAAAAGATGTCATCGGCCACTGGGATCGGATGACGCTGCGCGCCTGGGCATGGATCGATGGCGAACGCGTGCTGTATCAGGAGGGCACGCTGGATCACATGCT
>JBKJUA010000127.1:0-12991 GCA_046590305.1 Bradyrhizobium sp.
CCCTGGGACCGCGCCGATCACTCCGGCCAGCCCGGCGGCGGCGGGGTGATGTCGGTGATGCGCGGAAAACTGTTCGAGAAGGTGGGCGTGCACTGCTCGACGGTGCATGGCGAATTCGCTCCCGAGTTTCGCGCGCAGATTCCAGGTGCTGCCGATGATCCAAGGTTCTGGGCCTCGGGCGTTTCGCTGATCGCGCATATGCGCAATCCGAACATCCCGGCGGTGCACATGAACACCCGCTTCGTGGTCACCACCAAATCATGGTTCGGCGGCGGCGCCGATCTGACGCCGGTGCTGGACCGGCGGCGAACGCAAGAGGATCCCGACACCGTGGCTTTCCATGCCGCGATGCAAGCCGCTTGCGACGCGCACAACGCGGTGGCCGATTACGACAAGCTGAAAAAATGGTGCGACGAATATTTCTATCTGCCGCATCGCAAGGAAGCGCGCGGCATCGGCGGCATCTTTTACGACTGGCTCGAGTCCGGCGACTGGTATGCCGACCTCGCCTTCACGCAAGACGTCGGCCGCGCCTTCCTGCAAGTCTATCCCGAACTGGTGCGGCGCAATTTCGAGGCGCCATGGACCCCGGCCAATCGCGAGGAGCAATTGGTGCGGCGCGGACGTTACGTCGAATTCAACCTGTTGTATGATCGCGGCACCATCTTCGGGCTGAAAACCGGCGGCAACGTCGATTCCATCCTGTCGTCGATGCCCCCTGAAGTGAAATGGCCCTGAAGACAATGACCTCCCTGCCCCGCGCGATGCTGATCGATATGGACGACACCATCCTGTCGGCCTATGGCCGCCCCGAGATCGCCTGGAACAAGATCGCGGCGGAATTTACCAGCGAACTGGCGCCGTACGCGCCGCAACAGGTCGCCGCCGCGGTGCTGGAATCGGGCCGCAAATTCTGGGCGACGGCGGAAGCCGCCTGGCGGCTAAAACTCGCCGAAGCGAGGCAACTGGTGGTCAAGGACGGGTTCGCCACGCTTGCGGCCGCCGGCCAGCCCGCTCTGCCGGCGGAGCTTGCCGTCCGCCTCGCCGACCGCCTGACCGCCTATCGCGACGAGGAGATGTTCATGTTTCCGGGCGCGCATGACGCGATCGACGCGCTGAAAGCGCGCGGCGTAAAACTGGCGCTGGTGACCAACGGCGCCGCCGACACCCAGCGCGCCAAGGTCGAGCGTTTTGAGCTGGCGCACCGGTTCGACCATGTCCAGATCGAGGGCGAGCACGGCTTCGGCAAGCCGGAGGAGCGCGCCTATTTGCACGCCATGGCGGCGCTCGGCGTGACCGCGCCCGATACCTGGATGATCGGCGATAATCTGGAATGGGAGATCGAGGTGCCGCAGCGCCTCGGCATCTATGCGATCTGGATGGACGCCCATGGCGACGGCCTGCCCGCCGACACCCATGTCAAGCCCGACCGGATCATCCGCTCGCTGACGGAATTGCTGCCGGTCGAGCGTGCATGAGGCGATTGCCGCGCCAAAGCCGACCCGGACCCGCCCCAACCAAAAATATCGAAAACAACCCCATGTACAGTAGCCGGCCGGGCGCTGGCATGCGTGATGCCAGCGACGACGTTTGACACGTCGGGCAAATCACCGGCATTCATTCAGGGTGAGGACTCCCTCTCCGCCACGCGGCAAAGCGATCCGATTGTCGAGAGCATCAGCGCCCGAAAGCCATTGTCGATCTGTGGCGTCAAGCGGAACGTCGTCGATAGCGCGGTTCAATCGGCAGCAACCTGTTGTCGCCTCTGCCGGTAGCCAAGCCACACGAGCGCTGCGGCGGCCATCGCCAGCCAAGGCAGCAAGAAGGCGTTTAACAATTGCCAGCCGAAAGCCTGGAGGAGCGCAGCCGCGCTAAAGGAGCATGCCAATCCCACCGCGAATATCGTCATGTCGTTTGTTGCCTGGGCACGCCCGCGCTCCATTTCCATATACGTGGTGGTTAGTAGCGTCGTGCCGCCGATGTAGAGGAAATTCCAGCCCACTCCCAGGAGAATCAGAGCGCCTGCGAAAGAGCTGAATCCGGTCCCCGAGAGGGTCGTTACGACATGTGCGGCAAGCAACAAGACGCCCACCAACATGATTTGCAGAACTCCAAAGCGAGCAATGAGCGCCCCGGTGAAGAAGGATGGCAGAAACATGCCCAGCACATGGAGCTGAATTACGGTCGCAGCGCTCGAAAGATCGTGGTGATGATGCACCATTGCGAGAGGCGTTGCGGTCATCGCGAGGATCATGACGCCGTATCCCGTCGCCGCACCGAACAGGGCAACCAGATAGGCGGGTTGGGAAACGATTTCAGACCATGATCGGCCGGATGAGGTGGGATTTGGGTCCTCCTTCGGCTGGGGAACGCGCAAACCTCCAAGCACTATGGCGCCAAGCAGCGCCACGATCGCGAGCAAGATGAATGACCCGGCATATTGGGCACTCAGTAGCGAAGCGCCGAAGCTACCCACCATTGGCCCAGCAAGTGCCGCGACGATGCCTCCGGCAAGTACAAGCGAGATAGCGCGCGGACGGAACGTATCATCTGATACTTCTCCTGCGGCAAAGCGGTAGAATTGCGCGAAAGCCTGGTAGGAACCAATAAGGAAGGTTCCGCAGGCAAGCAGAAAAAGCGAGCCGATATAGATGCCCACGGCCGCCGTTAATCCACCTGCGACGCCGAGCATCGCACCAAGAACAAACCCGGCGCGTCTGCCGACGCGGGTCATCCACAAAGAAGCCGGAAAAGTGGTGGTTGCCGTTCCCAGGAACATTGCGGCGATTGGCATGGTGGCCAATTCGGGACGGGATGCGATAATCCCTCCCGCCAACCCGCCGATTGTCATGACCATGACGGATGAAGTCTGAAACAGCGCTTGAGCAGTTGCCAGGATCAGCACCTGTTTGTGCATGGACGACAACATCAGGTTCCTACCCGAATGTCTGATCGGCGAGCCATGCGGCGAGGCGGGCCCTCTGGAAAGGTTTTCATGGAACGTTGCCTTACCGAGGCGGCATGATACATTCAATAATTACGTTGAATGATTTAGCGTGGGCCAGGACAAGGTGTCAATCAGCAATCCAAAGCAAACGCTCTACGAGCAGTTCGCATCGGTCGCAAAAGCGATGGGAAATGCGCAGCGCCTTGAACTGATCGAGCATCTTGCGCAAGGGTCACGAAGTGTTGAGGCACTCGCGGCGAAGATGAAACTTCCCACAGCGAACGTTTCGCAGCATCTCCAGACGATGCGCCGGGCGGGTATTGTTGTATCCGAGCGGGATGGCAAATTCGTCAACTATCGCTTGTCTGATGAGAGTGTTCTTGCTGCCTTCGCTGCCGTCCGAACAGTGGCCGAACGTCAATCCGCCGAAGTTGCACGGGTTGTGCACACCTGGTTTCATCGTCGCGACGACATGGAGCCCGTTTCTCGCGACGAACTCGCAAGGCGAATAAAGAAGGATTTGGTCACCATCTTGGACGTGCGGCCGTCCGATGAGTTCGAACTTGGGCATCTCCCCGGCGCCATAAATGTGCCGATTGCCGAACTCAAAGGCCGATTGTCCTCATTCGTAGCCGGGCGCGATATTGTCGCCTATTGTCGCGGCCCCTGGTGCGTCATGTCATTCGAAGCGGTTGCGGCGCTGCGGAGCAAAGGCTTCAACGCACGCAGACTCGAGGATGGACTTCCGGAGTGGAAAGCGGCTGGCCTGCCGGTAGAGGCCGGATCGTAGGAATTGTGTACCCGGACAATTGCCTTTGAGCGGACAGCACGCCAGTTACCGCTCTGACACCAATAACCTGAAGACCCAACGGCTTGGGCGCGTCGTGTTCATCAGTTAGGTCGCATACAATTAGTGCGGGCAATCAGTCGTACTTGCCGCAGCTGCGCCATGATGTTTGCTCCGCACGATTGGCTCTGAGGTCTGTGATCCATCATGCGAACTTCAGGTTCATTTCGCCATCTCGATGCCAAGGCGCATCCTCTCATCCTTGAAGACAACGGCGATGGCATCAATAACACGTATGCCCCTGTTGGCTTTGCAATGGACTACGATCTCGTGCTCGAGCCTCTTGGCCCTGTCAGGGTTCGCCAGATGTTTTTTTGCGAGTCCATTGTACCACCCGCTATACCAGGCGACCAAAAGAGAAAAGATCGGCGTCTTCCTGGAATGTTCCAGCCAGCTGTGCGCAAGTGAGTTTCTGGACGTCGAGATACCCGTTGGCATCGGCGTAGCTACTGAGCGGCACTTGTGCGTGAGCATCGACTGCTGCAATCGATAGCGCTGCGGCGGCTACAACCAAACTCTTGCGTATTTCAGGGCTCCCGTGTCGGCGGTTATGTTCAACGCTTCGAAGCCTCGACTAGAGCAATGCACCGGGTTTGACCGTTGATCTGGATCCACGGTCCTGAGTTCGGGTGCCACCCCACAAGGGCAAGGCGCCCCTGTCTCGCCGATTTGTGAAGACAATGCGTCGGATAGACGGTGAATCCTGGCGCCCGGTCCCGCACGCCTTGGCGCGTGCGCCCAAGCCTTCAGCCGGGAATGGCATGCGGTTGGCTCCGACTGGCTGGGGCTCATGTCCGCTGGAGCTCATGTCCGCTCGGGCGCCGCGGTTCAGGAATGTCCCAACGGCAAGAACGTCGACTGGATGGAGAAGGTGAGCGACGCGCACTACAGCAAATAGCGGCCAGCCTTCAACCTGAAGACAAGCCAGCCATCCGACGCCATATCCTTCGCCACACGAGCACCAGGCCGGATGGCTCAAGGAAGAAAGCTCACAACCTGTTGTCGCGGGCAAAGCGCGCGACGGCCTGGTCGGCAATGGCTTGCACGGCGGACTGCTCCAGCGGGAAATTCGCCGCCAGCCAGCCGTCTTCGGCCAGCGCCAGCACCTGTCCGAGCAGCGGGCCCTGGGCGATGCCGCGCGCGATGAAATCCGCCGCCTTCAGCGGGAACTTCGGCGCGCTCCAGCGCGCCGGCAGGGTCGCGAGTTCGCGCCATGGCGCCGGATCGACGCCTCGCCCGGCCCGCGCCCATGCCAGCATCAGCCGGTCACGGTAGCGGTCCTCGCCGAGCCGGTAGAGCCTGCGCCGCGCGATCGTCTCGTCCATGCCGGCGAGCCGCCACCAGCGATGGCCCATCGAATCCAGCGCCCTGGTTTCGGCATTGGTGAGACGCAGGCGCAGCGCGACGCGTTTCGCATCCTCGGTGACGGCGACCGCGAGCGCGCCGAGCCGGCGAGCCGGATCGGCCGCAAGTCCCATCAGGCGCTCCGCCGCGATCATCGCGGCGAAGGGGCCGGTGTAGACGACCCCACCGCAGATCAATTGCAGCAGCCCACCATCCGCCATCGCCTGCACCGCGACCGCCGCGCCGTCCGCGACCATCAGCTTGAGCATTTCCATCCGCACGCGCTCGGCGGACAGCGTGGCGAGGCCGGCGCGGCCGCCGATGCAGGCGAGCGTGCCGTCGCGGTCGGGCTCACCCGCGCCATAGGCGGCATGAATGCGGAAGAACCTGAGGATGCGCAGATAATCCTCGGCGATGCGCGCGTTGGGATCGCCGATGAAGCGCACGCGCCTTGCGGCTATATCGTCCCATCCGCCGACATGGTCATGCACGAGGCCGGCGGCATCGACCGACAGGCCGTTGATGGTGAAATCGCGCCGCTCGGCGTCGCGGACCCAGTCGCGGCCGAACGCGACCACCGCCTTGCGGCCGAACGTCTCGGTATCCTCGCGCAGGGTGGTGACTTCGAACGGATGCGAATCCACCACCAGCGTCACGGTGCCGTGGTCGATGCCGGTCGGCACGCATTTGATGCCGGCGGCTTTGGCGCGGCGGATCACCTCGGCGGGCAGCGCGGTGGTCGCGATATCGATGTCGGCGACGGGACGCTTCAAAAGCGCGTTGCGGACCGCGCCGCCGACCACGCGCGCCTCCTCGCCGCCGCCGTTGAGCAGTTCGAGAACGCGGGCGGTTGGTCCGGATCTGAGCCAGGGCGCGTCCGACAGCACGCGCGCATCGCTCATTTTTCAACTCCGGGGACGAGCTTGCCGTTCTCCAGATGCGCCGGCACATAGGTCGAATCCGGCGGCGCCCCGGAATAATGCGCCAGCAGGATGAAGCTGATGACGACCAGCACCAGCGCGCCGATCAACAGCCTGGCGACGACATGCAGCGGCCATGACGAGCGCACCAGCAGCCCGGATCGCGTTGCGACCAGGAACGCGGCATAGAGCGCGAACGGGATCAGGAAAATTCCGACTTCGGTCAGGACCGGACGGATCATCGCAAGACTATCCGTTCGTACAGCACGCGCAGAATGCCCGCGGTGGCGCCCCAGATATAACGTTCGGCGAACGGCATGGCGTAATAGGATCGCTCCATGCCACGGAATTCCTTGCTGTGCAGTTGATGGTTGGCCGGGTCCATCAGGAACGCAAGCGGCACCTCGAAGGCATCGTCCACTTCGCCCTTGTTGATGTGCAGCCTGAAGCCCGGCTTCACCCGCGCCACCGTCGGCATGATGCGAAATCCGAAACCGGTCGCGTAGAGATCGAGATAGCCGAGCGGCTCGACGAACCTGCGATCGAGCCCGATCTCCTCCTCGGCCTCGCGCAGCGCGGCGTCGAGCGGCGAGGCGTCGGTCACATCGATCTTGCCGCCGGGAAAGGCAATCTGGCCGGCGTGATCGTTGAGATGCGCGGCGCGCTGGGTCAGCAGCACGGTCGGCTGCGGATGGTCCACCACCGGGATCAACACAGCGGCGGGCCGTACCGGCTGCTCGCGCGCGATGATCTCCAGCATGCGGTCGGTGCCGTGATCGCCGCTCTTCGGGATGATGTTGGGGTCGATCAGGCCCGGCGGCACGTCGAAGCCCAGCCGCGCCCGGCTGCGATCGAAAAACTCCATGGAGCTGATCGCGGCCGGATCCGTCTTCAGCATCGGCTCGTTCAAAGCGCGTCCCTCACCTGCTGCGCATCGGCCATCGCAAAGAAATCGCCGCCGGATTCGATCCCGAACATCGTGACACCATCGACCACCCGCTCCTCGCCCATGTCAACCAGATCGTAGTAGAGCGCCCGCGTCACCTTCGCCCACAGATCGGCGCGCACGTGCAGATAGGGCGTCAGGCCGCCGTCGGCGGCGGCCTCGAATCGCAAGCGGTGGGCGGCATCGCAGGGCACCCAGTCGTCGACATTCGTGCGGAAGCGCAGGAGCCGGCCGCGGTCATCTATTTCCCTGGTCATCTCGACGGCGAGAAACGGGGCATCGTCGACCCGGATGCCGACCTTCTCCACCGGGGTCACGAGAAAGTGCTTGCCGTCCTCACGCTTCAGGATCGTCGAGAACAGGCGGACCAGCGCCGGCCGCCCGATCGGCGTGCCCAGGTAAAACCAGGTCCCGTCAGAGGCGATTCGCATGTCGAGATCGCCGCAGAACGGCGGGTTCCACAGATGCACCGGCGGCAGCCCCTTCGCGGCAGGGCTGGTTTTCGCAGCGTCGGTCGCCGCAGCGGTCAGCCCTTCAAGGCCCTGAGAGCTGGTCTGCCCTTGCTTCGCCATTGTTTGCCCTGACTCTGCCGCTCGATTTGGCACGATTGATGCAGCTTTCGGTGCATGCCCCGGACGCGATACCGGAATAGACTACCGCGCAGGTCGCTACATCGTGATGCCGTTCATACCCCGAAACGCCGATAAGGTGGGGATAGTTTAATTCAACGAATACATGGCCTTCGCGTACGATTAGCATGGGGTTGCCGGCATCATGGCGCAAGCGGCGCTGCGGGGCTGGATGATCCCGGGACGTGACCCGAAGATTTCGCCTCAAGGAGAACCGAATGGCTGGCGCAGACAATGTCGAAAAACTCGACGACGGGATCGTCCGCGCGGCCGAAGAGGTCGTCGGCCAAATTCGCACCGCGAAAAATGCAATCTCCACCGTGATCTTCGGCCAGGACCGGGTGATCGAAAATACCCTGGTGACGATCCTGTCCGGCGGCCATGCGCTGCTGATCGGCGTGCCCGGCCTCGCCAAGACCAAGCTGGTGGAAACCTTGGGGATTACGCTCGGGCTCGATGCCAAGCGCATCCAGTTCACGCCCGATTTGATGCCTTCGGATATTCTCGGCGCCGAAGTGCTGGACGAGAGCGTTTCCGGCAAGCGCTCGTTCCGCTTCATCTCCGGACCGGTATTCGCACAGTTGCTGATGGCCGACGAAATCAACCGCGCCAGCCCGCGCACCCAGTCCGCGCTGCTACAGGCCATGCAGGAGCAGCACATCACGGTCGCCGGCGCGCGCCACGATCTGCCAAAGCCGTTCCACGTGCTGGCGACGCAAAATCCGCTGGAGCAGGAAGGCACCTATCCGCTGCCGGAAGCGCAGCTCGACCGCTTCCTGATGGAGATCGACGTCGATTATCCGGACCGCGACGCCGAGCGGCGCATCCTGTTCGAAACCACCGGCGCCGACCAAACGCTGGCCAAGGCGGCGATGAATTCGGAGATCCTGATCACGGCGCAACGGCTGGTGCGCCGGCTGCCGGTCGGCGATTCCGTGGTCGAAGCGATCCTGTCACTGGTGCGCTCGGCGCGTCCGGGCGAGGAAGGCGGCGAAACCGGCAAGCTGATCGCCTGGGGGCCGGGCCCCCGCGCCAGCCAGTCGCTGATGCTTGCGGTGCGCGCCCGCGCGTTGCTCGACGGACGCCTCGCGCCCTCGATCGACGACGTGCTCGATCTGGCGGAACCGATTCTCAAGCACCGCATGGCGCTGACCTTCTCCGCCCGCGCCGAAGGCCGCACCATCCCCGACGTCATCAGGCAATTGAAGACACGGATCGGTTGATGGCGGCGGACACCGGGCACGCGCCGAGAGAGATCACAGCCATCCGACGAGCCGACGGCGAAAGCCGTTCGCTCGCGGCATCGCTGCCCCGGCTCGTGCTCGAAGCCCGCCGCATCGCCGCCAACGTGATCCACGGCCTGCATGGACGGCGGCGCGCCGGCGCCGGCGAAAGTTTCTGGCAGTACCGCCGCTTCGTTTCGGGCGAGCCGTCGCAGAACGTCGACTGGCGGCGCTCGGCGCGCGACGATCATCTCTATGTCCGCGAGCAGGAATGGGAGGCCTCGCATACGGTGTGGCTGTGGCCGGACCGCTCGCCGTCGATGGCGTTCGCGTCGAAACAGGCCCGCGACAGCAAACTGGAGCGCGGGCTGATCGTCACCTTCGCACTCGCCGAATTGCTGGTCGCGGGCGGCGAACGCGTCGGCATTCCCGGCCTGATGAACCCGACCGCGAGCCGCAGCGTGATCGACAAGATGGCGCAGGCGATGCTGCATGACGACGCGGCAAGGCTCAGCCTGCCGCCGTCCTTCCTGCCCTCGGCGCTGGCCGAAATCGTGGTGCTGTCGGATTTCTGGTCGCCGCTACAGGAAATCAGAACCATGCTGGCGGGCCTGTCGGCCTCCGGCGCGCACGGCACGCTGATCCAGGTCGTCGATCCCGCCGAGGAAACCTTCCCCTATTCCGGCCGGATCGAATTCGTCGAACCGGAGAACGGCACTGTCATCACCGCCGGCCGCGCGGAAAAATGGGCCGACGATTACGTGGCGCGCGTGGCGCTGCACCGCGCCGAAATTCGCGCCGAAACCAACAAGCTCGACTGGCTGTTTTCGACCCACACCACCAGCCGTTCGGCCGCCGAACTGCTGCTTTTCCTGCATTCGGGCATGATGGTGAGCAAGGGCAGCGCGCGCGGCGCCACCGTCAAAGTGGGGCGACGGGCATGATCGCCGGGCTCCCCCTCGCTTTCGCCCAACCCTTGCTGCTGCTGGGCCTGCTCAGCCTGCCGGTGCTGTGGTGGCTGTTGCGGGTGATGCCGCCGCGGCCGCGGCGCATCGAGTTTCCGCCGACGCGGCTGTTGTTCGACATCGCGCCGAAGGAGGAGACCCCCTCGCGCACGCCATGGTGGCTGACGCTTCTGAGGCTCGCCGCCGCGGCGCTGGTGATCCTGGCGGCGGCCGGACCGATCTGGAATCCGCAAACCGGCCTCGCCGGCTCCAGCGCGCCGCTGGTGATCCTGCTCGACGACGGCTGGAGTGCGGCGGCGAGCTGGGACAGCAGGATCAAGGCGGCGGACGAACTGATCGCGAATGCCGACAACGACCGGCGCGGTGTGACCCTGGTGCCGTTGTCCGACCCCACGCGCGACATCACGCTGATGCCGGCGGGCACGGCGCGGGTGGCGCTGCGCCAGCTCTCGCCCAAACCCTATTCGATCGAGCGGGTGGAAACCCTGCCGGCGCTGGAGCGTTTCCTCAAAGCCACCGGCGACGCCGAGATCGCCTGGCTGTCGGATGGCGTCGATACCGGACGCGGCACGGAATTCATCGAAGCCCTCGGCAAGACCATCGGAGATCGCACCTTGACGCTCTACGAAGGCGGTACCGCCCCCCCGCTAGCGCTGGCCGCGGCCGAGAATGCCGCGGCGAAGATGACGGTGAAGGTGCTGCGCACCGGCGGCGGCGTCGCCGCGGGCGTGGTGCGCGCGATCGACCTGAAGGGTTCGCCGATCGGCGAGGCCCGCTACAGCTTTACGCCTGGCGATCGCGAGACCGAAGCATCGTTCGATCTTCCGGTCGAACTGCGCAACGACATTTCCAGGCTCGAAGTAGCCGGCGAGCGATCCGCGGGCGCGGTACAGCTGCTCGACAAGCGCTGGCGCCGCCGCGCCATCGGCATCGTTTCGGGATCGACCAGCGACACCGCGCAGCCGCTGCTGGCCTCGACATTCTATCTGACCCGCGCGCTGGCGCCGTTCGCCGACGTGCGGCTCGGCGATCGCGGCTCGCCGCAACAGGCGATCACGCAGTTTCTCGACCAGAAGCTGCCGATGATCGTGATGGCGGATGTCGGCACTCTGTCGCCGGAAATTCGCGAGCGCATCGGCGCATGGATCGAGCAAGGCGGCGTGCTGGTGCGGTTCGCCGGCCCGCGGCTGGCGCAGGCCGACGACGATCTGGTGCCGGTCAAGCTGCGCCGCGGCGGACGCAGCCTCGGCGGCAGTCTCACCTGGGAAAAACCGCAGCGGCTGGCCTCGTTCGCAACCGACGGGCCGTTCGCGGGCCTTGTCGTGCCGAAGGATATCACCATCACCCGGCAGGTGCTCGCCGAACCCAACGCGGCGCTGTCGGCAAGGAGCTGGGCCTCGCTGGAGGATGGCACGCCGCTGGTGACCGGCGAGCATCGCGGCAAGGGCGTGGTCAGCCTGTTTCACGTCAGCGCCGACATGCGCTGGTCCGACCTGCCGATGTCCGGCAGCTTCGTCGAGATGCTGCGGCGGATCGTCGATGTCTCCGGCTACACCTCGACGCCGGGCGCCGGCGTCGCCGGCGAAGCCGGCACGGAAACGGTGGCGCCGCTGCGCACGCTCGATGGCTTCGGCGCGTTCGGACCGCCGCCCTCGACGGCGAAGCCGCTGCGCGCCGACTTCCGCGACCGTGCGACGCCGGATCATCCGCCCGGTTTCTATGGCCCTGCCGACGGCCCGCTCGCGGTCAACGCGCTGGCGGCGGCCGACCGTATCGCGCCGCTCGACACCGCTTCGCTGCGCGCGCAGCGCGCCAGCTACACCAATGCCGAACCGCGCGACCTCCGGGGAATTCTGCTGGCCTCATCGCTGGCGCTGTTCCTGATCGATGCCGTGATCGTCGCGCTGCTCGGCGCTGGCATCGCGGCACTGTTGCGGCGGCGCGCGGTACCCGCCGCTTTGGCTATCGCCCTGGCGCTGTCCACGATCGTGCCGACCTCCGGACCGGCGCATGCCAACACGGACGAGTTCGCCATCAAGGCGGTGTCGCAGACCCGACTGGCCTATGTCGTCACCGGCAACGCCGACGTCGACTCCATCGTCAAGGCCGGCCTGTCCGGGCTGACGCTGTTTCTGGCGCAGCGCACCGCGCTGGAAGCCGGCGATCCCGTCGGCATCGATCCGGCGCGCGACGAACTGGCGTTCTTCCCGATGATCTACTGGCCGGTGTTGCCGGGGGCTGCGAAGCCGGCGCAGGACGCCATCAACCGCATCGACGCCTACATGAAGCAGGGCGGCACCGTGCTGTTCGACACCCGCGACGCCGTCGAGGCGCCGCCGGGCGCCGATGGCGCATCGCAAACGCCGGGCATGCTGGCGTTGCGCAGCATTCTCTCCTCGCTCGACGTTCCCGAACTCGAGCCGGTGCCGCGCGAGCACGTGCTGACCAAGACCTTCTATCTGCTGCGCGACTTCCCCGGCCGCTTCACCTCGGGCCAGACCTGGGTTGAAACCCTGCCGCGCGACGAAGACGACGAAGCGGCCTCGCGGCCGGCCCGCGGCGGCGATGGCGTCTCGCCGCTCATCATCACCTCGAACGATCTGGCCGGCGCCTGGGCCTTGCGTCCGGACGGCCAGCCGATGCTGCCGCTGACGCCGGGCGAACCGCGGCAACGCGAATTCGCCTTCCGCGCCGGCGTCAACATCGTGATGTACACGCTGACCGGCAACTACAAGGCCGACCAGGTGCACGCGCCAGCGCTGATCGAACGGCTCGGGCAATAGCATGCAGTACGGTATCGCCTTCACCCCGCTCGTTCCCTCGATGGTGCTCTGGATCGCGCTGGCCGCCATTGCCGTGATTGCGGCGCTGCTGCTGCTCGCCCGCGCCCGCGGCGCCGCGGTGCGGGTTACCGCGCTGGCGCTGATCCTGCTGGCGCTGGCCAATCCGTCGTTCACCCGCGAGGACCGCGAGCCGCTGTCGTCGGTCGCCGCTGTCGTGATCGACAAGAGCCCGAGCCAGAATTTCGGCGAGCGCAACCGCGAAACCGACAAAGCGCGCGAGGCGCTGGTCGACAGCCTCAAGAAGATCAAGGGCGTCGAGGTTCGCGTCGTCGAGGCCGGACAGGCCGACGGCGAAACCGACGGCACCAAACTGTTCGGCGCGCTGTC
>JBKJUA010000310.1:0-18297 GCA_046590305.1 Bradyrhizobium sp.
GCCGAGATAGGCTTCGAACCAGCCGGCGAAATCTCCGGCGGCCCAGGGTTTCGGCGTACCGATGTCGCCGAGATAGCCGGTGCAGTAGCGCGCCGGAATATTCATGCAGCGGCAGAAGGTGATGGCGAGATGGGCATAGTCGCGGCAGACGCCCTTGCCCTCGTCGAACGCATCTGCCGCGGTCTTGGTGGCGCGGGCGTGCTCGTAGCCGAACTTGATGTGGTTGTGAACGAAATCGCAGATCGCCTGAACCCGCGCCCAGCCCGGCGGAGTTTTCTCGAACAGCTTCCAGGCCACGTCGGACAGTCGGTCGGTTTCGCAATAGCGGCTGCCGAGCAGATAGACCAGGGTCTCCGCCGGCAGGTCTTCCACCGCATGCTGAAGGGCCGACGGCACAATCGGGTCCGGCAAGCCGCTGTCGCGGACCATTCCGTCGGCCGCCAGTCGCACGCGGCCGGCGGGTGCCACAATGCGGCTGCACCAGTTACCAAAACCGTCGCGATAGGGCGTGATCTCGACCGACGGACTGACGGTCAGGAAATCGGGGATGATGACGTCGGAGGCCCGCGTGAAATGCGCACCCAGGACCATGATCATGGGCGTGGGTTGCGGAAAGTCGTAGATCATCTCGTACCCGACGCGAATCTTCAAACTGATTACTCCGATGCCATGATTATCCGGAATTTGCTGGACACGGTCTGCTGCTCGAAGCGGGCGGCGCAATCAATCCCTCCCGCCCAGTACGGCCGCCTTCATCAAATGGCCACCGGATCCGTCAAATACAAGCTGCTGGCCGATTTCACGGCCCCGTCCAACGATATCTGAGCAAGCGATTACCCCGCAAGCTTGAAGAAGGCTGCCGATCGCCGACAGGCCGGGCGCCGCATTATTGCCAATGAGTCAATCCTCGGGGCAGGAATGGTTCCCGGCCACGCCTTTCTTGAGCAAATATGGACGCCGCGTTGGGGCGGTGATATGGCATGGGCGTCGGCTTGCCCCCAGCTGTTGCGAACTTTATTTGCGCGTCATATGGAACCGCCGTCCTGGTCATCCCTTCTCCCTCAAGTAAGAGTATGGCTACCAATGTCAGAGGGTCCAACAAAGGTACCGAACGTTCTCATCGTCGAGGACGAAATGATGCTGCGCATGCGGGCTGTCGATATCGTGGAGGATGCCGGGTTTCATTCGGTCGAAGCCGTCAATGCCGACGAGGCGATGTCGATCCTGGAGTCCCGCTCGGACATATCCCTGCTGTTCACCGACATTCAAATGCCCGGCAGCATGGACGGACTGAAGCTCGCCCACACGGTGCACAACCGCTGGCCCGGCATCAAGATCATCCTGGTTTCCGGCCAGGTGAAGCCATCGGACGCGGAGAGGCCGGCCGACAGCCGTTTCTTCGGCAAGCCGCTGGGGATGCAGCAAATGATCACCGAATTGCAGACCATGGTCGGCCATGGCGCGCTGAAGATCATTCCAGGTCCGATCCCGCCGCCGGAGGCGATCGTTCCCACGGAAGCATCCGTTCCGGCAGCCGCGCCCATCGAGCCGCCGCACCTCTCGGCGCATGAGGCCGTGCTGTCGGCGGAGAACGACAGCCTTCGGGTGTTGCTCGAACAGGCCGGTATCGACGCCAAGGTGCTGCTGGCGCAGGCCGGCATCGACGCCAAGGAACGCGAAGCCGCCGACAAGCTGCAGAAGCTGATCCTGGGCGAACTGCATCATCGCATCAAGAACACGCTCGCCACCGTCAGTGCGATCGCGTCGCAAAGCTTTCGCGCGGCGCCCAGCATCGAGCATGGGCAGCAGGCCATGGAGGGCCGTCTGGCCGCGCTCGGCCGCGCCCACGATCTCCTGATGCAGATCAGCTGGTCCAATGCCAGCCTCACCCACACTTTCAGCGGCGCGACTGAGCCGTTCGAAAGCCAGGGCGCCCGGCGCTTTCACTTCAACGGGCCGGATCTGCGGATCACTTCGGGCGCCGTCATTGCGCTGGCGATGACGTTCAACGAGCTATGCACCAACACCACGAAATTCGGCGCGCTCTCGATCGCGACCGGCCGCGTCGAAATCGCCTGGACCATCGATCGTGACAAGCAGCGGCTCCGCCTGACCTGGACCGAAAAGGGCGGCCCTCCGGTCAACCCGCCGGAACGCCGCAGCTTCGGTACCCGCATGATGGAGTCGCTCGGCCAGCAATTGAACGGCCAGGTGCATCTCAGCTACGCTCCGTCCGGCTTCGTCTATGCGCTGGACGTGCCGCTGAGCTCGCTGATCGCGGCGGCGTGACGATCGCCATCGTCGTCACACGCTAAGGCCGTCGAAGTGTCTTCCGCCGAATCGAATTCGACGGCTCGTCGCTGGTCAGCCCCGCCGCCTGCTGCAATTCACGGCGGAACTCATCGCGCCGCTCATGGATCGAGGCAATGACCAGCCCTGTGGCTTGCCCGAGGCCGATCAGTGCCGCTTCCGACAATTGCAGGCTGGCTTCGATGGTTTCGGGCACGGCATCGGTGACGCCGATCGCATAAAGGTGGCGCGCATGGGCGGCGTCGCGCGCGCGTGAAACGATCACGATGTCGCTTCGCAACGCGCGCACCTGCCGCACGACTTCGTCAATCGCATCTGCCGCGGCAACCGTGACGATCACGGCCTTGGCCTCCATGACTCCGCAATTCCGGAGGAATTCGGGGAGCGTGGCGTCGCCGTAATAGACCTCGCGTCCGCTTCGCCGCTGTTCGGGCACGGCGGCGGCGTCATTATCGACGGCAAAATAGGGACAGCCGTGCCGGTCCAGCAGGGTGCAGACAACCTGCCCAACCCGGCCATGGCCGACGACGATCGCATGTCCGGTGCTACCCGCCGGCGTAACGGCGAGTTCCGGGTCTAGCGCCCTCGGCTCCCGGAATCTGGGCGCCAGGCGCCGCGCGGCCAGCGACAGCGCCGGGATCAGCGCCATGGTGATCGACGTCACCGTCAGGACGAAGCTCGATACATTGGCGCCCATCAGCCCGAGCGAGGTTGCAAGGCCGATGCCGACGAATGCGAACTCGCCGCCGGGGCCGAGCGGGAGGCCGGTTTCGATCGCAGCCGACCAGGACAGGCGGAAGATCCGCGCGAGGCCGATCAACAGGACGGACTTGATGACAATGAGCCCGACGACGGAAGCCAGGAGCAGCAGCGGTTCGCGGGCAAGCTCGCGCATGTCGATACTCATGCCGACGGTAAAGAAGAACACGCCCAGCAGCAGCCCCTTGAAGGGACCGATAGTAGTTTCGATCGCCTTGCGGAATTCGGTCTCGGCGAGAAGCAGCCCCGCGATGAACGCTCCCAGCGCCATCGAAAGTCCGGCCGCGGCCGCGGCAACCCCGGCGCCGATGATCACGAACAGCGCCGCCGCCACGAACAGCTCATGCGAGGCGGTGGAAGCCACCAGCCGGAACAGCGGTCGCAACAGCAGGCGGCCGACGATGACGATCGCTGTGACGGTCAGAGTCGCATTCACCAGCGCAAAGCCAAGATGGGTCATGACCGAGTCGCCCGAACGGCTGCCCATGATCGAGACCAGCAGCAGCATCGGTATTACCGCGAGATCCTGCGCCAGCAGGACCGCGAAACTGGTGCGACCAGCGGTGGTGGCGAGCCGGCCGTGGTTGGAAAGTACCTCGATCACGATCGCGGTCGAGGACAAGGCCAGGCAAGCACCGAGGATGATCGATACCGTGGGCGGGTTGCCGAACAGGCTGGCGATGCCGGCGATCACGGCGGTGGACAGGATGATCTGCAGGCTTCCCAGTCCGAACACCAGGCGGCGCATGGTTTTAAGACGCTCAAAAGACAGCTCCATGCCGATAATGAACAGCAGGAAGACCACGCCGAGTTCGGCGATGCCGGCCACGTTACGGGCATCGACGACGGTGACCCAGTACAGCAACGGAAACTGCTTGATCAGCGAACCCAGTCCGAGCGGGCCGAGGATGGCGCCTGCCGCGAGATAGCCGAGCACCGGGCTGAGCCCGAAGCGTCGCACCAGCGGAACGACGATGCCGGCGGTTCCCAGCACCACCAGCGCATCGCTGTAGACATCGATAATGATCGGTGCGGCCACTCATTTTCCTTCCGGTCGGTCCGGTTCAATCCGTACAGGATTACGCGGCGTGAACCTATTCAAAGGTTATGCCACGCCGTATCCGTTCGCCGCGCAATAGCGGGTCACAGGCCTGTTGCCGCCTTTACAGAATCCGGGACGTCTTGTCGCCCCAGTAGCGGTCGCGCAGCAGCCGCTTGTAGAGCTTGCCGGTCGGCAGCCGCGGCAGTTCCGCCTCGAAGTCGATCGAGCGCGGTACTTTCTGGCGTGACAGCGACTGGCTGCAGAAAGCGATCAACTCGTCGGCCAGATCAGCGCTGGGCGTAACCCCCGGCATCGGCTGCACCACCGCCTTCACCTCCTCGCCTAGATCGGCATTGGGCACGCCGAACACGGCGGCATCCGCGATCTTGGGATGGGTGATCAACAGGTTCTCGCATTCCTGCGGGTAGATGTTGACGCCGCCGGAGATGATCATGAAGGTTGCGCGGTCGGTCAGGTACAGAAAATTGTCCTTGTCGACATAACCGACGTCGCCGACCGTGCTCATGCTGCCGTCAGGCGAGCGCGCCTCCTGGGTCTTGTTCGGGTCGTTGAAATATTCGAACGGCGTTGCGGTCTTGAACCAGACCGTGCCCGGCGTGCCGATCGGGCAGGGCTTCATGTCCTCATCGAGAATGTGGAGGTCGCCGAGCAGCACGCGGCCGACGCTGCCCCTGTGCGCCAGCCATTCCTCGCTGTTGCAGGCGGTAAAGCCGAGGCCTTCGGTGGCGCCGTAATATTCGTGGATGATCGGGCCCCACCATTTGATCATGTCTTCCTTCACCGCCGCAGGACACGGCGCCGCGGCATGGATCGCGATCTCGAGCGACGAAAGGTCATGACCGTTGCGCCTGGCCTCCGGCAGCTTCAGCATGCGCGAGAACATGGTCGGCACCAGCTGGGTGTGGGTGACGCCCCACTGCTCGATCAAATCGAGGTAACGCTCGGGATCGAACTGCTCCATGATGATGACGGTGGCGCCGCTCTTGATCGCGAGATTGACAGCCGCCTGCGGCGCCGAATGGTACAGCGGCGCCGGCGACAGATAGATCATCCCTTCACGGTACTGCCAGAGATTGAGAAGGAAATCGAACAGCGGAAGCTGTTGCGTCGCCGGTTGCTCCGGCAGCGGGCGCAGAATTCCCTTCGGCCGGCCGGTGGTGCCGGATGAATAGAGCATCGCGGTACCGACATATTCGTCCGCGATCGGCGTGCCGGGTAGTCCCGCCGTTGCTTCGCGCAGGCCGACGATGCGGTCGCTCTCGCCGGGGCCGTCGACCACGATGCAGAGTTCGACCTTGGGGCACTCCTTGAGCGCCTCGCGGGCGACGTCGAGTTTTGCCACGGATGTAAAGAGCACGCGGGAGTCACTGTTACCGACGATGTAGGTGAGTTCGCTCGGCGTCAAATACGAATTGATACAGGTGTAGTACAACCCGGATCGCTCGCCGGCGCCGCAGGTTTCCAGATAGCGGCTGTTGTTCTCCATGAAGATCGCATAGTGATCGAGCCGCTTCAGGCCGAGATTCCTCAACAGATGCGCGAGGCGATTGCAGCGCGCCTCCAGTTCGCGATAGGTTACGGTCTCGCCGGACCCTGCCATGATGAAGGCGGGCTGCAGCGGACGAAGATGAGCATGCTTGCCGGTGTACATTTTCTCTCCAGTTTCTTCTCAGGCGGCCATAACGAGAATTTCGCGCAACTGCGCCGGGGAATCGATCTTGCGCGGGTTGCGCGGGACCCACGGCGTCCCCATCGCCTGTTCGGCGATGCGGTCGAAATGCTCGGGGCCGATCCGCACGTCGTGCAGGCTGCGCGGCATGCCGAGCCCGCGAATGAAGGCGTCGAGCACGTCGCCGGCATCCTGGCCGGGCTGGCCCATCGCCGCCGATACCAACGCCTGCCGCTCCGCGTTGACGGATTTGTTCCAGCGCATCACCGAGGGCAGCATCACGCAGGACGTGTAGCCGTGCGGGACGTCGAAGACGGCGCCCAGCACATAGCCGATGCCGTGGCTGGCGCCCATCGGCACGCCGGACGACAACGGCCCCATCGAAAGCCAGGTGCCGATCTGGCAATCCATCCGGGCGTCGAGATTACCAGCGTCGGCCTTCACCCGCGGCAGGCCCTGCGCCAGCATCGACAATCCCTTGATCGCCTGCGCGTCGGCGTAGGGATGCGCCTCGCGCGAACAGATGCCTTCCACGCAGTGATCGACGGCGCGGATGCCGGTCGACAGGAACAGCCATTCCGGCGTGTGCACGGTCAGCGCGGGATCGAGGATTGCAGCAGCCGGCATCACCAGCGGATGGGCGAGCCGCTCCTTGACCTTGGTGTGTTCGTTGGTGACCCCGGCAATGGCGCTGAACTCGCCGCCGGCGATCGTGGTGGGCACGCTGATCTGGCGCACGGTCGGCGGGTTCATTTTGGGCGAGCCGCCCTTGTGGGCGCGGACCCTGTCGATGTCCTCGACGCTTCTGATATTGTTGGCGAGGCAGATCTGCACCGCCTTGGCGCCATCGGTGATCGAGCCGCCGCCGACCGTGACGATGAGGTCGGCGCCGGCGGCGCGGGCCTGTTCGGACGCCGCGATCACGGCGGCGCGCGGCGTGTGCGCCGGCATCGCGTCGAACGTGCCGACGCAACGCGAGCCCAGCGCCGCCTTGATTTTCGCGATCTCGCCGGTTTCACGGTTCAGCGTGCCGCTGACCATCAGGAAAGCGCTTTTGACGCCGAGCCGGTCGACCTGCGCCACGATCGCCTCCGCGGCGGCGGTTCCAAAAACCACCTCGTCCATGGCGCCGAACACGACACGCCCTTTGTGCACGATTGTCCTCCCGGAGGGTTTGGTCTTGTTGAGACCTTGAGGACCAATCTAGCGAAGTCGGCGGTGAGGGGAACCAGAAAATGCGGGCTGGCGTCTTGTGAGGGTCTAACCCAAATGCCGTAGCCCGGATGGAGCGCAGCGAAATCCGAGGGAGCGGATGTGAGGCTGATCCCGGATTTCGCTGCACTTCATCCGGGCTACAGGAGCTACAACAACCCCGCAACCTCCGCCAGCGTCACCGGCCGTTGCGACAACACCAGTTCCGCTGCTTTGCTTTCGCGTTCGTCATCACCGGGCGCCAGCGGGTCCTGCGCGCTGAGGCGATGGTCGAGGACCAGGCGCGCGTACAGCGCGCGGCGGGCATCGGCGCCCGGCTGGGCGGCTTCCCAGGTCATCAGGATGGCGCTGGTGACGTGATAGAGCGCGCTTGCCGCCTGCCGCGCATTGGCTTCCAGCGCCGGCTCGGCCGCGACGCGCTCAACCAGGGTCAGCGTTCGCTCGAGCGCAGTGCGCAGGCGGTCCCGGAACGCGGCGGGAATGGAGCGGGCGTGATCGAGCAGGTTCGTCAGCGCGACCGCCAGCGTGCGGTGCGTTCGGCTCTTGCCGACCGCGCGGGTGACGATATCGAGCGCGTTGATGTTGCTGGTGCCCTCCCAGAGTACGCCGACATGGGCGTCGCGGATCAGCCTGGCATGCACCCACTCCTCAATGTAGCCGTTGCCGCCGCGGACTTCCATCGCGCCGGTCGCCACCGGAATATTGTCGCGGCAGGCGCGGAACTTCAGAAGCGGCGTGAGGATGCGCAGGCAGTCCTCGGCCGGTCTGGAGCCGGCATTGGCGCGGTCCATGGCGCTGGCGGTAAACAGGAACATCGACAGCGACTGTTCCGCCGGCACCATGATCTTGAGCAGCTGGCGGCGGAGCAGCGGATATTCGATGATGGTCTTGCCGAACGCCGCGCGGTGGCGTGCGCAAATCATCGCCTCGTTGACGCAGCGCCGCATCATCGCCGCGGCGCGAACGCCATGCGACAGCCGCGACAGGTTGACCTGCTCCATCATCTGCTTGAGGCCGCGATCGGCCTCGCCGACCATCCAGGCCTCGGCGCCCTCCAGCAGGATCTCGCCCGACGCCATCGACCGCGTGCCGAGCTTGTCCTTGAGGCGGACGATGCGGTAGGCGTTTCGGCTGCCGTCCTTCCGCCGGCGCGGCATGGCGAACAGCGCGAGCCCCTTGGTGCCGGACGGCGCGCCCTCGGGCCGCGCCAGCAGCAGGGCGACATCGGCGTCGGCATGCGAGCAGAACCATTTGTCGCCGGTGAGCCGCCATACGCCGTCGACGTTGCGGGCCGTGGTTTCGATGCCGCCGACGTCGGAGCCGCCGGACCGTTCGGTCATGAACTGCGTGCCCTTCCACATCGTGGCGAGGTCGCCGGACAGCATTTTCGGCAGCAGGTACTCTTGCAACTCGCGGCTTGCGAATTTGCGGATCAGATGGATCGAGGTGTCGGTGACGCTGATCGGGCACATCAGCCCGAACTCGGCCTGCACGAACAGATATTGGAGCGCGTATTTGGCCACCGCCGGCAGCGGGCGGTCCATGCCGAGCGTGCCGGCGCGATGGCTCATGGCGTGGAACTGGAAGTCGCCGAACGCGATCGCCTCCATCTCGCGGTAGGAAGAATGATAGTCGATCCAGTCCTCGTCGTGGCCGAAGCGGTCGCGCGCCTGCAGCACCGGCGGGTGCCTGTCGGCAGCTCTGGCGAGTTCGTCGAGTCGGCCGCCGGCCAGCGTGCCGAGCCGGTCGAAGTGTGGCGCGAGCCGGGAGAAGTCGTGGGGTTGCAGATACAGCCGGAGCAGGTCGCGCAGGCCGCGATCGACGGCGTAGAAATTCTGTCCCGCGCAATCCGGCGCGATATGATCGGCGCCGTGTTTCGGATCCTGCGCCCCTGCGGCGCCTGACGATGGATAGGACGATGGCGCGTGCATGGTGGACCTCGTTTCGGATCGTCCGGTCGGCCGGCGGTATCGATACGATGGCCGGGCGCACACGATGTGCTATAGGGAATGCTCAACCACAGGGATACTGCAATGGCATCATCGCCCGATATCGCGACGCTGAGCATCAACGATTTCGAGCCGCATCTCAATGCCATCTTCGAGATGGAGTCGTCGCGCGGCATGGTGCCGCTGACGCTCGCGAAGACCGAATCCGCCGGGCAGGCCCAGCGCGCGGGCGGGGCGTTTTCCCTGCTGTTCGTCGCTCCAGCAGCGAGAACAGCGCCGTATTCTGCGACAGGGGCAAAGGCTGTCCGTCGCAGAAAGCCCTTGGGCGGGAAGTTGAACGGAAAGATGCGGATCTCCGCGACGAAGGGGTTGCAGACTGATAGCCTCCGCCGCGACCGGCAAATGTGAACTGCTTCACAATCTCGGATCAGTGATCGGGCTTACTCGCCGGCCTGCGGCTGCGCCCGATCCTGATGACATCGTTCGCGTTCATTCTCGGCGTGTTGCCGCTGGTGATCTCGTCAGGCTCGGGTTCCGAGATGCGTCAGGCGGTTGGCGTCGCGGTATTCTTCGGCATGATCGGGGTGACGCTGTTCGGACTGATCTTCACGCCGATCTTCAACATGAGCGTCCGCAATCTGGCCGATGGCAGGCAGGACAAGCGTTCCGTTTCTGCCGGCTAGGGCAGCGATCATCGATCCCTCGCGTCGCGGCCCTGCGATACTTTTTGCCTGATCGAAACAGATGGGCAGCCGCCGCGTTATAAAATATCGTGCCTGGAACATAAGAAAATGGGGGATATGAATGAGATTGCGATTGTTGTCCGCGGCCGTTGCGACAGGTGGTCTTCTGCTGGCGGTTCCGGTGTCGGCGCAAGGCGTCAAGATCGGCATTCTGAACGACCAGTCGGGCGTCTATGCCGATTACGGCGGCAAGTGGTCGTTCGAGGCGGCGAAGATGGCAGCCGAGGATTTCGGCGGCAGCTTGCTCGGCCACAAGATCGAGATCATTTCCGCCGACCATCAAAACAAGCCTGACCTCGGCGTCAGCATCGCGCGGCGCTGGTATGAAGTCGAGAACGTCGACATGATCACCGAGCTGACGACGTCGTCGGTCGCCCTCGCGGTTCACGATTTGTCGAAGCAGATGAAGAAGATCGACATCGTGGTGGGGGCCGCGACTTCGCGCCTGACCGGTGATGCCTGCCAGCCCTACGGCTTCCACTGGGCCTACGACACCCACGCGCTGGCCTACGGCACCGGCGGATCGCTGGTGGATGCGGGCGGCGATACCTGGTTCTTCATGACCGCCGACTACGCCTTCGGCTACGCGCTGGAAAAGGACACCGGTGACTTCGTCAAGGCCAAGGGTGGCAAGGTATTGGGCCAGGTTCGCATCCCGCTGAACTCCTCGGACTTCTCGTCGTTCCTGCTGCAGGCGCAAAGCTCGAAAGCGAAAATCATCGGCCTCGCCAATGCCGGCCTCGACACCACCAACTCGATCAAGCAGGCGGCCGAATTCGGCATCGTCAAGAGCGGCCAGAAGCTGGCGGGATTATTGCTGACGCTGTCCGAAGTGCACGGACTTGGCCTCGAAGCCGCGCAGGGGCTGGTGCTGACCGAGGGCTATTACTGGGATCGCGACGACAAGAGCCGCGAACTCGCCGAGCGCTTCTTCAAGCGCACCGGCCGGATGCCGAACATGATCCAGGCCGGCACCTATTCGGCGACGCTGGCCTACCTGAAGGCGGTCAAGGCCGCCGGCACCAAGGACACCGAAGCGGTGGCGAAGAAGCTGAAGGAGCTTCCGGTCGACGACCAGTTCGCGCAAGGCGGCAAGGTGCTGGAAAACGGCCGCATGGTGCACGACCTCTATCTGTTTGAAGTCAAGAAGCCGTCGGAGTCGAAGAAGCCCTGGGACTACTACAAGCAGCTCGCGGTGGTGCCAGGCGACAAGGCGTTCCCGCCGGCGAAGGATAGCGGGTGCCCGCTGACGAAGTAGCGTAAGGCTTCCGAACTCTCTTTCGTCATTGCGAGCGAAGCGAAGCAATCCACCCTTACATCAGCACAGCTGGATTGCTTCGTCGCTATGCTCCTCGCAATCACGGTGAGCTGTTTCGGAATCTGACGGTTATCAGGTGTCGTCCGTCATGACCCCTGCACCATGCGCCACACGATTGCTCCGAGCGCGCCGAGCCAGAGAATGGCGGCGGCAATGAACTGGACGGCAAATCCCGGGCCGCGCTTCTCGGCGGCCTGCGCATAGCCGGTCAGATAGAGCGCCCGCCCGCCGATCCAGACGAGGCCGAGCGCGGCGGCGCCGGGATCGCTGATATAGATCGCAAACAGCCAGAGCGAAGGCAGGAAAATTGGCATCCATTCCAGCGTATTCATGTGCACGCGAAACACCCGTTCGAAATCGGCATTGCCGGAAATGGCCGGCAACTTAACGCCGAATTTGGCGCGCGCCTTCGACACCTGGATGCTCAGGAAGAAATAGAACGCGATGGCGAGGCAGGTGACGAGCGCGCTGAAGTGATACATCCCATGTTCCCCTGCTTCGTGTCGTTCCGGGGCGATTCGTAAGCATCTAACCCGGAATCTCGAGATCCCCCGATGTGCAATTGCACATCTGTGGTTCGCTCACTTCGTTCACGCCTCGGGATGACGTAGCCGCTCTAATACCCGGTCATTTCAAGATATCCTAATCCGGCGTGACTGCCGGCAAAACCGATCGGGCCTTCCCAATAGGGAAAGCTGGTGCCCATCCAGCTCTTCGCATTCAGCGGGGTGGTTTCGATCGCAAGGCCGCGGGCGGGAATGGCGACGCGCCATGCGGTCGGCACCTTTCGGCCCGCGACGTCGGTCATGACAACCGGCGTGATGCTGTTGTCGGTCGATGCTATTTCGACCGAGCGGCCGTCGGACGCGATCCAGTTGCCGAACAGATCGTTGCGGCCGTCCTGCTGGCGCAGCCGGTACAGCATCAGTTTTTCGCCGGAGTTGAGATGCAGCGAGAACCAGTCCCATCCGGTCTGGTCCGGGCCAAGCGGCTGGCTGCTCCATTCCCGGTCCATCCAGGCCAGGCCGGTGACTTCGATTGGCTTGTCGCCAATGGTAATACGGCCGCTCGCGTTGAAAAACGGCTGGCTGTAATAATACGACGCCTGTCCGCGGTCCGATTTCCGGCTGTAACCGGCGTCGCCCTGCAGCACCAGCGGCCGTTCGGCGTCAAGCCGCAGCGCGTAGGAAAAATCAGCGCCAGACGCCTTGAGGTCGAGCGGCGCCAGCATGGCGTCGCGCATCGCTTCGCCCCCGCGCATTTCCCAGGCATCAATCCAGGCGAGAAACGGTTTTGTCTCGACGCCGGCCTGGCCGACGCCGCCGCGGGCGAAGGCTTCGGTGTAGCGGTGCGTATCCGCCGATGTCATGGCGGCATGGCCCATCCAGATCTGCTGGTTGGTCCAGCCCGGCTGCTGCGCGCCCGGCCGGGTGGCCTGACGGAACAGCGTCCACTGCGCGCCATAGGCAGCACCGCTGGCATCTCTCAGGTTCGCCGTCACGTACCACCATTCGATACGAAATTCCGGATGCGGGCCGTGATCGGCGGGAAATGCAAAGGTCCTGCCGGGCACCACGGCTGCAAACCCTTCCGCGTTCTCGCCGAGCCCGGCAAAGCCCTGCGCGCGTGCCGCTCCACCGCCGAGCCCGAGCAGGGCAAGGCCGCCGGCGAAAGCGCGGCGCGATAGTTTGATGCTAGCGTTCATCGGCGAAAATCTTGATCAGGCTGGCCGGCTGCATGCGCGCCAGTTTTATCACGGGAAGCAGGGCTGCCAGCAGCGACGCCGCCATCGCGACACCAAGCAGCTCGAGCAGTTGCAGCGGGAAAACGTGAAACGGCAGCCGCCAGCCGAACGCCTTCACATTCACCACCGCGATCAGGCACCACGCCACCAGCAGGCCGAGCGGCAGCGCCAGCAGCGCCGTGATCAGCGCCACCGACAGCGTCTTGATCAGCTCGATCGCGGCCAGCCGCCGCCGCGTGATTCCGATCGCCCACAACGGCGCCAGCTGCGGCAGCCGGGAATTGCTCAGGGTCAGCAGGCTGGTCAACAGTGCGATGCCGGCGACCCCGAGAGTGAAGATGTTGAGCGCCGCGGTCACCGCAAAGGTCCGGTTGAAAATCCGTTTCGACTCGGCCTTCACGGTGGCCTGATCCGCAAGGCTGCGGTCACCGAGGCCGAATTTTTCACGCATTGCCGATAGCAGCGCCGGAATCTGTGATGGCGCGACCCGCAGGCCGAACCGCGTGGCGGGGATGCCGGGAAAACGCCGGGTCAGCGCGGCGTAGTTGACGGTGATCTGGCCCTTCGGGTTGCCGTAATCGGCATAGATGCCGACGATCTCGAGCGGCCAATTGCCGTCGGGTGCGGGCACCTCGATGCGGTCTCCGATCGCGAGTTTCAGACGCCGGGCCAGTTGTTCGCTGATCAGGGTTGTGTCGCCCGGCCGCAGCCGAACCCAGGCATTGCCGTCGGATTCCAGCAATGGCCAGTGTTCGCTGTAGGTGGCGTGATCCGGCAGGCCCAATACCTCGATCGGGGCGCCGCGAAATTGCGTGTCGGCGCGGCCGCCGGGCAGGATCGCGTCGACTTCGGCGCGCCCGCGCAGCCAGGTCTTGATCGCGGTCGCCTGCGCGTCGTCCCTGGCGCTGACATAGACATCCGCCGCCAGCCGGCCGTCGAGCCAGCCGACAAACGTCCGGCTGAAACTTTCGACCATGGTGCCGACGCCGACATTGACCGCGAGGGCGAGCAGCAGCGCCATCAGCGCCAGCGACAGCCCGGAGAGTTGCTGCCGGCTGTCGGCCCAGAACCAGACCGACAGCGGGCGGCGCGCGGTACGCTGGCCCAGCGACAGCACGCGCTCCAGGATCGCCGGCAGCAGCAGTGCTGCGGCCAGCAGCAAGGCGGCGAGTACGGCGAAGCCCGACAGCAGCGAGTCGCCGTACCACAGCAGGAAACCGGCAGCGGCGAACACCGCGAGCGCGACCGCGCTCTGCAATATCAGCCAGCGTTGCTGCGCCTGTTGCCAGGCCTGCGGCTGTGCCGCCACCAGCACCGGAAGGCGGGCGGCCTTCAACAGGCTTGCGGCTGCCGCGGCCAGCGCGCCGAGCACCGAGATCGCGAGGCCGGCGATCCACCATTCGCTCCGCAGCGTCAGTTGCCCGGGAATCTGTGCGCCATAGAGACCACGCAACGATGCCGCGACATCGGGCAACAGGGATGCCGCGATGCCGTAGCCGCAAACCAGTCCCATGACGCCCGCGATCAGCGCCAGCGCCACCAGCTCGATCACAAGCACCGCGTTCAGCATCCGCGCCGACGCCCCGCAGGCGCGCAGCGTGCGCAGCATCGGCCGCCGCTGCTCGAAGGCGAGGCCGATCGCCGAATTGACGATGAACAGTCCGACCACGAAGGACAGCAGGCCGAACGCCGTCAGATTGAGGTGGAAACTATCGGTGAGTCGTTCGAGATCGCTTTCCGCATCCGGTTCGACCAGACGCAGCCTGTCGCCGGCGACGGCTTCCAGCGCCGCGCGCGGACCTTTCATCTTGCCGATCAAGAGCCGCGAAACATGGTCCGGCATGTTCAGGAGTTGCTGGGCGATGCCGATATCGACCACCAGCACGCCCGGCGCCAGTTGCGATTGCACGCGTAGCGTCGGCAGCAGGGTGCCGCTGCTGGTCAAAGGCCGCGCGCCTTCCGGCAGATTGAGATCAGCCAACACCTCGCGCGCCACCAGCATTTCGCCGGGCGGCGTGACGAAGGATTGCAGGCCTGATCGTCCGACCGTCGGCGCGTTGCCGACCTCGCCGGGCAGCGTGACCGGCTCGATGCCCAGCAGCCGGAACGAGCGTCCGCCGATCTGAATGCGGCCCTCGAGCACCGGTGACACATTCCAGCCGGCGCGGCGCAGCTCGACAAAGAGTGCCTGCGGAAAGGCTGTATCGTCGCGGCCGACCAGCATGGCGGTGCGCGCGCCGCCGAAGGTCGCGGCCGCGCGGTCGTAACTGATGCGCGCCTGCGCGTTCAGCGCCTGCACGCCGCTCCACAGCGCGGTCGCCGAGATCAGTCCGATCAGCAGGGTCGCCAGCTGCATCGGATGCCGCCGCCAGTGGCTGAGCAGAACCGCGAGAATCCACAGCGCCCGACTCATGCGATCAATCCGGCATGAAGATGGATCCGGCGGTCGAGCGTGGCGGCAAGCCGCTCGCTGTGAGTCACCATCAGGAAGCCGCAGCCGGTGCGCGCCACCAGATCACGGGTCAGCGCCAGCACGTCGTCCGCGGTTGCCTCGTCGAGATTGCCGGTCGGCTCGTCGGCGAGCAGCAGCAGTGGTTTTGTCGCCAGTGCGCGGCCGATCGCCACCCGTTGCTGCTGTCCCCCCGACAATTGTTCGGGATAGCGCTTCAACAGCACGCCGAGCCCGAGCCGTTCCACCAGTTCGGCATGCCAGCCGGCGTCGTGACGGCCGGCAATGCGGGACTGAAAGGCGAGGTTGTCTTCGACGTTCAGGCTCGGGATCAGATTGAACTGCTGGAACACGAGGCCGAGCCGGTCGCGCCGCAATTCCGCCCGGCCGGCATCGCCGAGATCGGCGACGGCTTGATCGGCAAGCGTGATCTCGCCGCCATCGGCCGCATCCAGCCCGGCGATCAGATGCAAGAGCGTACTTTTGCCGCTGCCCGATTCGCCGGTCAACGCGACGCGCTCGCCCGCCGCGATATCGAGGTTGACCCCGCGCAGGACCGCGACCTGCTCGCCGGCCGAGCGATAGGTCTTGGTCAGGTTCCTGACGCTCAGCACGATGGGGTTGCCGGTTGCGATGCCAAGCGGATTCGATGCCTCTGTGAACGCCTTTCTGGGTTGCTCACTATACCAAGGGCGCGACGCCAGATCACGGTCTCAATCGTGGCGGCGACATGATCGTGAAGGCCTTGCCGGGCGCTGCGGGCGGCAATCCGTCCAGAAATGCCCGGTTGCGCTGCGGCTTGCCTCACGGGTAGCATCCGGCGAGGCCGATCAACGGGCCAGCTGTCAAAACTCGGGGACCCCATGACCACGCAGCCGACGCTCAAAGGGGCCTGGAAAATCACGTTCCTGCTGTTCCTGTTCATGCTGGTCAATTTTGCCGACAAGATCGTGGTCAACCTCGCTGGCGTGCCGATCAAGGCGGAGCTGCAACTCGACCCCGAGCAGTTCGGTTTCCTGGGATCTTCGTTTTTCTTCCTGTTTTCAATCTCGGCCCTTGCCGTCGGCTTCGTCGTCAACCGCGTCGATACCCGCTGGGTGCTGCTGGCGATGGCGGTGATCTGGGCGCTGGCCCAGTTCCCGATGGTCGGCACCGTCAGCTTCACCACGCTGGTGATCTGCCGCATCATCCTCGGCGCCGGCGAGGGGCCGGCATTCGCGGTGGCAGTGCATGCGCTTTACAAATGGTTTCCGGACGAGAAGCGCACGCTGCCCACCGCGATCCTGGCGCAAGGCTCGGCGTTCGGCGTGATCCTCGCGGTGCCGGCGCTGAACTGGATCATCGTCAATCACAGCTGGCATTACGCCTTCGGCGCGCTCGGCGTGGTCGGCCTGATGTGGGTGGTGGCATGGCTGGTGATGGGCAGGGAAGGACCGCTGGTGCAGACCGTCGCGATGTCCGCGGCCGATCCCCGCATGCCCTATTTCCAGCTGCTGACGTCGCGCACTTTCATCGGCTGCTGTGCTGCGGCCTTCGGCTCCTATTGGGCGCTGTCGCTCGGCCTGACCTGGTTCACATCCTTCATCATCGAAGGATTGGGCTTCTCGCAAAAGGATGCGGGGTGGATCACGGTTCTGCCCTGGGTGTTCGGCGCCGTCATTGTGCTGCTGGCCGGGTGGATATCGCAGGTGATGCTGACGCGGGGGTTCACCACCCGCGGTGCCCGCGGCGTGCTCGGCTCGGTGCCGCTGATCGTCGGCGGCCTGATCCTGGCGGCGATGCCGCATGTCAACGGTGCCGGCCTGCAGGTCGTGCTGCTGGTGCTCGGGCCCGGGCTGTGCGGCGCGATCTATGTGGTCTGTCCGCCGATGCTGGGAGAATTCACCCCGGTGCAACAGCGCGGCGCGGTGATCGGAATCTACAGCGCGATCTATACGTTCGCCGGAATCCTGGCGCCGTGGCTGATGGGCACCGTGATCAAGCATGCCGCGACCCCGCTCGAAGGCTACATGACCGGCTTCACCATCAACGCGGTCATCATGGTCGTATCCGGACTGCTCGGTCTGTTGCTGCTGTGGCCCAACACCGAGCGCGCGCGGCTGCTGACCCATGCGGCGGCGCAGCCGAAATTCGCGTGAGGAAAACCAACAAGAACAACGCTGAAGGAGACGAGACATGAGCCGCCATCCCGATTTCGTGCCACACGGAGTGATTCCGGCGGTGCTGCTGCCGTTCCACGACGACCTGTCGATCGACGAGCCGGGTTTTCGCGCGCACTTGCGCGACGTCGGCGCAGTGCAGGGACTGTCGGCGATCACGATCAACGCCCACTCGACCGAAGTCGCCTCCTGCACAGCGGACGAGCAGCGCCGCGTCATGGAGATCACGGGCGAGGAAGTCGGCGGCACGCTGCCGATCATTCACGGGGTCTGGGCGGACGGCAGCCTGCAGGCGGCGCGGATCGCCCGCGAGGCGCAGGCCGGCGGCGCCTCGGCGCTGCTGGTGTTTCCACCGGCGCCCTTCACGCTCGGCCAGTCCCCGGAAATGGCGCTGGCCCATTTCAAGGCCATCGCCGACGCGAGCGATCTTCCGATCATTGTGTTTCAATATCCGCTGGCGACGGGCCAAGGCTATCCGGCGGCGACGCTGGAGCGGTTGTTCGATGAGGTGCCGACCATCCGCGCCATCAAGGACTGGACGCCACTTGTGCCGCAGCACGAGAGCCAGATTCGCCGGCTTCAGGGACGTAAACGTCCCATCAACGTGCTGTCCACCAACAGCGCATGGCTCCTGAGTTCGCTGGTACTCGGCTGCAATGGCCTGCTGTCCGGCAGCGGCAGCGTGATCGCCGATCTTCAGGCCAGGCTCTTCCGCGCGGTCAAGGCCAACGATCTCGCCGAAGCCCGCCGGCTCAACGACCGGATCTACCCGACGGCGCGGGTGTTCTACGCCGATCCCTTCATTGACATGCACAACCGCATGAAGGAAGCGCTGGTGCTGCTCGGCAAACTGCCGCGCGCGGTAGTGCGTCCGCCGCTGGTCAAGATATCGGACGCGGAAATTGCGCGGATTCGGGACGCG
>JBKJUA010000025.1:0-17371 GCA_046590305.1 Bradyrhizobium sp.
ACCAGCGTGTAGCCGTCGGGCGCTGCGCGGGCCGCGACGCGCGTGCCGATCACGCCGGCCGCACCGCCGCGGTTGTCGATCACCACCGGCTGGCCGAGTTCGGCCGCGAGCTTGTCGGCGACGATGCGTCCGATCACGCCGACGCCGCCACCGGCCGGAAACGGCACGATCAGGGTGATCGGCTTGGTCGGATAGTCCTGGGCGCCGGCGCCGGCGGATACCAGCATGCCGACAGCGGCGAGGGCGATCATCAAGCGATTGCGTTGGACCATTCAGTCTCTCCCTTGCGGTCCCGCTCACGACGGAACCGGCCTTGTTCTGATTACTGGATTTAATCTTCCCTGAAAACGAGGCGGATGAAAAGCAGGTAAATCGCTGCACCGGCTGCATTCCGCCCGGAATAATCGCGTGCGACAATAAGTCTGCAATGAGCCTGCCGCGCCATGGAAAATGCGTGCCAGCCGGTACGGCCCGGCGCATCGCCGTGGTCCTCCAAACGGCCCATTGCGATGGCCTGACGTTCGGGTCATAGATATGGCAGAGCGGAAGCGCCTGTTCCGTTCATATGCCAATGCCGGCATTGCGGGAAACGCCTGCTTGAAGCGCATGACGCCATCCCCGAACCCCTCCGATGCCGCCGTGATCGAGGCGTTTGCCGGAATTCCCGGGCTGCTCGCGCAGGCGCCCGCATTGATTGCGCGCGGCCGGGCGCTCGACTGCGAGTGCCTGTTGGGACCTCTCGATCACCCGTTTCATGTTTCGATCCGTGGCGGCAGGATCGTCGACCTGACGCCGGCGCCGGTCCTGATGCGGTCCTGGCGTTTCTCCTATCGCGCGACTTCAGCGGCCTGGTCGGAGTATTGGCAACCCTCACCCCAGCCGGGTTGGCACGATCTGCTGGCCCTGACCAAGCGCGAAGAAGCCAGCCTGGAGGGCGACCTGCATCCGTTCATGACGCATCTTCAGTACTTCAAGGATGTGCTGGCGCTGCCAAGGGCGCATGGACCCGCGGTGCCGACATGACCGGTCATATCGAGCCGACGATCGGCCGCTACGTCCATGTCGAAATCGGCGGCGAGATGCATCGCATCTATTTCGAGGAGAACGGCGCCGGCATTCCGCTGGTGTGCCTGCACACGGCCGGCTCCGACGGGCGGCAGTGGCGGCATCTGCTTGGCGACGAAGAATTCTCGAAGAAATTCCGGATCATCGCGTTCGATATGCCCTGGCACGGTAAATCCAATCCGCCGGCCAGTTGGACCGGCGAGGAATACCGGCTGACCACGGCCCGCTACACCGAAACCGTCCGCGCCTTCTGTGGGGCGTTGGGGCTGGAGAAGCCCGTCGTCATGGGGTGCTCGATCGGAGGCCGCATCGTTCTCAATCTGGCGATCGACCATGCGCGCGAATTTCGCGCCCTGATCGGGCTGGAAGCCGCCGACTTTCAGGCGCCGTGGTACGACACCTCCTGGCTGCATCGTCCGGACGTTCACGGCGGCGAGGTGTGCGCCGCGCTGGTGTCCGGCCTGATCGCGCCGCAAAGCCCTGAAGTCTCGCGCCGCGAAACCCTGTGGGCCTACATGCAGGGCGGACCGGGCGTCTTCAAGGGCGATCTCTATTTCTATCGGGTCGACGGCGATCTGCGCGGCCGGGTGGGAAAGATCGATACCGGCCTGTGCCCGCTCTATTTGCTGACCGGCGAATATGATTTCTCCTGTAGCCCCGAAGACACCAGGCGAACCGCAGCCTCGATCGACGGCGCCAGCGTCACCATCATGGAACAACTCGGTCATTTTCCGATGAGCGAGAACCCCGGGCAATTTCGTCGCTATATTGCGCCGGTCCTGAGCGAAATCCTCAAGCAGTCGACGATATCAACCAAGCAAGGAGCACACGTATGAAACGCAATGCTATGATCGGCTACACGCTCGCTGCCGCGCTATGCGCGGGACCGGCGATGGCGCAGGAACTCACCGGGACGTTGAAGAACATCAAGCAAACCGGCGCCATCACCCTCGGCTTCCGCGACTCGTCGATTCCATTTTCCTACCTCGACGATAGTCAGAAGCCGATCGGCTACGCCATGGACATTTGCTACAAGATCGTCGATGCCGTGAAGAAGGAGCTCAAGCTCGACAAGCTTGAGGTCAAGCTCAATCCGGTGACCTCATCGACCCGCATTCCGTTGCTGGCCAACGGCACGATCGATCTCGAATGCGGTTCGACCACCAACAATGCCGAGCGGCAGAAGCAGGTCTCCTACACCAACACCCACTTCCTGACCGCGAGCCGTTACGTCACGAAGAAATCCAGCAAGATCAACTCGATCGACGATCTCAAGGGCAAGGCGGTGGTCTCCACGTCGGGCACCACCAACATCAAGCAGCTGACCGAAGCCAGCGCCGAACGTAAGCTCGACATCAATATCATCCCGGCCAAGGACCACGCCGAAGCCTTCCTGATGGTGGAGACCGACCGCGCCGTCGCCTTCGTGATGGACGATATTCTCCTGGCAAGCCTGGTTGCCGGCGCGAAGGCGCCGGGCGATTACGTCATCTCGAAGGACGCGTTCTCCAAGCCGGAGCCTTACGGCATCATGCTGCGTAAAGACGATCCGGCCTTCAAGAAGGTGGTCGATGCCGCCACGGCCGCGCTCTATATGGGCGGCGAAGGCCAAAAGATCTACGACAAGTGGTTCATGGCGAAAATCCCACCCAAGGGCCTGAACCTCAATGTGCCGATCGATGCAAAGCTGAAGAACGAGTTTGCCAAACCGTCGGACTCGGCGGATCCAGATTCCTACAAATAAGGCAAGCAAGTGCTTCCGCCCATGCAATGGCCCGGCCATTGCATGGGCGCGTTTCGGCGGCATAACGGACGGTAGGCCTTCGTGAGCTACAACTGGAACTGGAGCATCTTCTTCGAGCCGGCCCCGGGCGGGACCGGCACCTATTTCGATATGCTGCTCCGGGGACTGTGGCTGACCATCCAGACCGGGGTGTTCGCCTGGATCATCGCGCTGGTGTTCGGCTCTGTGATCGGCGTGCTGCGGACGCTGCCGTCGAAGACCGCCTCCTGGATCGGCTTCGCTTACGTCGAATTCTTCCGCAATATGCCGCTGCTGGTGCAGCTCTTCCTCTGGTTCTTCGTGCTGCCGGAATTGCTGCCGCGGAGCTGGGGGCTGTGGCTGAAGCAGATGCCCCATGCGCCGTTCTATACCGCGGCGGTCGGCATCGGGCTGTTCATGTCGGCGCGCGTCGCCGTGCAACTGGAGGCTGGCATCGCCTCGCTGCCGCGTGGACAAAAGCAGGCCGCGACCGCGCTCGGGCTGACCACATTTCAGGCCTATCGCTACATTCTGTTGCCGATTGCGTTTCGCATCATCATGCCGCCGCTGACCTCGGAATTCCTCAACACCATCAAGAACACCGCGGTCGCGATCACCATTGGCCTGATCGAGCTGACCGGCCAGGCGCGGTCGATGCAGGAATTCTCGTTCCAGGTGTTTGAAGCTTTCACCGCCGCGACCGTGATGTATCTGCTGATCAACATCATCGTCGTCACCGGCATGCGCTTCCTCGAACGCAGCCTGGCGATCCCCGGCTACATCACGGGGAAATAGCGCATCATGTTCGCCAATTTCGATTTCGACGTCATCCGCCGTTCGCTCGGCTATCTCTTCCTCGACGGCATGACGTTCACGCTGACCCTGACCGCGCTCTCGGCGCTCGGCGGCATCATCTTCGGCACGTTGATCGCGCTGATGCGGCTGTCCGGTTTCAAGCTGCTCGGCCGCATCGCCGGGCTCTATGTCGACTTCATGCGGTCGTTGCCGCTGGTGCTGGTGATCTTCTGGTTCTATTTCCTGGTGCCCTATGTCGGGCAATGGGTGACCGGCGCCTCGCGCCCGATCAGCGTCGGCGCCTTCACCTCCGCGCTCGTCACCTTCATCATGTTCGAGGCGGCGTATTTTTCCGAGATCATGCGCGCCGGCATCCAGTCGATCTCCAAGGGGCAGCCCGCCGCGGCCAATGCGCTCGGCCTGACCTATGCCCAGACCATGCGCTACGTCGTGCTGCCGCAGGCCTTCCGCAATATGCTGCCGGTGCTGCTGACCCAGACCATCGTGCTGTTCCAGGACACCTCGCTGGTCTATGTGCTGTCGATGCCGGATTTCCTCGGTGCGGCGAGCAAGGTCGCCCAGCGCGACGGCCGGCTGGTCGAAATGTACCTGTTCGCGGCGGTGGTCTATTTCACGATTTCCTGCGCAGCTTCATTCGCTGTCCGGCGCCTGCAGGCGCGTATCAGTATTGTCCGTTAGGGAAGCGCAATGATCGAGATCAGACACGTCGACAAATGGTACGGGCCGACTTTCCAGGCGCTGAAGGATTGCACCACCAGCGTGGCCAAGGGCGAGGTGGTGGTGGTTTGCGGTCCCTCAGGCTCGGGAAAGTCGACGCTGATCAAATGCGTCAATGCGCTGGAGCCGTTCCAGGGCGGAGAAATCATCCTCGACGGCATCAAGGTCAACGACCCCAGGACCGACCTGCCAAAGCTGCGCGCCCGCGTAGGCATGGTGTTCCAGCATTTCGAACTGTTCCCGCATCTGAGGATCATCGAGAATCTGTGCCTGGCGCAGGAAAAGGTGCTGGGGCGGTCGCATGACGAGGCCGTCGCAAAGGCCGAGAAGCTGCTCGAGCGAGTCGGGTTGAAGGAGCATGCGCAGAAATATCCCGCCGAATTGTCCGGCGGCCAGCAGCAGCGCGTCGCCATCGCCCGCGCGCTGGCGATGGATCCGATCGCCATGCTGTTCGACGAGCCGACCTCGGCGCTCGATCCCGAAATGATCTCGGAAGTGCTCGACGTCATGGTCGATCTAGCCGGCGAGGGCATGACCATGATGGTGGTCAGCCATGAAATGGGCTTTGCCCGCAAGGTCGCGCACCGCGTCATCTTCATGGACCGGGGCGAAATCGTCGAGGACGCCAGGAAGGAAGATTTCTTCGGCAGCCCGCGCAGCGACCGCGCGCAGAAATTCTTGTCGAAGATTCTGTCGCATTAACGGTTCCCATATAGTATGCGGGGCTGACGCGTTGCAGCCTTCAGGAGAATTCGCTTGGAACAGATCGCTTACGTCAACGGTTCGTTTGTGCCGATGTCAGAAGCCAAGGTCTCGATACTGGACCGCGGCTTTCTGTTCGCTGACGGCATCTACGAAGTCGCTGCCGTGCTCGACGGCAAGCTGATCGACAACGCCTCGCATCTGGCGCGGCTGGAGCGTTCAGTCGGCGAGATCGCGCTGGCGTTGCCGGAAACCATCGATCGCATCCAGGAAATCCAGCGCGAGCTGGTTCTGCGCAATTCTCTCGTCAACGGCATGGTCTATCTGGAGGTGACGCGCGGCGCCGATACCGGACGCGATTTCGCGTTTCCCAAGGGCGACGTCAAGCCGACGCTGGTGATGTTCACCTCGGTCAAGGACATCGTGAATGCGGAATCGGCCAAAACCGGCATCGGCGTGATCACCGTGCCCGACCTGCGCTGGGTCCGGCGCGATATCAAGAGCGTGGCTTTGCTGGCGCAGGTCCTGGCGAAGCAGGCCGCGGCGGAAGCCGGCGCCGGCGAGGCCTGGATGATCGAGGACGGCAAGGTCACCGAAGGCGGCTCGTCGTCCTGCTTCATCCTGACTCAGGACGACGTCATCGTGACACGGCAGAATGGCAGCGCGATTTTGCCCGGCTGTACCCGCAAGGCGGTGGTCGCGCTGGCTGAAGAGCGCCAGCTGCGCGTCGAGGAGCGGCCGTTTACGATCGAGGAAGCCCTTGCCGCCAAGGAAGCCTTCATCACCAGCGCCACCGTCTTCGTCCAGGCTGTGGTGACGATCGACGGCAAGACCGTCGCCAACGGCAAACCGGGGCCGATGACCAACCGCTTGCGCGAGATCTATGTCGATTTCGCCAAGGCCACCGCGGTGTGAAGACCGACGCCTTCAGGAAATTGAACTGAAGACAAGGTCTCATCATGGCCGGGGACCGCCGGAGGCGCCCGGCCGCTATCTTACCGCGTTTCAGCGACAAACCGGTTGCGCAGCGTGCCGATGCCGGTGAGCTCGATCTCGACCACGTCGCCGGCTTTGATGTCAGGTGATGCGCCGTCGGTACCCATCCAGATCACATCGCCCGGCCACAGCGTGAAATACCTGGTCAGTTCGACGATGAACGGCACGACGCCAAAGATCATGTCGTTGGTTCGGAAGCGGCCGGTTTCCTTGCCGTTGACCCTGATGCTGGTTTCCATCTTGTCGAGGTCGACATCGGTTTCGATCCACGGTCCCATCGGCTTGAAGGTGTCCGCGTTCTTGGCGCGCCACAGCCCGCGATCGGCTTTTTGCCAGCTGCGCTCGCTGACGTCGTTGCCGATGGTGTAGCCGAACACGCAGGACATCGCGTCACGCTCGCTCAGATGCTTTGCCTTTTTGCCGATCACCACGACCAGCTCGCCCTCGTAATGGATTTTCTCGGTGGCGGTTGCCGGGATCACCACGTCTTCATCGTGGGCGATCAACGCGTTCTGGGCGCGGTAGCCGATCTCGGGCCGGTCAGGCACGTTCGGAACGGTGCCCGCCTTGTCGGCGGCTTCCTTGAGGTGCTTGAGGTAATTCAGCCCGACGCAATAGAAGGTGCGCGGCATCAGCGGTAGTTCGATCTTGACCTCTTTCAGCGCGCGCGATTGCGCGGTCTTCTGCCACTCGCCAAAGGGATCGCCTGAAACAGTGAAGACCTTGTCGCCCTCGACCAGGCCCCAGGAGGTTTTTCCAGCGGCGGTGAATTTCAGCCAGCGCATCGCTTGATTTCCTTTTTGCTTTTACTCTGCCGCGGCGCGCGGCTGGGTTTTCCATGCGCCGGCGGCCGGGTGCTTCAGGCCCAGATTCTCGCGCAGCGTCTTGCCGGCATAATCCTTGTGGAATAGCCCGCGTCGCTGCAATTCCGGAACGATGTGATTGACAAAATCGGCGTAGGAGCCCGGCACGATGGTCGCCGCGATGACGAACCCGTCGCAGCCCCGCTCGACGAACATTTCTTCCAGCCTGTCGGCGACCTCCTTTGGGCCGCCAACGATGGCATCGTGTACTTGGCCGCGCCCGGAGAAGGTGACGAAGTCGCGCGCGCTCGGATTGCTCTTGCCGGAGGCTTTCAACACGCCGTCGCGGATGCCCAGGATGCCCTGCATGCTCTTGAGTTCGTCCGATGTCAGCGGCTCGTCCAGACCTTTGGAAGCGAAGTCGTAGTTCAGTGCCTCCGCCAGCAGCGACAGCGCATCGATCTGCAACGGCAGCTTGTTGATCACGGCCATCTTGTCTTCGGCCTCGGCCTTGGTGGCGGCGCAGACCGGCGTGGTGAGATTACAAAGAAACATCTGGTCGGGATCGCGCCCCGCCTTGGCGGCCTCCTTCTTGACGGCGGCGTAGCCCTCTTTGGCCGCGGCGACATTGCGCGCGGCGGTAAAGATCACCTCGCCCCATCGCCCGGCAAAGCGCTGGCCGCGTCCGGAGGCGCCGGCCTGAATGACCACCGGATGCCCCTGTTGCGAGCGCGGCACGGTGAACGGTCCGCGCGACTTGAAGAATTCTCCCTTGTGATCGAGCCGCTTGACCTTGGTCGGATCGGCAAAACGGCCGCTCTTCTTGTCGATGATGACAGAGCCGTCTTCCCAGGCGTCCCAGTGACCGAGCACCACTTCCATGAATTCGTCCGCACGGTCGTAGCGGTAATCGTGTTCGAGATGGGCGTCCTTGCCCATGTTGTGCGCCTCGCCGTCGTTCAGCGAGGTGACGACATTCCACGCCGCCCGCCCGCCCGACATGAGGTCGAGGGTCGCAAAACGCCGCGCGACATCGAACGGCTCGAAATAGGTGGTCGAGGCAGTTGCGCCGAGTCCGAGCTTTTCGGTGGCCATGCCCATGCAGGTCAGCACGACCAGCGGATCCATCTTGACGCAGCGGATGCCGTATTCGACGGTGTGGGCGTGATCGCTGCCGTAGCGGTCCGGCATCGCCAGCCGGTCGTCGAAAAACGCCATATGGAATTTGCCGGATTCAAGGATCCGGCCGATCTCCTGGTAGTAGTCCGCCGACATCGAATCGTCGCGCGATTCCGGGTGGCGCCACGAACTCGGCAGATTGGTGCAGTTTTGCGCCTGCAGGAAGCCGACCATCACCATTTGCCGTGTCATGCTGCTCTCCGTGTGCCGGCCGAATTGATCTTCACGCGAGATCGAGCTCGGTGACGAGTTTGTAGTCGCTTGCCAGCGCGCGCAATTTGTCCCAGGTGGCGTCCTCGATTTCGATGCCCGCCGCCTTGCGCTGCTGCTCCCGGATATACTCGACCTCGCCCGGGTAGAATACGCCGGTGGAACCTTCGGAAGGCGGCGTCGCCTTCAGATAGCGCGCGAACTCGCCAACCTCTTTCTTGAAATCCTGCAACGGGCGGAACGCGGCGACGTTGAACACCGCCATGAAGCATCCGTCATTGTGCCGGCCGGTCGGTTCGACCCCGAAGCCGAGGCCGGTGAGCAGGCCGCACAGCACCTCGATCATCGCGGCAAGGCCCGAGCCCTTGTAGCCCTCGCTGCCGCCGAGCGGCAGCAGTGCGCCGCCCTTGCGATATTGCGTGGGATCGGTGGTATGGCGGCCCTCGCGGTCGACGATCCAGCCTGTTGGAATTTCTTCGCCGCGGGAAACCGCCAGCGCAATCTTGCCGGCCGCGACCGCCGAGGTCGCCATATCGAGATAGAATGGTGCCGCGAGGTTCGAGGGCACCGCGATCGAGATCGGATTGGTGCCGAGGCGGGCCTCGCGGCCGCCGAACGGCGCCACGATTTTCGGCGAACGGCCGGAATCGGCGGTGGCGATGCCGATCATGCCTTCGCGCATCGCCATCAGGGGATAGGCGGCGAGCCGGCCGACATGGCTCTGGCGGAACACGGTGCAGGCGGCGACATTGGCGGTCTTGGCCTTTTCGATGGTCATGGCCATCGCTTTGGCGTTGACGTGAAATCCGAAACCCCAATTTCCGTCGATCACGGTCGTGGTCGACGATTCCTGCACGACGGTCCATTTGGCGCCGGGCACGATATGCCCGGCGTTGATGCGATCGATATAGGTCGGGATCGCGATGATCCCATGCGAATCGTGGCCGGCGAGGTTGGCATTGACGCAGCCGACCACCACTGCGTCCGCTTCCTCGTCCGACGCGCCGGCGGCCTTGAGCAACGCGGCGCCGATGCGCGTGAGACGGTCGGCCTGGACGGTCGGCATGGGGGCCTCTTTGGAGCCCGCGCGGAAGGCGGGTCTTGCTTGTCGTTGCAATCTGCATGGTTTCAAAGCGATCGCGTGATGGCAATGCCCCGGAGCAAATTCCAGTGAAGATCAATTCCGGTCAGCGAAATTTCCAAAGCCAGGATTCTTGGGTGCAGTGCAAAGTGAGCGGTCCAGGCAAGCTTACGCGCTGCCTGGAACTGCAATTCTTCGAGTTTTGCCCGTTTGTTGGTTCGATGTTTACTCTGAATCCGAACTTATTGCGTTCCATAACGGCCACTTAGCGGTCGCGCCGCATAACTCCTTGGGAGGCAGGAACGGTACCCCCGGGGAGTGGAACTTGGAGACGAGTATCGCGCGTACGTTTGCGGCGTTAAGTGCAACCAACGAAGCGATTCTGTACGCAAAATCGCCCGAGGAACTCTACCGGCAGGTCTGCGAAGCCGCGTTTTCCAGCGGAGATTTTTTGGCGACGGCGGTCTTTCTGCTGGAGCCGGAGACCGAGCTGCTGAGGTTCGCCGCCGGCTTCGGTGACGACGTCAAGCGGCTGTGCGAGATCGAAATTTCGATCGCGGCTGAAACCCCTGAGGGCCTGGGGGTAAGCGGACAAGCCTTTCGCGACCGAAAAATTTGCATCAGCAATGATTACCTGAACGACGTGCGTTCGCTGGCGTGGCGTGAGGGGACGACCGAGGCGCGTATCGGAGCGGCGGCGGCGCTACCCCTGAACTGCAACGGCCGCAGCGTCGGCGTGCTGCTCGTCACCCTGCGGGAAGCGGGATCACTCAACGCTTCGATCGTCTCGCTACTCGAGCGGATGTCGGCGAACATCTCCCATGCGCTGGACAATTTCGATCATGAAGTTGCGCGCAAGGACAGCGAGCGTGCCATGCGGCGGCTCAACCGGATGTTCGGCGCCATCAGCGCGACCAACGAAGCCATTCTTCGCGCCACGAGCGAGCAGGAACTCTTTCGGCTGGTGTGCGACGCCGCGGTTTACGGCGGAAAGTCCACTGCCGCGGCGGTGCTGCTGGCGGAGCCGGATTCGATCTGGCTCAAACCGGTGGCGGGAACCGGCGAAGTTGTCGACCAGATCACGCGAACCCGCTTTTCGATCGATCCGGATAATGTTTACGGCAAGGGCATCTGTGGCAACGCCTTTCGAACGCAGAAAGCTTGCATCAATCCTGACGTTCTCAACTCGGCGCAGGCGAAGCCGTGGCACGAATTGGGACGCGAAGTCGGGGTCATGGCGGGCGTTGCGCTTCCGCTCATCAAGACCGGCAACAGCGTCGGTGTATTGCTGTTCTTCATCAGCAAATCCTGGGCGGCGGACGAGGAAATCATCGCGCTGATGGCGCGCATTGCGGAGAACGTTTCGGTCGCTCTCGACAATCTCGATCGCGCATCCGAAAAGGCCAGGACCGAGGTGCAAAGAGAGCGTCTGGCGCGGATGCTCGCGGCGCTGAGCGCGACCAACGAAGCGATCATGCGGGCGAAATCGCGCAACGAACTGTTCGATCTGGTCTGCGAGGCGGCGGTGCGTGGCGCAAGATTCAGTTCCACCGCCATTGCGCTTGCCGAACCCGATTCCGAATTCCTTCGCATCGTCGCCGCCAAGGGACCGAATGCAAGCGAGATGATGGACCTGAAAATCGCGGCTACCGACAAGCTGCCGCAGGGACGCGGCCTGACCGGAACCGCAATCCGGACCCGGCAACCCTGTTTCAGCAACGACTTTCAGGCCGACGAACGAACAGCATTGTGGCACGACAAGGCGCGCCGCAGCGGCATGCAATCGTCGGCGACGCTTCCGTTGCTCGATGGTGACCGCGTCGCGGGCGTGCTGATGTTCAACTCCATGGAGCGCGAGACGTTTTCGCCTGAATTCGTCGACCTGCTGCAGCGGCTTGCCGAGAACGTCGCTTTCGCGCTGGTCAGCTTCGATCATGCCGACGAGAAGGCGCGGGCCGAGAAGCAAAAGGACCGCCTGACTGGCATGTTCGAGGCGCTCAGCGCCACCAATGAAGCCATCATGAGGGTCAGGACGCGGGCCGAGCTGTTCGATCTGGTGTGCAATGCCGCCGTTCTCGGCGGAATGTTTACCTCCGCGACCATTGCGCTTGCAGTTCCCGGCAACCAATTCCTGAAAATTGCCGCGACCAAAGGGGTGGACAATGAGCGTATGCGAAACAGAAGTTTCGCTATATCGGCTGATCTTCCCGAAGGTCGGGGGGTGACCGGAACGTCGTTCCGTACCCGGCAACCCTGCATCATCAACGATTTTCTCGCCGATCAGCGGACGGCGCACTTTCATTCACATGCCAGGGAAGACGGGACTCAGTCAGGGGCGAGCTTTCCCCTGCTGCAGGAGGGTGACCGGGCGATCGGCGTATTGCTGTTCTTTTCGCGGGACCTGGGCGCGTTCACCCCAGATCTGGTGGAACTGCTGGCGAGGCTGGCCGAAAACGTTTCCTTTGCACTCGACAATTTCGATCGCGCCGAGGAAAAGGCGAGAGCCGAGGAACAAAAGGAACGGCTGACGCGGATGTTCGCGGCGCTCAGCGAGACCAACGAAGCGATCATGCGGGCCAAGACCCGCGAGGAAATGTTCGAACTGGTCTGTGCGGCTGCCGTGCTGGGGGGAAAATTCACCTCGACGACGATCATGCTGGCGGAGCCGGGCGATGAGTTCCTGCGAATTGCCGCTTCAGATGGCCAAAACCAGGAACGTGTCAGGAGCACTCGCTTCGCCACTTCCGCCAGTCACCCGGAAGGCCGCGGATTGACCGGAACGGCGTTCCGGACAAAAGCGCCCTGCATCATGAATGATTTTCTGAGCAATGAGCGAACCGCCCATTGGCACAGCCTCGCGAAGGCAGGCGGAACGCGGTCCGGCGCCGGATTTCCGCTGCTGAAAAAGGATGGCGCCGCCGCCGGCGTGCTGTTGTTTCTCGCCGGCGAGGAAGACGTGTTCACCGATGATCTGGTGGAGTTGCTCGCGCGGCTGGCCGAGAATATTTCATTCGCGATTGATAACTTCGACCGTGCCGACGAGAAAACCAGGGCTGACGAACGGATCGAATATCTCGCATCGCACGACAGCCTGACCAAGCTGCCCAACCGGGAGATGTTCAACGATCTGCTTCGACACGCAATAGAGGCCGCGCGCCGTTGCCAATGGCGCTTTGCGGTGCTGTTCATCGATCTCGACAGGTTTAAATTGGTCAACGATTCGCTGGGCCACGACGCCGGCGATATGTTGCTGGTGGAAGTCGCAGGCAGGCTGCGCGGCGCCCTGCGCGCCGGCGACGTCGTGGCGCGGCTTGGCGGCGATGAATTCGTCGTCATTCTGGGTCAGACGTCCGAACGCGATGACGTCGAACGCATCGCCGGCAACCTGCTGAGCGTGCTCAGCCAACCCCTGCAATTGAGCGGCCACGAGTGCCACACCACCGCCAGTATCGGCATCGCGATGTACCCTTCGGACGGCGGCGACGTGCAGACGCTGACCAAGAATGCCGACATGGCGATGTACCTCGCCAAGGAAGACGGCAAGAACGGCTTCCGCTTTTTCACCAGGGAGATCAAGACCCCGTCGATCGAGCGCCTGACGCTGGAAACCGCGTTGCGCCGCGCCCTCGAACGCGATCAGTTCACGTTGCACTATCAGCCGAAGGTGGATATGGCGACCGGACAGATCACCGGCGTCGAGGCGCTGCTGCGCTGGACCCATCCGGAACTGGGCGTGCTGTCGCCGATGCAGTTCATTCCGCTTGCGGAGGAAACCGGACTGATCGTTCCTGTCGGCCGCTGGGTGCTTCGGGAAGCCTGCGCGCAAAACATGGCCTGGCAGCGCCGCGGATTGCGGCCGGTGTCGATGGCGGTCAATCTCTCGCCGCGGCAGTTCGTCGATGAGCATCTGTTGCGGGACGTCGACGAGGCGCTGGCGTCGAGCGGCATGCCTCCCGTGCTGCTGCAACTCGAAGTTACCGAAAGCATGGTGATGCGGAACGTGTCCCGGGCGGTCAAGGTGCTGGACGCGATCCAGAACCGCGGCATTCGGCTGGCGATCGACGATTTCGGGACCGGCTATTCGTCAATGTCGCTGATGAAGCAGTTTCCGATCGATACCATCAAGATCGACCGCTCCTTTGTTCGCGATCTGCCGAACGATTCCGAGGATCGGGCCATCGCCCAGGCAATCATCAGCATGGGCAAGGCGCTGGGGATGACGGTGGTTGCTGAGGGCGTCGAGACCATCGAACAGCAGGCGTTCCTGCGCAGTCACGACTGCGATGAAATGCAGGGCTATCTGTTCAGCAAACCGCTGCCGCCCGCCGAGTTGGCCAGCCTGCTGCGGTCAACGCCGGTGCTGATCTCGCCGCCGCTGCAGCCGGCGGCTCATCTCGGCACGGAGAAACCCGGCCGGCGGCCAAAGCCGAAATCCAACCCGGCGCGGGTGTCGCGTTGACGGGACGCTAGCTCGGCTTGGAATGTTCCGGTCTACGCGGAAATTGATCGGGCCACGGCAGCGAGGTCTGTCCGGCGAGGGATTTCAGGAACACCCTCGCCCCGTCCGCATAGGTGGCGCCTTCTGTCAGCCCCAGACTGGCGCAGGATGCCGCCGGCAGCGGGGTCTGCAGGCCGACCACCTCGAATGCCGGTCCCCACCACCACGCCGGCGCCGGCGATCGTGCGTCGTCGGGTACCTCGCGCCACCGCACGAATTCATCCACGATGCGTTCGAATTGAAGATTTGCGGCCCGATGCATGGTTGCCTCCGGATTTTGGCACTCGATCCTTCAATGGCCGGGGCGTTCAATCATTGTTAATGATGGTGCTGTCCGTCAGGTGAACTCTGCTTGGTCAGCTTGATCTTGTCGGAGCCTTCGAGGTGGTCGACCTTGCCGACCGTCTTCTTGTCCGACGAGATGACGTCCATGTGCTCTTTGATCTGCGTGGTATCGGCCATGCGTCAACTCCTGGCATGAATGAAGGGTTGAAACGCGCGACATTGCGAAAAGTTGCTCCGGCGCCCCGAAGCGTCAACCGCCTGAGCTGGCCTTCTCCGGCAATCCCAGCAGTCGTTCGGCGTTGCCGCCGGCCACCAGCGCCATCTCCTTGTCGCTGATGCCCTTGACACGGCCGAGGAAGCCGAGCGGATCGGGTTCCGCCATGTCGAAGGGATAATCGGTGCCGAGCATGATGTGATCGGCTCCCCAGATCTCGATCAGGTGCTTGAGCTCGCGCTCGTCGAACACGACGGTGTCGAAATACAGCTTCTTCAGGTATTCCGACGGTGGCTTGCTGATGTTGACGCGGCAGTCCTCGCGATGCGCCCATGCATGATCGAAGCGGCCCCAATAGGCCGGCAGATAGCCGCCGCCATGCGCGATGCAGACCTTCAGCTTTGGGAACCGTTCAAGATAGCCATCGAAGATCAATTGCCCGACGCAAAGGGCCGAATCCAGCGGATGTCCGATGGTGTTGGGGAAATAGTGGTCGCTCATCCGCCCAACCAGGCTGGTTCCGAACGGATGCAGGAAAATGAGCACGCCGAGCTCTTCGACACGGGCGAAGAATTTTTCCAGCCCCGCGCGCGTCAGGTCGATGCCCCTGACATTGGTGCAAAGCTCGACCCCGCGAAACCCCAACTCACGGACGGTACGATCCAGTTCGACAACCGCCATGCCGGGGTCCTGCAGCGGCACTGTGCCCATGCCCATCAGCCGGTCCGGATGCCGTGCGACCAGCTCGGCGATATGATCGTTGACCAAATGACAACTGTCGCGCGCCACCTCCGGCGGCGCCGCATAGACGAAATGACCGGGGTATGGCGAGATCACCTGCACGTCGATGCCGTCGCGGTCCATGTCGGCGAGGCGGGTATCGAGATCGGTCAGTTTCGGAAAGTCGATCTTGCCGCGCTGCGGCTGGATGCTTTTGGTGAGATCGTTGACATGGGCGTTGGCATTGGGCGTCTCGCCGCCTCCGGCAATGCCGGTGGCCTTCAGCACCATGGCATTGGCTTCCGGCACCATGCAGTGACAGTGGATGTCGACGGTGCGCCAGCGCTTTGCGCTGCGGGCACGCGACGGAGCGCTGCCATGGTCGGTCGCGGGGCCGCATGTCTTGCATTGAAACAGCATTGCTTGACCCATTCAGAATGAGATGAGGGATCGCCAAAGCCTGTACATGCTAGCCGGTCTGTTTCCGGTACGGCAAGGTCGTCATGCATGTGGATGCAAGCCGGAAGCCCGCAAGGGCTCGCCGCCCGCAAGGGTCACGCGCAGGATCGAACCGCCTTCAACGGATGAGCCTTGCGGTGCCACGCCCATGCGGTCCGGATGATGGTCGCGAGATCCGAATGCGCGGTGCGGAATTTCAGCGTATCGCGCGCCGCGGTGGGGTTGGCGACCAGATAGGTCGGATCGCCTGCGCGCCGCGGTTTTACCAGATGCGGCACGGCGCGGCCGGTTTCGGCCGCGATGGCGCTGAGGATCTCGCGCACCGAAAAGCCGGTGCCGGTGCCGAGATTGAAGGCGCCGCCGCGATGCCCCTGCAGCAGCAGTTGCAACGCCAGCAGGTGTGCCGCAGCCAGATCGGTGACGTGAATATAGTCGCGGATCGCGGTGCCGTCGGAGGTGTCGTAATCGTCGCCGAACACGGCGAAATCGGGCACGTGGCCCTGCAGCGCCATCATGGCGCGGGGAATGAGATGGGTTTCATTGTCGCGCAATTCGCCGATGTCGCCGGAGGCGTCGGCGCCGCTGGCGTTGAAATAGCGCAGCGCGAACGAACCAAATCCATAGGCATCGCGATAGTCGGCGAGCATGCGCTCGATCATCCATTTCGAGGCGCCATAGGGATTGATCGGCGCGCAGGTGTAGCTTTCGGGCAGCGCCTTGCTATCGGCGTTGCCGTAGACCGCGCCGGTCGAGGAGAATACCAGGCGGTGGCAGCCGGCCTCGCGCATCGCTTCCAGCAGCGACAGCGTGCCAGCGAGGTTGTTGATGTAGTATTTCTGCGGATCGGCGACGGACTCGCCGACCAGGCTCGATGCCGCGAAATGCATCACCGCGACGATCTCGTGCTGTGCGAAAGCGCGGGCCAGCGCGGCCTTGTCGGCGAGGTCGCCGGTCATCAGCGAGCCGGTGACGAAATGGCGGTGGCCGGTGGAAAAATTGTCGAACACCACCGGGTGATAACCGGCGGCCGTCAGCGCCCTGCAGCAATGCGAGCCGATGTAGCCGGCGCCGCCAGTCACCAGAATGGCCGGACGGTCGCTCATATTCAGTTCCCCGGCGTGCGGCTCTTGTTGAACAGCAGATAGAGCGCGCGCGGGTTGGTGGTGAGATAGCGCCAGAACAGTCGGCGGGGCTCCAGCCAGATCCGCCAGGCCCATTCCAGCCCCATCGTCTGCATCCATTGCGGTGCGCGGGCCCGGCTGCCGGACAGAAAGTTGAACAGACCACCCGAGGTCTTGATGACGCCGACATTGGCCAGGCGCGGCGTGAATTCCTCGACAAAGGCCTGTTCATAGGGAACGCCGAGCGCCACCCACAGATAGTCCGGCGCCAGTGCGTTGATCTCGTCAACCTTGGCCCGCAGCGCGTCGCCTTTCAGGTAGCCGTGGGAATTTCCGGCGATCTTCAGGTCCGGATACATTTTCCGGACATTGGCGACGGCGGCGGCGTTTTCGGCTTCATCGGCACCAAGCATGTAGAAGGTCAGCCGCGCCGCGGCGGCCTTGCGTGCGACAACATCGAACAGATCCGTGGTCGCGACGCGCTCGGGCAGCGGCGTCGATGATTTGAACCGTGACACCGTGACCAGCGGCTGGCCGTCGGCATTGATCAGGTCGGCGGCGCGAAACAGCCGGTCGGTCATCGGCTCGGTCGAACAGCGCGCCAGCACCTCGCCATTGGCCGAGGTCAGGTACAGCGGACGGTCGAGCCGGCGCTGCGGAAACACCATCTCGATCATGAAGTTCGCGGTCTGCTCGATATCGAGCACGGCGAGCCGCAGCCCGCCCAGGGTGATCCGGGGCAC
>JBKJUA010000041.1:0-16063 GCA_046590305.1 Bradyrhizobium sp.
GCGCCGGGCAAGCTGCCCGCGGCGCTGTTTCCGGCCGACCTGCCGCAGGGCGCCGACTACGACAAGTTCATCGAAACCGTCAAAACCAACGAGATCATCCGCGGCAAGCTTTTGTCCGAAGACGGTACGCTGGCGCTGGTCGTACTCTCGCTGGAGCCGTCGATCGTCGGCAACAACGGATTGAAAAAGACGATCGGCGAAATTCGCAAGATCATGGCGACGGATCTCGCCGATACCGGGCTCAGCAAGGAACTGTCGGGCGTCCCGGTCATGCAGCTCGAGATTCGCAACGCGGTCGAGCGCGACGGCCTGATTTACAACGTCGCCGGCATCCTGGCGGGATGCCTGATCGCGATCCTGTTCTTCCGCAAAGTGTCGTTCATGATAGTGGCGGCGTTCCCGCCGCTGCTCGCCATCCTGCTGTCGCTCGGCGCCCTCGGCTGGGCCGGATTTAGCCTCAACATGTTCCTCAACGTGATGACGCCGCTGATCATGGTCATCAGTTTCTCCGATTCGATGCAGCTGACATTCGCCGCGCGCGACCGGCTGCTGGCCGGCGAGGATCGTTTCACCGCCTTCCGCAACGCCGTTCTGGTGGTCGGGCCGGCTTGTGTGCTGACCCACGCCACCGCCGGAATCTCCTTCCTTGCGCTGCAGTTCTCGGATTCGGATTTGATCCGCACCTTCGGCGAAGCCGGCCTTGCGGCCACCATCATCGCGTTGATCGCGGTGCTGTCGCTGGTTCCGGTGTTCGGCGTGCTGCTGGTCCGCAACGAACAGGTCTTTGCCGCCAAATTCCAGGCGGCTGATGCCGGCGTCAACGCGCTGCGTACTTTCTGCTACTGGATCGCGGTGCGCATGGTCGGGCGTCCCGGGCTGTTCAGCCTGATCGCGGTGTTGTTTGTCGGCGGTCTCGGCGTGATCTACGCCAATCTCGAGCCGCGCTACCGGTTGGCCGATCAGGTCCCGGATAAGCAGCAGGCCGTGGCGGCCAGCGGCCGGCTCGACGCCAAGCTGACCGGCGCCAACCCGATCGACATCCTGATCGAATTCCCCAAGGGCGCGTCGCTGTATGCGCCGGAGACCTTGCAGACCATTGCGGACGTTCATTCGGTGGTCGAATCCCAAGCCGGCGTCGGCAACGTGTGGTCGCTCGAGACCTTGCGGCGCTGGCTAGCTGAAAAGGCCGGCAATTCAGACGTTGCGACTCTGAAGGAATATGTCAGCGTGATCCCGGAGCATCTGGTCCGGCGCTTCATTTCCGCCGATCAGGATGCGGTGGTGGTCTCGGGCAGGGTGCCGGACCTCGATTCGAGCGCGATCCTGCCGGTGGTCGACAAGCTCGACGCCGCGCTGAACGACGTCCGCAAAAAGCATCCGGGCTTCGAGATTGCCGTTACCGGCCTGTCGGCGATCGCGGCGCGCAACAGCGCCAGCATGATCGAGAAGCTCAACAGCGGACTGACCATCGAATTCGCCCTCGTAGCCATCTTCATCGGGCTGGCGTTCCGTTCGTGGGTCGTGATGTTCGCCTCGATCCTGCCCGGCATCTTTCCGGTGGTGCTTTCCGGCACGGTGCTATGGGCGCTGGGAGAGGGGCTGCAGTTCGCCAGCGTGGTGGCGCTGACGGTGTCGTTCGGTCTCGGCCTCAGCGCGACCATTCACTTCCTCAACCGCTTGCGGATGGAGACCACGCCGGGCATCGATCCGGCGCTGGCGGTCGAGCGCGCAACCGTGCTGGTCGGTCCGGCGCTTATCCTGACCACGGTGGTGCTGGCCTGCGGACTTGTCGTGACGGTGTTTTCCGACCTGCCGTCGCTGCGGCTGTTCGGCTGGCTCAGCGCCTTCGCGATGGTCGCGGCCCTGGTCGCGGATCTCTTCATCCTGCGGCCGACCGCGATGTGGCTGATCAACCTGTCGCAACGGATTCGTGGGACCAGGTAGCCTTTGAAGACGTACGACAAGGGCCCGGTTCTGATGCAATCAGAAACGAGCCCTGGATCGAAAGCAGCCGGCGGAGTGAGCCGCTGCTGAAAGTGCGGGCGTCAGCCGCCCTTCGACATCGTGATGGTCACGCCCCTGATTTCACCCTTGGAATTGATCTGCACGGTCTGCTTGTTGCCGGTGGTCCGCAACGTCAGGTTGGCGGCAAATCCCGAAGCTTCCACGAACACGTCGATCTGGCCACCGCCCGCAGTGCCCTGAAGATTGCCGAAAATATTCCGGCTCTTTTCGCTCCAGTTGCCGGAAATGCGGTCGCCACTGCTCGTAACATCGCTGCTCAGAACGAATTTGTAGCTGTCGCTGGCGCAGTTGAGATTCTGCTTCAGACCGAGTCCGTTGCCGTTGACCTTGTAGTCGGCCTTGCATCGGATGCGTTCAATCGTGCCATCGGAGAGCGCAACCGTTCCGTTGCCGCCCCATGACCCCTCGAAGCCGGCAAAGGGCCCTGATTGGGCATGACCTGCTGACACCGACAACATCAGTGCGGCGCCGACACCGGCAGCCTTGATCGCCTGTTCAAACAAGCCGGATCCAAACAACTTCATCGCGAGTATTCCCATTTAAAGTGACGTTCTGATACCAGAACCGTCGCGCCGCATCGAAGATTTAGTGTCGCCGCAGTGTGTTAGGTTCAAATGACATGCCTGGCCGTTCCTCTGGACCTGCCGCCAGCAAATCTACCAACCCGATAACGCCGGCGAACTGTATTTTCCGACTCGGCGAAATCAAAAAGCTGATGAAGTCGCCAAGATTCGCACTGTTCCATGTAGCTATCCTCGGGGGTCTCCTGCAACCATCCAAGGCAAAAAAGATGAGACAATAAATATGTCATAAGGATCAAACGGTTACGCTCATGAATTGGTTCCATCAAGGCAGGCGCAATTCGGAGTCGTGCCGCCGCAAATTTGGCCGCAATTACCAGTGCTTCTGGCTTCTCGATGCCGCGGTTCGCTGCGCCCGCAATCCGCTCCCTCCGGGCCTTGCCGGAATTTCCCATTTCCACGATGAAGGAAGATGATGCGTAAATTTCTCTTTGCACTTACACTCTTGTCGGTATCGGTTCCGGCCGCCGCCATCGCCCAGCAGCAGCGCAGCGGCACGGCGGAAGAGCAGGCGGCCTGTTCGCGCGACGTTCAACGCTTCTGCCGTCCGGTGATCGATCAGGGCGACTTCACCATTCTGGCCTGCCTGCAGCAGAACCGTCCCAAGATCACCAGGGCCTGCGACCAGGTATTGAAAAGCCACGGCCAGTAAGACGGTCCGGCCGCGCCAATCGCCGCCGCAAACGCTGGCGGGGTCTCGTTCGGAGGCGGTCTGAATTTGCGGGAAATCGCAGATTGCATTGGTTTTAGCATCGTATTCCCCTATATGGGGTCCGCGATCGATACGCATGAGCCGGCCTTGCCGGCGCGTGCGTCGTAACCATGCCCAGCTGAATGTAGCCAGTTCCTGATGACCAGTGCGAGCGAACTGCGATCCGGCAAGACTCACCGCGACGAGAATTTTCCGGTGGCGTCCTGGATCATTCACCCGAGACACCGGGCGCTGATTCTTGCGTTCTACAATTTCGTGCGAACCGCCGACGACATCGCCGATCATGCGACGCTCGGCGCGCCGGAGAAGCTCGCACTTCTCGATCTGCTTGAAGCCGAATTGCTCGGCAACGGCGATACCCAACCCGAGGCCGTCAATCTGCGCCGCGCGCTGGCGGAGCGTTCGATGCCGCCGCGCCACGCGCTCGACGTTCTGATCGCCTTCCGGATGGACGTGACCAAGCTTCGCTATGAAAACTGGGACGAAGTGATTCACTACTGCCGATACTCGGCGATGCCGGTGGGGCGCTTCATGCTCGACGTCCATGGCGAGAGCACCTCGACCTGGGCGGCCTCGGACGCACTCTGCGCCGGCCTGCAGATCAACAATCACCTGCAGGACTGCGGCAAGGATTTTCGCGATCTCAACCGGGTCTATCTGCCGCGCGATGCGCTCGCCGCCGCCGGCGCTTCCGTAGAGGAGCTTGGACAGGCGCGGTCATCGCCGGCTCTGCTGCAATGCCTGCATGCGCTCGCGGTGCGCACCGGGACGCTGCTCGACGAAAGCAAATCGCTCGGCGCCGAAGTCAGGGATTTTCGCCTGGGGTGCGAAATCTCCGTGATTCAGGCTTTCGCCGACAGGATCGTCGGATTGCTGAAAGTGCGCGATCCCCTCAGCGAGAGGGTGCATCTCGGCGCGCTCGAATTGCTTGCTCATAGCCTCGGCGGGATCGCCGGCGAGATTGGCCGCCGCGCGGTGGGACGGCGTCCCGTGTCCAAACCGGCGGCCGGCGCATGACGCTAGAGGTGGCGGCAGCCAATGCGAGTGACGGGACATCGGCGTCGGGCAGTTCGTTCTACGCGGCGATGCGCATTCTGCCGCGCGAGCAGCGCGAGGCGATGTTCCAGATCTATGATTTCTGTCGGCAGGTCGACGATATCGCGGATTCCGACGGCCCGCGAGATAAGCGGCTGGCCGAACTGCAGCAGTGGCGCGACGATATCGACGCGCTCTATCAGGGCCATCCGCCGGCCCGATTGCGCGACTATGTGGCGTCGATTCAGCGATTTGGGCTTAAGCGCGAGGACTTCCTGGCGATCGTCGATGGCATGGAGATGGACGTGCCGCAGGACATCCGGGCGCCGGACCTGGCCACGCTCGATTTGTATTGCGACCGCGTCGCCAGCGCGGTCGGGCGGTTGTCCGTGCGGGTGTTCGGGCTCGCCGAGACCGACGGCATCCTGCTGGCACATCATCTCGGCCGTGCGCTGCAGTTAACCAATATCCTGCGCGATATCGATGAAGACGCCGGCCTCGGCCGGCTCTATCTGCCGCTCGAGGGACTGCTGCACGCTGGCATCACCTCGACCGATCCGGCCAGGGTCACCGTCGAACCGGCGCTGCCGAAAGTATGCGTGCCGCTGGTGGCACGGGCGCGGGCGCATTTCGAGAAGGCCGACGAGATCATGCGCCGCAATCCGCGGCGGGTGGTGCGCGCGCCCCGGATCATGTCGAAATATTATCGCGCGATTCTGGAGCTGCTGGTTGCCAGGGGGTTTGCAGCGCCGCGCGCGCCGGTCCGCCTCAACAAGATGGCCCGCATCCTCATCCTCCTTCGTTACGCGTTCATCTGATGCAAAAAACCGTCCATATCATCGGCGCTGGAATCTCGGGCCTGTCGGCCGCCGTGCGGCTGGCGAACGCCAATTACAGGGTGCACCTCCACGAGGCCACGCAGCAGGCCGGCGGCCGCTGCCGTTCCTATTTCGATGCGGCGACCAATCTCACCATCGACAATGGCAACCATCTGTTGCTCTCCGGCAACCGGGCCGCGGTCGAATACGCAAGGTCGATCGGCACCGAGGCAGGACTGGTCGGACCGAAGCGTGCGCAATTCCCGTTCGTCGATCTCGCGACCGGACAACGCTGGCAGCTCGATCTCGGCGAGAGCCGGCTGCCGCTGTGGATCTTCGACGAGGCCCGCCGTGTCCCCGACACTGGCGTGCTCGATTATTTGGCATTGATGCCGCTGATCTGGTCAGCGCAGAGCAAACTGGTCGGCGACGCGATCCCGTGCGAGGGAACGCTCTATCAGCGCCTGGTGCAGCCGCTGCTGCTGGCAGCGCTCAATGTCGATCCCCCGGAGGGGTCCGCGGGGCTGGCCGGCGCGGTGGTACGCGAAACGCTGCTGGCGGGAGGACAAGCCTGCCGGCCGCTGATCGCGCGCGACGGCCTCAGCGCGGTGCTGGTCGAGCCCGCGATCAAGCTGTTGCAGGACAAGGGCGCCAGCATCTCGTTCGGACATGAGCTGCGCGAATTCGCCGTCGCGGCGGACCGCCTCCACGAATTGAAATTCGGCGACGACAACGTTGTAGTCCAGCCCGGCGACGCCGTCGTGTTGGCGGTTCCGCCACGCCCGGCCGCCGCAATGCTGCCGGGCCTGAAAACACCCACCAAATACCGCGCCATCGTCAATGCGCATTTCCGCTTCGATCCGCCGAAGGGGCAGCCGGCCATCCTCGGCGTGGTCGGCGGACTGGTGGAGTGGCTGTTCGCGTTTCCGCAGCGCCTGTCGGTCACCATCAGCAACGCCGACCGTCTGGTGGATATGCCGCGCGAGGAACTGGCGCAGGCGATCTGGCGGGATATCTGCAAGGCCGCGGGCGTCGAGGGCGATCTGCCGCCGTGGCAGGTCGTGCGAGAGCGCCGCGCCACCTTCGAGGCCACGCCGGAGCAGAACGCGCAGCGGCCGGGCCCTGTCACGGCCTACAAAAACCTGTTTCTTGCCGGCGACTGGACTGATACGGGGTTGCCGGCCACCATCGAGGGATCGGTACGGTCGGGCAACCGCGCCGCCGAGCTCGTTGTCGCCATGCGCAAGGGCTGATCGAAGGCCTGATCGAAGGCCTGACCGGGGAGGGCATTACCTCAGTTTCCGGTGAGGCCGGGCAGGCAATATTGAGGTTGAGCAACATGCATTCCGGCAGATCAGTTGGCAATGAAAGCGGTGGCGCCCTGGAGGCGAGCATCGCGTCGGCGACGCAGGGCTTGCTCGGCTACCGGCAGCCGGACGGGCATCTGGTGTTCGAACTGGAAGCCGATTCCACCATCCCTTCGGAATATGTGCTGCTCCGCCACTATCTCGGCGAGCCCGTCGATCGCGAACTCGAGGGCAAGATCGCCAACTATCTGCGCCGGGTTCAGGGCGCCCATGGCGGCTGGGCGCTGGTGCATGACGGCGCCTTCGAAATGAGCGCCAGCGTGAAGGCCTATTTCGCGCTGAAGATGATCGGCGATTCCACGGATGCACCGCATATGGCGAGGGCGCGCGAGGCGATCCGCTCGCGCGGCGGCGCCATCCACAGCAACGTCTTCACGCGTTTCATGCTGTCGATGTTCGGGGTGCTGACCTGGCGCAGCGTGCCGGTATTGCCGATCGAGATCATGCTGCTGCCGAGGTGGTCGCCGTTCCACCTCAACAAGATTTCCTACTGGGCGCGCACCACCATCGTGCCGCTGATGGTGCTGGCGGCGCTGAAGCCGCGCGCCAAGAACGTCAGTGGCATCGGCATCGACGAGTTGTTCCTGCAGCCGCCGCATTCGATCGGAATGACTGCCAAGGCGCCGCATCAGAGCGCAGGCTGGTTCTATCTGTTCCGCGGCATCGACGGCATCCTGCGGACGATCGAGCCGCTGTTTCCGAAGAAGCTGCGCGCCCGCGCGATCGATGAAGCGGTTGCCTTCATCGAGGAACGGCTGAACGGTGAAGATGGCCTCGGCGCGATCTATCCGCCGATGGCCAACACCGTGATGATGTACGAGGTGCTGGGCAAGGGCGCTGACTATCCACCGCGTGCCATCACGCGAAGAGGCATCGACAAGCTTCTGGTGATCGGCGAGCACGAGGCCTATTGCCAGCCCTGCGTCTCGCCGGTGTGGGACACCGCGCTGAGCTGTCATGCCCTGATCGAAGCCGGCAGCGAAGCGGCGCTGGCGCCGGCCAAGCAGGGTCTGGACTGGCTGAAGCCGAGGCAGGTGCTGGACGTCAAGGGCGACTGGGCCGTGAAGCGGCCCGACGTTCGCCCCGGCGGCTGGGCGTTCCAGTACAACAATGACTACTATCCCGACCTCGACGATACCGCCGTCGTGGTGATGGCGATGGACCGCGCCCGGCGCGCCAGCCAAGATCCGGAATACGATGTCGCGATCGATCGCGGCCGCGAATGGATCGAGGGCATGCAAAGCCGCGACGGCGGCTGGGCCGCCTTCGACGTCAACAATCTCGAATATTACCTCAACAATATTCCGTTCTCCGATCATGGCGCGCTGCTCGATCCGCCGACCGAGGACGTCACCGCCCGCTGCGTCTCGATGCTGGCTCAGCTCGGCGAGACCGCGCAGACCAGCAAGGCGGTCGCGGACGGCGTCGACTATTTGCGCCGGACCCAGCTGGCGGAGGGATCCTGGTATGGCCGCTGGGGGCTGAACTATATCTACGGCACCTGGTCGGTCCTGTGCGCGCTGAACGCCGCCGGCGTCGACCATCAGGACCCCGCGATGCGCAAGGCCGTGAGCTGGCTGCTGTCGATCCAGAATGCGGACGGCGGCTGGGGCGAGGATGCCGTCAGTTACCGACTCGATTATAAGGGTTTCGAGGGTGCCCCCACCACCGCCTCACAAACGGCATGGGCCTTGCTCGGTCTCATGGCAGCGGGCGAGGTCGAGCATCCGGCGGTCGTGCGTGGCGTGGAGTACCTAATAGGCACACAGACCGAAAAAGGGATGTGGGATGAACAACGCTATACGGCAACAGGCTTTCCTCGGGTGTTTTATCTGCGCTATCATGGGTATCCGAAGTTCTTCCCGCTCTGGGCGTTAGCGCGGTACCGGAATTTGCGGAACACCAACAGCAAGGTGGTAGGGGTCGGAATGTGATTTTGGGGGCGGGGGACGACGTGTCCGTGGGCAATCCAATTGATCCGCGGCCGGTACTGATTGTGACTGGATTGGTGCAGGAGGCCCGCATAGCGGCCGGGCCCGGGATGACCGTCATCTGCAGCAGTAGCGATCCCAAGCAATTGCGGGCGCTGCTGACCGTGTTCGACCCATCGACGATCAGGGGCGTCATCAGCTTCGGGGTCGCCGGCGGATTGGACCCGAGCCTGAAATCAGGCGACGTCGTGGTGGCCACCGAGGTGCTGGCCGGCGATGCCCGCTGGCTGGCCGGTCTGGCGCTCAATGAAGAACTCATCGCCGGCGTCGCGCTTGGGCGCCGGCGCGTGGTCAGGGGCGGTCTTGCCGGCGTCGAACGGGTGCTTGCCGCGCGGGCCTGCAAAGCCGCGCTGCGCTCGGAGACGGGTGCTGCCGCCGTCGATATGGAAAGCCATATCGCAGCAGCCTACGCGACCGAGGCCGGTTTGCCCTTCGCCGCCCTGCGCGTGATCAGCGACCCCGCCAGCCGGGCCTTGCCGGCGCTGGCGATGGCCGCGATCAAGCCGAACGGCGATATCGATTTGCGCAAGGTGCTGAGCGGCGTGGCTCGCAACCCGCTGACGCTGCGCGCGCTGGTCTCCACCGGGATCGATTTCAACCGCGCGCTGAAGAGCCTGCGCGACACCAGGGGCTTTTTACAAGGTGGCGAGCGCTTCGTCGCGGCGGAGCTCTGAACAACGGACACGTCAAGAGAACCGTCATTAAAACGAAACGGGGCGCGATCGCATCGCGCCCCGTTTTGTTTTTTGACCGTGGCCAGTTCAGGCGGCCGTTGAAGCCTTCTGCTGCGCCTTGGCGGCGGCTGCCGCGGCCTCGTCACGGCGGATATCCGACAGGCGCTTCTGCACTTCCGCCGAGAAGATGTACTGCGCCGGACGCTGATGATCGAGACTGATCTCGGGCGCCATCGGACCCGTGGTCCTGATGCCGCGCAGCGACACCCACATCGCCTTCAGCGGATTGGCCAGCGCCGCGTTCGCCGCGGTCGGCTCGTAGCCGCAATGCGCCATGCAGTCAGCGCACTTCTCGTACTTGCCGGTGCCGTAGGTGTCCCAGTCGGTGGTGTCCATCAATTCCTTGAAGGTCTTGGTGTAGCCCTCGCCGAGCAAATAGCAGGGCTTCTGCCAGCCGAAAATGTTGCGCGCCGGCATGCCCCAGGGGGTGCACTCATATTCCTGATTGCCGGCAAGGAAATCCAGGAACAGGCCGGAATGCATGAAATTCCAGTTCTTGCCCTTGCCGAGCGCGAACACGTCGCGGAACAGCTTCTTGGTCTTGGTGCGGTTGAGGAAGTGAGCCTGGTCGGGCGCACGCTCATAGGCATAGCCGGGCGACATCGAGACCCCGACCCCGAGCTCGGTGGTGAAGTCGAGGAACTTGGCGATATCTTCCGCGGCATGACCGTCGAAGATGGTGGCATTGACGTTGACGGCAAAGCCCTTGGCCTTGGCGGCCTTGATCGCCGAGACCGCGCGATCGAACACGCCCTTCTGCGACACCGCCTTGTCGTGGTGGTCCTTCAGGCCGTCGAGATGCACCGAGAAGAACAGATAGGGTGACGGCTCGAACAGATCGAGCTTCTTTTCCAGAAGCAGCGCGTTGGTGCACAGCGACACGAATTTCTTGCGCGCCACCAGGCCGCGGACGATCTCGCCGATTTCCTTGTGGATCAGCGGCTCGCCGCCGGGAATCGCCACCATCGGCGCGCCGCATTCGTCGGCGGCATCCCAGCATTCCTGCGCCGACATGCGGCGGTTGAGGATCGCGTCGGGATAGTCGATCTTGCCGCAGCCGACGCAGGCGAGGTTGCAGCGAAACAACGGCTCGAGCATCAGCACCAGCGGATAGCGTTTTCGGCCAAGCAGCTTCTGCTTCATCATGTAGCCGCCGATACGCAACTCTTTGAAGAACGGTATTGCCATTACAAGTTTTCTTTCTGGACTTTGGTAGCGAAAGCAGATCAGCCCGCAGTCAGTTCGGCCGGAAGCCGGAATTCGATGTTTTCTTCCCGGCCCGGCAGCACCGAAACCTTGACCGGTCCGATCCGCCGCAGGGCCTCGATCACGTCATCGACCAGAACTTCAGGTGCCGAGGCTCCGGCAGTAATGCCGACGGCCTTGACGTCTTTCAGCCATTCCGGGTTCAGCTCGCTGCCGTCGGCAATGAGATAACTCGCGACTCCGACCTCGGTGCCGATTTCGCGCAGCCTGTTTGAGTTGGAACTATTGGTGGCCCCCACCACCAGGATAACACCCACGAGCTTGCTAAGGTCCCTTACCGCAGATTGACGGTTCTGTGTCGCATAGCAGATATCCCGGATATCAGGGCCTTGAATATCCGTAAATCGGGCCTGAAGGGCGGCAATTATGTCTTTTGTGTCGTCCACGCTGAGCGTGGTCTGGGTAATATAGGCCACCGGGGTGTCGGCCAGGAGCGTCAGGGAACCCACGTCGTCGACGTTCTGGACCAGTGTAACCGGGCCTGGAACCTGGCCCATGGTTCCCTCGACCTCGGGATGGCCGGCGTGGCCGATCAGGATCAGCGCCCGGCCTTTCGACATATAGCGCTTGCCCTGGTTGTGGACCTTGGTGACGAGGGGGCAGGTGGCGTTGAGCACTGGCAGGCCGCGCACAGCGGCTTCCTCCTCGACGCTCCTGGCCACGCCATGGGCGCTGAATACGGTGACCGCCAGCGGCGGTACTTCCGACAGATCCTCGACGAAGATGGCGCCCTTGTTCTTCAGGCTTTCGACCACGTATTTATTGTGGACGATCTCGTGCCGGACATAGACCGGCGGGCCGTATTTCTGCAGCGCGCGCTCGACGATCTCGATCGCGCGCACCACGCCCGCGCAAAAGCCACGCGGCTGCGCTAGATAAACTTCCATCGGATGCCCGTTACGCAATTGCACCAACATCACTCTCCAGGTCCACGCAGCCCGAATCTCGGTCGGCTCCCGGATCTCGACCCGGTTCCCCGGATCTCGACCCGGTTCCCCGGATCTGCAATATCCGCACCATGCCCGGCTGGGCGCTGCACTTCCATCCAAGCCTATGGAGGGACAGGGCTTTGTGGCAAAAAACCGCGAATTAGAAAAGACGTCCCGCAACACGATCGCGTAACGGCGTTAAGCCGATGTAGGTAATATAATACAGTCGCACTCAAGCCGCGGTGGATGAACCCCTGTCCCCCCTCACTCGTCCGTCACTATATCGCCTAATGAAGCGGACTATATCGGCCCACAGCGCAGTTTCGGCGCATTTTGCGCTATCTGGTCGTGCACCCAACTAAAAAGCCCTCAAAAACATCATTAGATCGGCCTGCGGAACTCCGGTAGACAGCGGGCGTTTCCGGCGAGCGGATATCACCAGAAAGAATAGATGTGCTGACAAGTATTGTCGTCTCGATCGTTAAGGCTTGCACGCGCTTTGCCGTCCCAACTGTCCTGATCGCCCTCGTCCTTGCGATCGCGTCGGGCTTCTACACGGCCCGGAACTTCGCCATCAACACCGACATCAACACCCTGATTTCGCCCGACCTGGATTGGCGCAAGCGCGACAATCAGTTCGGCGCGGCGTTCGATCGGGACCGCACCATCCTGGCCGTCATCGAGGCGCCGACGCCTGAACTCACCAGCACGGCAAGTGCCGCGCTGGCAAAGAAGCTCGCGGGCGACAGCAAGAATTTCGAATCGATTCAGCCGCTCGGTTCCGGGGAGTTTTTCGAGAAGAACGGGCTGCTGTTCCTTCCGGCGGATGAAGTCGGCAAGCTGACCAGCCAGTTCGCTTCCGCCGCCCCCCTGATCGAGATCATGGCCGGCGATCCCAGCATTCGCGGCCTGACCGGTGCGCTGGAAACCGGCCTTGCCGGCATCAAGCGCGGGCAGGTCAAGCTCGACGACACCGAACGGCCCTTCAACCTGATCGCCCAGACGGTAGAGACCGCGCTGAACAAGGGCAGCGCGACATTCTCGTGGCGCGAACTCACGAGCGCCAAGCCGCTTGCCGACTCGGACAAGCGTGCCTTCATCGAATTCAAGCCGATCCTCGATTTCAACGCGCTGGAACCCGGCAAGACCGCGACCGACGCGATCCGGCAGGCGGCTACCGACCTCAATTTCGCGGGCGAGTATGGCGCCCGCGTCAGGCTGACCGGCCCGGTCCCGATCGCCAACGAGGAATTCGCAACCGTTCAGGACGGCGCCATCGTCAACGGCGTCGGCACCGTGCTGGTCGTGCTTCTGATTCTCTGGATGGCGCTGCATTCGTCGAAGATCATCTTCGCCGTGTTCGTCAATCTGTTCATCGGTCTTGCGATCACCACCGCGGCGGGCCTGATCATGGTGGGCTCGCTGAATCTGCTCTCGATCGCATTCGCCGTGCTGTTCGTCGGGCTCGGCGTGGATTTCGGCATCCAGTACAGCGTCCGCTACCGCTCCGAGCGTTTCAAGAACGACGACCTGGCGCAGGCGCTGGCGACGGCGGCGGAACGCTCCGCGGTCCCGCTCTCGCTCGCAGCGATGGCGACCGCTGCCGGATTCCTCTGCTTCCTGCCGACTGACTACAAGGGCATCTCGGAGCTCGGCAAGATCGCCGGCGCCGGCATGCTGATTGCGTTCCTGACCAGCATCACGGTGCTGCCGGCATTGCTCAAAATGCTCAACCCGCCGGGTGAGAAGGAGCCGGTCGGTTACGCCTTCCTGGCGCCGCTCGACGTGTTCCTTGAGAAGCACCGCATCATCATCATCGTCGGCACGCTGGCGCTCGTGGTGGCCGGCCTGCCGTTGCTGTACTTCCTGAAGTTCGACTTCAACCCGATCAATCTGCGCAACTCGGAGGTCGAATCGATCGCGACCTTCCTCGATCTGCGCAAGGACCCCAACACCGGCGCCAACGCCATCAACGTGATGACGAATTCGGAAGCCGACGCGAAAAAGATCGAAGCCCGGCTGGAAAAGGTGCCTGAAGTGCTTCGCGTGATGTCGCTGGACAGTTTCGTGCCGGAGGATCAGCCCGCGAAGCTGAAGCTGATCGCGCAAGGGGCGAAAGTCCTGCTTCCTGTGCTCAACCCCGATTCGGTCGATGCCGCGCCTTCCGACGAAGAGAACGTCGAGTCCCTGAAGGGATCGGCGGAGGCCCTGCGCAAGGCCGCCGGCGACGGCAAGGGCCCGGGCGCGATGGCATCGCGGCGGCTGGCCGACGCGCTGTCGAAGCTCGCCGAATCCAACGAGGCGATGCGCAACAAGGTTCAGGCCATTTTCGTCACGCCGCTGAAAGTCACGCTCGACCAGCTCAAGAATTCGATGCAGGCGCAGCCGGTCAGCCTGAAAACCCTGCCGGCCGATCTGGTGGCAGCCTGGAAGACCAGGGACGGCCTGATCCGCGTTGAGGCGCTGCCGCGCGGTGACCCCAACGACAACGAAACCCTGCGAACCTTTGCCAACGCGGTGCTGGCAGCAGAGCCGAATGCGATCGGCGGTCCGGTATCGATTCTCAAATCGGGCGAAACCATCGTGCGGGCGTTCATTTACGCCGGCATCGGGGCGCTGGTCGTGATCAGCCTGTTGCTCTGGCTGGCCTTGCGGCACATCACCGACGTGCTGAATACCATGGTGCCGCTATTGGTGGCGGGAGCGGTGACCCTGGAGGTCTGCGTGCTGATCGGGCTGCCGCTCAACTTCGCCAACATCGTCGCATTGCCGCTGCTGCTCGGCGTCGGCGTCGCGTTCAAGATCTACTACGTCACGGCCTGGCGGTCGGGCCGCACCAATCTGCTGCAGACCAGCCTGACGCGCGCCATCTTCTTCAGCGCGCTGACGACAGCCACGGCGTTCGGGAGCCTGTGGCTCTCGAGTCATCCGGGAACGGCCAGCATGGGCAAGCTGCTGGCGATCTCGTTCGTCATCACGCTGGCGGCGGTGCTGCTGTTCCAGCCGGCGCTAATGGGCAAACCGCGCGATGTCGGGGAGTAGGCAGATATCGCCGATGTCGCCGGGCTGCCCGGCGGCCTGCTTCTGACCGGCTTTGGGAGCGGGACTGGCGGCCCCGGTGGTCTTCGGCGCGGTAGGTGTCGCCGGCTGCGCGGCGGTCCTTGCGGGTGCGCCCGTGCCCTTCGGTGCGCCCTTGGCCATGCTGTTGGTGGGGCTTGAGGGGATCGGGCCCGAGACCCGCGTCCAGGTCTCGCCGCCGCACAGGAAGCCCAGCACGCAGCCTTGAATCTCCATCCGATCGGCGCCGACCGGCTTGATCGTCGTGGCGTACATCTGGCCGTCCTTGGCGTTGTAGACTTGGCCTTCCCATTGATCGACGGCAGGCTTTTTCTTCATGGCGATCAGGATCGGCATTGCCAGGGTCGGCCTGCTCTGTTTTGAGACATCGGGATTGTTCGTGTCACGGCCGCCCGGGGTCTTCTCCCAGGCCACCGCGCCCCACATGTGGCCGTTGCATTCGGCCACCCGGATGTTGGCGACGCCGTCGGCCACCCGCCAGTCGCCGGTCGGATCCGCGGCCTGGGCGGATGAAATGCCGGTCGCTAGCAGAACAGCGGAAAATGCAACGGTACGCATGATGTTCCCTTGGCAGTGCAACATGGTTCCAACCTGTGACTAATGGATGATTCGAGCGGGATCAAAACGCCGCAAGGGGCGTTTTCAGTTGACGAAATACCTGCCAACCGACGTATGTAACGCATGATATATCCGAATCTAGACGTTTCCGAGATGTTTGTGGACCGCCAAGCGCAGCGCAGTGCCATGCATACCCGGCATCTCAACGAGCAACTCGTACGGGTTCTCAAGACCATCGGCTATGACGTCGGTTTTCAGAAGGGGCAGGGCCAGTATCTGTTCGATCGTGACGGCGCGCGCTATCTCGATCTACTGAGCGGATTTGGCGTTTTTGCGATTGGCCGCAATCACCCGGTGCTACGGCAGGCCCTGAAGAGTATTCTCGACGCCGACCTGCCGAATCTCGTGCAACTTGATGTCTCGACGCTGGCCGGCGTGCTCGCCGAGCGCCTTGTCAAACACGTCCCCTGGCTGGATAAGGTTTTTTTCGCCAATTCCGGGGCGGAGTGTGTCGAGGCCGCGATCAAGTTCGCGCGCGGCGCCACCGGCCGGCCCGGCATCGTCTATTGTGGCCACGCTTATCACGGCCTGTCCTATGGTGCGCTGTCGCTGACCGACGACATCAATTTCAGGGGCGGCTTTGAGCCTTTGCTGCCGGGCTGTACTGCGGTTCCCTTCGACGATCTCGCCGCCCTCGAACAAGCGCTGTCGTCGCGCCAGGTCGCGGCCTTCATCGTCGAACCGATCCAGGGCAAGGGCGTCAACATCCCCGGCGATGACTTCCTGCCGGGCGCGGCCGCGCTGTGCCGCAAATACGGCACGCTGTTGATCGCCGACGAAATCCAGACCGGCATCGGCCGCACCGGAAAATTCCTCGCGGTCGAGCACTGGAATGTCGAACCCGACATGGTGCTGCTGGCGAAGGCGCTGTCGGGCGGTCACGTTCCGATCGGCGCGCTGCTGACGCGC
>JBKJUA010000054.1:0-5972 GCA_046590305.1 Bradyrhizobium sp.
GTCGAGCATTTGCACCGGCTTGGCCAGCAGCGCGGGGGACAGATGCAGGCGCGGCCATTCGGCGTTGTAGGGATTGCTCTGGCGTGCTTCCAGATCGGTCTTGTAGGCCTTGAGCACGCTGTCGAGGGTGAGCGGCGCGATGTTGCCAGCACCAGCGTCGCCGCGCGCCAGCTTCTTCGCTGCGTCCTGTGCCTCGTGGAACGTCAGGACGTTCTTGCCGTCGCTATCCTCGAAATCGTCGGCCAAACTAATGGCGCGGGTCCAGTATGCGCCGTGACCGTCGCTGGCCTTGACCACCCATGAGCCGTTCGTCTTGTTGCGCCGGTACATCAGCGAGACGCCGCGAGCGAGCGACGGTCCGCTGTAGGGCCTGCGGCGGATTTTCAGACGCAGTCGGGCACTGCGGCTTTCGAGTGCGCTGAAACTGATCTTGCGTGCCATGATGCTTGCCCCGTTCTCGCGAAGTGTCGCGATGGTGTCCGTGGATTCCCAGGAAACCTTCGAGCACCATATGGGGATAAATTGTGTTTGATCAATGGCTTAGAGATTCTATAGGGTTCTCTAAGAACCCATACGGGTTTTTAATTTCCCTGCGCAATGGCTTTACGGCTTATCACGTGATCACCCCGGAGAATTATGGCCTTTGTCGCCTCCGTCGCCTCACGGAAACCGGTACCTCGGCCCGGTCGGACCTGCAGCACCTCCGCAAGACTTGACGCCTACCAGTGAGGCATCGGGTCCACACGCTTTTGCCGTACGCTTCAGCGCCGTTCGTCAGCGCGCCGCTCGATCGCTCACGGAGTTGATCCCGCCCTGCAACCACCTGCGCGCCCGACGCTGCCGCGTCCACCACATCCCGCCCCGCGTCTCTGACGATCCGGATACGCCCCTCGAGTGGGACGAGACGGGCGTAGATATGCACTGATTTGCGAATTCTGAAAAGCGGAATATTTTTTCGGGAGGGGCTTGACACGAATTCTGATAAAGCGAAGTGATTTGCCCGTCGGGTAGTCACACATCGTCACACATGCACTTTTCGCTCGCGAAAAAGGCGCGCGCTCGCTCATTTCAGCACCTGCGTTATGCGACGCATCTCGGACTCTCCGCAACGTGACGCAGGTCCGAAAAATGCCAACAGGAGACATCGTTCCGCTGGTCGCTGCGATTGACGCGTGCGTCGAAACCAGCAAACCTTGTTGCACCATCGCTGTGAATTGCAGATAGGCGGCCGCCGGGGCCTGCGCATTGGAAACCAGCACATTATGCAAACCGTCACTCGGTATCTCGGGAAAGCCGCCGTGCTGTCCGCCGCGCTTGCCGTTGTTGCCTTTCCAAGCCCGGCGGGCGCGCAATCCGGGAGCGTCGGCGGCAGCATCGGCAATGACGAAAAGTCTCTATCCGGTTCGCGCGAGGCGCCTCGGGCGGTTGAAACCTCAAAGCCGGCGCGCCGCAGCAAGCCCGAGGCCGCGGAACCACGCCGGGCGCCACGAAAGAGCGGCGGGGGTGGCAATCTCGATGGCGCATGGGTTCTTACCAGTGTCGGCTCGCCCTGCGGCTCCTCCTCCGACACGGTGGTCATCACCGGCAACAGATTGGTGGGGCAATACGGCACCGCTCAAGTCAGTCCCAATGGCTCCACGTCTGGAATCGGCGCCGCCGGGAGCCTGACCTGGAGCATGTCCGGCCGCTTCTCGGGCCGCAGCGGCTCCGGTACGTTTCGGCGATCCGATGGATGTGTCGGAAGCTGGACCGGATCAAAGCAGTAGTTGCGAATGGATCGGTCGCATCCAGTGAAACCCCGGGGTGTTTGGAAACTGACATGGGAATGAAAAATCATGCCACCGTGCGCACGACAGTCCTTGCCCTTGGACTGTTGCTTACGCCGCCGGTTGCCATCGCCATCGATGCGATTGCTCAAACGGTCGCGGCGATCGCCTCGGTTGACATCCGTCATTTCGGCTTCGTCTCCCCTGCCATGGCTCAGCCGGGCGCGCTCACGAAGGCGCAATCGGATGCCCTCGCCGCGTACGATCAGGCATTGAACGGCTTCAAATCGATCCTGCGCCAGCGGCGCGCGCAGATCGATTCGAAGCAACCGCTGCCTAACCTGCCGGGACAGGCACTCTACCTCGCGCGCAACAGCACGATGAGCACCTACAAGGACCTTACCGACGTGCTTCCGTCCCAAATCGGAAGGCCCAATAAACTGGGAATCCCGCCGGCGTATTTCGATGCCGGCCTGGAGCCGCTGCTCGACGAGTATGTGAAGCTTTTCGAAGTCATGCAGGCGCCGCCCGCCAACGCGCAGAAATCAGACACCCCGTTCAAGGACGTCGTCGATCTCGGCCGGGTCATCGCGCGAGCCAAAGGCCTCGGTGCTGCGGATGCCGAAGCCGCAGGCCGCATCAGCCTGGGCCTGTTCTTTGCCGAGACCAACGGCAACCAGACCATCGGGAATGCGCGCTCGAACAAATACAAGGGCAGCCTGCAAACCGGCCCGCCTGAAGCTGAAAATGGCCGAAGGAAGTGGGCCTCAATCAAGCCATCGATCGCATTGCTCGATCCCGGCTTGAACCTTCGCGACGACAGAGAGGAGGCGCGGCTCGGCAATCTGGACCGTCGCTACAACCACTGGACTTCGGTGCGAGACGCGCTGATGAACGCCCACGCGGATATTTTTCCGCAGATCCCGGCGATCGTGAAGGCGCTGCCCGATCCGATCGATCAGTTGAAGCTGTTCGAACTGATCCAGATCATTCCCACTCCGACCAAATCCGCGCTCAGGTCCGGCAACCCCATGAGCTACCGGGTTTCCGACCCCAGGATCATGGGATATCTGCGAAACAACAGCATGTTCGCCTATGGACGAGCCGACCGGGCAAGGACATCGGTGACCTTCCGCGAAATTCTCGATGCGATGTGGCTGTTCAACGTCAAATTCGAAAAGGCGCTCTCGATAGCCGACGAGATCAAAAAGGGGTCAAAGGGTTGAATCGTCAGGTGCCAATCGGGCATAATGGCCATCGAATGGCGTCTTGTGCCGCCATGCTATCGTGAGGCGCGAAGAGGACCACGCCGGGGGAAAGCAGGCATTGCCGTCGACAGGGGAAAAATCCGCGCGCTCAGGCCTTGGCGCCTGGCCCCGCCGCCGCACCGTCATCGCCGCGATGGCCGCAATGCTATTGCTGCCGATCGAGGCCAGCGAAGCCGGCTGGCTGTCGGATATCTTCAAGGGCTCGTCAAAGCCGGCCAAATCGGCAAAGCAGGCCACCTCGCCCAAGCCCGTCACCGTGGCAAAGCGCGCGACTCCGGCGAAGCCTGCCGGTCCGGCAAAGCCCGCCGCCTCGCCCAAGCAGCGTAACGTAAAACTTGCTGCGCTTGGGCCGGTCGCCTTGAGCCCGTCCACCTTCAAGCCGGCCGCGCCGTCATGCGATCCCGCGAAATTCCGGGTCGTCGTGGATGTGGGTCATACCGCCGAATCCGCGGGCGCGAGGAGCGCCCGCAACGTCTCCGAGTTCCTCTACAATCATCGGCTGGCGCAGCGGATCGAGCAGAGATTGAAGGACGACGGCTTTGCCCAAACCAGGTTGCTGCTGACCGAGGGCAAGGCCAGGCGCAGCCTGGTCAAGCGCGTCGCCGCGGCCAACAATCTGCAAGCCAATCTCTTCCTGTCGATCCACCATGATTCCGTGCCCACCAAATTCCTCGAGGAGTGGGAATTCGACGGCAAGAAGAGCCGTTTCAGCGACCGATTCAGCGGCTATTCCGTGTTCGTCTCCCGCAGAAATCCGGACTTCAGGACCAGCCTCGTCTTCGCCGAACTGGTGGCCAAGGAAATGAAGGCGCTGGGCCTGCGGTATGCCGAGCAATACAGCCAGCCGATCATGGGCCGGCACCAGCGCCCGTTGCTGAACAGGGAAACCGGTGTCTACCGCTACGACGAACTCGTGGTGCTGCGAACGACCCGGATGCCCGCCGTGCTGCTGGAGGCGGGCTCGATCATCAATCGGGACGAAGAACTCGCGATGGACTCGCCTGAACGCCAGAACATCATCAGCAGCGGCGTCACCGCGGCCGTCAAGCAATTCTGCGATCAGCGATGGGCCGTCCTCGGTCCGATCTGACGCCTCACTTCACCATCGCGCCATAGACGATGTCCTGGACCTGCTCGCGGTAGTATTTCCGCAGTTCGCCCGGCGCCGCGGTGCCGACCACCACGACGAGACGCTCCTTGGGATCGGCGAAGAACTGCGTGCCGTAGGCGCCATTCCAGCTGAACTCGCCGGGATTGCCGGGAACCGCCGACAGACCCTCGCTGACACGGACCGCCACCCCAAGGCCGAAAGTAAAGCCGGCGCGATGCGCCTCTACATTGGCGACGTTGTTCCTGATCTCCGGCCCGAGGTGATTGGAAATCATGTGATGCACCGTCTTCGGGCCAAGGACGCGCTGACCGTCGAGTTCGCCGCCGTTGAGCAGCATTTGGCCAAAGCGGACGTAGTCACCGACGGTGGCAAAGGCGCAGGCGCCGCCGCAGTCATGTTTGGTCGGCGTGTCCAAGAGCTTGATGGCCTGCGGCTTGCCGGTCAGCGGGTCGTTGGGAAACGGCCGGGCCAGACGCGGACGCTGCGCCTCCGTGGGCTTGAACGTAGCATCCTTCATGCCGAGCGGCTGCCACACATTGCCGGCCAGATATTCGCCGAGGCCCTGCTCGCTCACCTTCTCGACCACCGCGCCGAGCACGTCGATCGAAAACCCGTACTCGAAAACCTTGCCCGGCTGGTGCGCCAGCGGCAGCTTGGTGATGCGATCGATGAAGGCCTGGCTATCGCCCTCGATGGCCGGCGCCGTGCCATCCGGATACGCCCGCGCGACCGGGCTCGAACTATCCGGGCGTCCGCCATACATCAGGCCGGAGGTGTGGCGATAGAGGTCGTGGATGAAGATCGGTGAAGCCTGCGCGTCGAGCTTCAGCGAACCGTCCGGCTGCTGGCTACCCACCTTCATCTCGGCAAATGCCGGAAAGTAGTCCGCGAGCCTGGCCTTGAGCGGCAAGCGCCCCTGCTCCATCAGCGTCAGCCCGGCGACCGCCGCCATCGGCTTGGTCATCGACGCCAGCGCAAAAATAGCGTCCGGCGGCATCGGCGTTCCCCTGGCCGGATCGAGCTGGCCGTAAGCCTTGAAATGGACGAGCTTGCCGTCCCGGGCGATGGCGACCACGGCGCCGGGCACGCGCTTCGCGGCTATCTCGCGGGCGAAGAAATCGTCGAGCCGTGTCAGACCTCGTTGCGAGAATCCGACATCATCCGGCCTGGCCTCAGGCAGCGGCCCGGCATGTGCCGGGTTGATGACGATACCGACCATCATGGCTGCTGTGATCATGAGCGTCTTCATGGATCGTCTCCCTCGAAGGCGGAACGATTATTGTTCATTTGGATGTCCGGCGCTTGCATCTCTAGATCAGGTCCGCACGCCCGGCAAGTCAAGCGCGGGAGCGCGCTGCAGCCATGCAACGACGCGTTGACGGCCGACGGAAGCGGGCGAGCACCATCCGCTCACCCGATCACGCACTCGCATCAGGGATGGCTGTGCTTCTTCAGCCGAAACGCCAGCGCAACGAAGGTCATACCCATCACCACGGAGTAGATGCCGATGACCCAGACCAGCGCCAGCGCGCCCGCACCGGGCGCCAGCATCATGGCGACACCGAACAGCACCGAGATGACGCCGCCGAGGATCAGCCACCACTCATTGTCGATCTCCTTGCGCAACTGGATCGCACCGATGATCTGCATCACGCCGGTCGCGATCGCCCATGCGGCGATGAAAAACAGCAGCACCAGCGCGCTGAGACCCGGCATCAGGAAGGTCAGGAGCCCCGCCGCGATCCCGAGCAGGCCGACGATGGCCAGCCACCAGCGCGGCGCCGGCGCGCCACCGGTCACGGCGGCAACGATCGCCAGCACGCCATC
>JBKJUA010000129.1:0-32796 GCA_046590305.1 Bradyrhizobium sp.
CACAGCAGGTCGGCGCCGCTCTGGAGCGAAGTGATGCAGTCGAGCACGCAGCGGTCCTCGCCGGTGCCGCTGCGGAACTGGAACAGGTTGCTGGGCAGCCGCTTTGGCCGTAGCAGCTTGCCGTCGCGGGTGATCAGCACGTCGCCGTTGCCGAGCGCGCTCGCCTCGACTTCCTCGCAATCGAGAAAGGCATTGTACTGGTCGCCGAGGTCGCCCGGCTCCTTGCTGAAGGCGATCTGCTTGGTGAGGCCGGCGCCCAGACTGTCGGTGCGGGCGACGATCACGCCGTCCTCCACCCCCAGCTCGAGGAAGGCGTAGCGGATCGCGCGAATCTTCTGGAGGAAGTCCTCGTGCGGGACGGTGACCTTGCCGTCCTGGTGACCGCACTGCTTTTCGTCGGAGACCTGGTTTTCGATCTGCAGCGCGCACGCACCGGCTTCAATCATCTTCTTGGCGAGCAGATAGGTCGCCTCCGCATTGCCAAAACCGGCGTCGATGTCAGCGATGACGGGCACGACATGGGTCTGGAAGTTGTCGACCTTTTCGATCAATGCCTTTTCCTTCGCCTGGTCGCCAGCCTTGCGAGCGGCGTCGATGGCGCGGAAAGTATCATTGAGCTCACGGGAGTCCGCCTGACGCAGGAAGGTGTAGAGCTCTTCGATCAGCGCCGGCACCGAGGTCTTCTCGTGCATCGACTGATCGGGAAGCGGTCCGAAATCGGAACGAAGGGCGGCGATCATCCAGCCGGACAGATAGAGATAGCGGCGATCGGTCTTGCCGAAATGCTTCTTGACCGAAATCAGCTTCTGCTGCGCGATGAAGCCATGCCAGCAACCGAGCGACTGGGTATACTTGGTGGGATCGGCGTCATACTCAGCCATATCGCTACGCATCAGCGCCGCAGTGTAGCGGGCGATGTCCAGGCCGGTCGTGAAGCGGTTCTGCAGACGCATGCGCGCCACCGCTTCGGCGGTGACGCCGTTCCAGGTCGGCTGGGTCTTTAGGAGCGCCTCGGCAGCTCCGAGCTCGCTTAGATAGGAGGTCGGTCCCTGGATAGCCTGGTCACTGATCCCGCGTGGCTGGTAGTTCATGTGCATGATCCTTCTCGGTGACGTAAAATCTGTCGGTACTGATCAATCGACATTCGTGACAGTGCAGTGCGAAACGTACCGAGAGCTAAACGCCAAACTTCCAAATTCGTATAGATACCTTGTCATTTAATGGTGATGTCATGTAACATCTATACTTGTCATAGATGTCACCTTGTTATATTTGTCACAAACAGGACGCCGCCCATGGCCAACGATTCCGCAAAAAAGCTGTTCGTGGGGCCCCGGTTCCGGCGAATCCGCCAGCAATTGGGGCTGTCGCAGACCCAGATGGCCGAGGGGCTGGAGATTTCGCCGAGCTATATCAACCTGATAGAGCGCAACCAGCGGCCGGTAACGGCGCAACTGCTGCTCCGGCTGGCGGAAACCTATGACCTCGATCTGCGCGATCTCGCTACCGCCGACGAGGACCGCTTCTTCGCCGAACTGAACGAGATATTCTCCGACCCCCTGTTCCGGCAGATCGACCTGCCGAAGCAGGAACTGCGCGACCTCGCCGAATTGTGCCCCGGTGTGACTCATTCATTACAGCGCCTCTATGCCGCCTATACCGAGGCCCGCCGCGGCGAAACCATGGTGGCGGCGCAAATGGCCGATCGCGACGAGGGCACTCGCTACGAGGCCAATCCGATCGAGCGCATCCGCGACCTGATCGAGGCTAACCGCAACTATTTCCCCGAACTGGAACAGGCTGCCGAAACCCTGCGCGACGAACTGAACGTGCCCGCCGAAGAACTGTTCGCCGCCCTGGCGGCGCGCTTGCGTGAAAAACATTCGGTCGTCACCCGCATCATGCCGGTCGACGTCATGCGCGAGACGCTGCGGCGGTTCGACCGGCATCGCCGGCAACTCCTGATCTCCGAACTGGTGGACAGCCCCGGCCGCGCCTTTCAGCTCGCGTTCCAGATTGGTCTTACCGAAAGCAGCGGCAGTTTCGATGCCATCGTCAACCGCGCCGGGCCGCTCGACGATACCCCGCGACGGCTGTACCGCATCACGCTGGCGAACTATTTCGCCGCCGCCGTGATGATGCCCTATCAGGCGTTTCATGGCGCCGCCGAAGCGTTGAACTACGACGTTCACGTGCTGGCGCAGCGGTTTAACGCCGGCTTCGAGCAGGTCTGCCATCGCCTCACCACGCTGCAGCGGCCCAATGCGCGCGGCGTGCCGTTTTTCCTGTTGCGGGTCGACAATGCCGGCAACGTGTCCAAACGGTTCTCCTCCGGCACGTTTCCGTTTTCAAAATTCGGCGGCACCTGCCCGCTGTGGAACGTGCACTCGACCTTCGATACGCCGGACCGGCTGCTCAAGCAGGTGATCGAACTGCCCGACGGCACGCGATACTTCTCGATCGCACAGATGGTACGCCGGCCGGTGGCGCCGCACCCGCAGCCGCAGCCGCGCTTCGCCATCGGCCTCGGCTGCGAAATCCGCCACGCGACCAAGCTGGTCTATGCCACCGGCATGGATCTGGAAAAAGCCGAGGGCACCCCGATCGGCGTCAACTGCCGGCTCTGCGAACGCGAAAACTGCAGCCAACGCGCCGAGCCGCCGATCACGCGGACGCTGATTCTGGACGAGAACACGCGGCGGGTGAGTTCGTTCGCGTTCAGCAATGCAAGGGAGTTATGAGCGCGTGCGTCAGACCAATATCTCCCGTCGTCCCTGCGAACGCAGGGACCCATACGCCGTGTCGCCCGATTGAAGAAGATGCTGTTGAACCGCCTTTGCTGCGATAGCTGACGGCTGTGGTTATGGGTCCCTGCGTTCGCATGCGTTCGCAGGGACGACACAGACTTTGTTGCCAGGTCCTGATAATCAAAACCGCCGCGCTCGTCACCTGTCCTGTTCGATAAATTTCTTGTAGATCCAGCGGCGGCCGTCGTGGCGGCGCCAGACTTGGCCGGTCAGCAGGCGGCCGGTGATCGAGCGCCGGGGAATGATCACGTTCCACAGATGCCAGACTTCGGCCCATGCCGGTTTGGGGCTCAAGCCCAGTATTCGAAATCGCTCCCGGCCTTCAGCGAGCATGTTGGTTTCCGCAAAAGCATGCCGGATGGAAAACTTCCGGCGCTTCACAGGATAACGTGCGCCGCTCGCGTCGCAATTGAAGTCGCCGGTTAAGCTAACCGGTCAACCTTACCGCGCCGGTTCAAGCAAAGAAGATCGAAGTCGATTAGAGATTGCCGGTCCCGATCCCCGGCAAATTTACCACAATCCAAAACGGCGCATTGCCAGGCCGAAGCTTTCAGGGTACCGGCGATTGTCTGCCGGGGGCTGCTCGCGAGGAGCAAGACGATGAAATCGCTGCTTACCAAATCGATGCTGCTGGCTGCCATGACCTGCGCCGGCGCGACCGCAGGCTTTGCAGCCTGGCCGGACTACAAGGGATTCTGGGTCGTCGGCAATCTGACCGCCGGGACATGCGAGATCGTGACCTCCAATCCGGTCATGGACAATCCCGTCACCTGGTTTTCAAGCGGCCCCTATCAATCGCTCGACGACGCCAAACTCGCCCGCTCCACCATTCCCCAGTGCCCGAAGGAGCCGGTCGCCTCAACCAGGTGACCGAAGATCGCTTGCTTCAGCTAGCGGCCGAGATCGCGAGTCCGTGACGACGGCCAGTCGATCGGTCTGTTTTGCAGGCGCCGTCGGATCATCTCGTTGCGCAGCCGGTCGGCATAATCGCGGATGGTCGGTGCTGCGGTGAAGTGGTATTTCAGCGCCCGGTCGGCCTCGGCCTGCTGCCGGATGTTCTCGTAATAATGAATCAGCCGCTGATCCGGCATTTTCTCGACACTCATCGCCACGCCCCCGCCAGCCGAAAAGGGCTATGCCACATCACATCCCGCAGCCCCGCCGGGATATTAAAAATGAATCGTCAAAAAAAACCGCGCGCCCCGTTGACGCAATCCTAGTGCACGTACCGGGCGCGGGTAAGTACAAGAAACGTGTCGCCGCGAAGGAACCGGCGAGCTGTTGCGATTGCGACACAGAGCAGCGCGCCGCATCAATGGCGGTAACGCTTTTTCGGGGGATGGTAGACGCGCGCGGGCCGCGTCGAGAGAACCGACCCCGACTGGTTCGGGACATAGCCCCGGGATTCCTGCAGGCGCCGCTGATAGCCGGGCGAATTCATGATGCTCTGGGCCGCCCCGCGCGCCAGCGCCTCGGTCGCGGTGAGCAGGACGAACAGGGCTGCGGTGCATTTCAGGAACTTGTTCATTCGCCACCTCCGGAACAACGTGCGATGGTTGGGCAACAGGGAATATCACACCTTGTTCCGGTCCGTACTGGCACCCCCGCGTGGCAATCTGCGGGCAGCTCGAAAAACATTCAATCAGGGAGAAAACCATGCGGATCGCGGTAGTCGGCGCCGGCGGGGTTGGCGGCGGATTTGGCGCCGCGCTGGCGATGGCGGGAGCCGATGTCACCTTCATCGCGCGGGGGGCCCATCTCGCCGCCATGCAGGGCGCGGGCCTGAAAGTGCTGAGCCCCCGCGGCGACAGCCATCTGGTGCCGACCAAAGCGACCGACGATCCCGCCGGGATCGGCCCGGTCGATATCGTGCTGTTCTGCGTCAAACTGTGGGACGTCGAAAGCGCGGGCGAACGGATAAAACCGCTGGTCGGTCCGGGCACCGCCGTGATCCCGCTGCAGAACGGCATCGACGCGCCGGAGCGGCTGATCCCGATTCTGGGCGAGCGAGCCGTGATGGGCGGCGTGGCCCAGATCTCGGCCTCGATCACCGCGCCCGGCGTCATCACCCAGGTCGGCACCTTCATGCGCATGATCTTCGGCGAGCTCGACGGCAAGCGCAGCCAGCGCGCCGAGGATTTTCTCGCGCTGTGCCAGAAGGCCGGCTTCGACACCACCCTGAGCGATCAGATCCTGACCGACCTCTGGATGAAATTCGTCCTGCTCGCCACCAACGCCAGCATCACCGCGCTGGCCCGCCAGCCGATCGGCCAGCTACGCGACGACCCCGATATCCGCCCGGTCTTCATCGCCGCGCACCAGGAAGTGATCGACGTCGCCCGCGCCCGCGGCGTGGCGCTGCCGGCAGATGCCCTCGCGAAAATGCTGGAATTCAACAGCCACGCCCCGCCCACCATGAAAGCCTCGATGGCGCTCGACCTCGAACGCGGCAACCGGCTGGAGCTGCCCTGGCTCGGCGGCAAGGTCGCGGAGCTCGGCCGGCAACTCGGCGTGCCGACGCCGACGCACAGCGTGATGTATGCGATGCTGAAGCCGTATGTGATGGGGAGGATGGGGTGAGTGGAGGCGAGGGCGTAACGGCGGGTTCGCCAAGGGCTAACCCATCTTCGCCCTAATCTGCGCCACCGGTCGCCTCATGCGCCTGGATTTCGGCCATGACGGCTGCAAGCAGCGGGGTCAGCTCTTCCTGCACAGTCCTGCATACGATCGTCTCGACCACGTTGTCGTAAGAATGCCTGTACATGTTTCCGGCGTCCCTGATGGCGCACACGGCAAGCTGGGATGCCTTGCAACGAGGTCGTCCGGGAGACGGCGCGACGCCTCGGATACGATCTCGAGCGCTCGCGTCGCGGCAAAGAAATGAAGGTGGGACTGCTTGAATGCCTCCTACGAAGACCGGCGGTAAAATCGCGGGCCCACAGAATGCAGTCGCGGATATCGAGCAAGGCCAGGTGAGCTTTCCTAGAAAGCATAGATCGCTTCGCGTTCGAAAGCGGGCCGAAGTAGCGGCTTGAGGCCGTCGCGGTTGGCCACGTCGACGCGTCCGGCAAACATGTCTTCGAGGAAATGAACGATGCCGACGTATTGAAACAAGCCAATGCGCGCCTCGGGCGCGAGTTCGACCATGATGTCGATATCGCTCTCCGGGCGATCCTCGCCGCGGGATCTCATCACGCTTCATGACCGTGATCATACCGCAAAAATCGCCGGTTACAGCCCGAAGGGCGGATTGCCGAAGACGTTACCCACCGGCCGCATTGATATCCAGCCCCCTTACGTACATCCCGACCTAGCATCTTCGCTTGAGTCGACCAGCCCGATCAGCGGTACGTCCACGCCCAGCGTCAGCTCCATGATGGCGCCGACGACGCCGTAGACGACGGCGAGTTCGGCTGCTTCGAAAGCCGCCAATGCACCCAGGCCACGCCTCGTTCTTATTCTGTTGGAACCCACGTTCGTCCCCTATGGTGCCGTTCGGTTCCGAGTGAATCAGGACCGGGCCGCCATCTTTTGTTTTGACGTGTTCGCTTAATGGGAGGTTGATACCATGGCTAGAGCCGGCGCGGTTGCGCCGCCGGGTTGAAGTTGTATTTAACCGTAATTTATCCATAGCGGAGCCTGGATTTCCGCGAGCCGCCGGCGTTTTACGCGGCCCATCGGCGCGCACGTCCCGCGGCCCGCAACGCTCAATTAACAGATCGGGCGCACCCTGTTTGCTGCCCTTTGGGTGGTCGTTGGGCTCGAGCCGTCGCTCGGGCGCCGGGCGGCCTTTTTGTCGGGCGGAGCCTCCATGGATTATCGCGCCTTCAACAACGACAGCCTTACCATGATGTATGAGAGCGTGCGCGGCGCGCTGGCGTCGGACGATGCGCTCGCCGGCCTTGGCGAGGAACGCCGGTTTCGCGTGCGTGAGACCCCCGACTGGAAGAAGCACGCCGCCGACCTCGAAGCCGAGATGCTCAAGCGCGGGATGTTTTTCGAAGTCATCGACTGGTCCGAGGACCAGGCCACACTGCCGTTCGATCGATGACGCCGCCGGGACGCGCCGCTCCGAACCAGGCGCGTTGATTTCAAAGCCGCTTTTCTTCAAGAGCAGGATTGAACCAGTTCGCCCGCAACGCGTTATCAATCATGCCTCGGCCGAAGCCACCGTTGACTGGTCCCATGAGCGTGCAGCCTTTCGAGCACGGCTCGATCACGTTGATGCAATCGCAGCCGATGTCAGCCGAGACTAACAGAAAGCCGAAGAAGGTTTCCAAGAAACAATCCACCCGGGCGGACGCGGTCCGGATCGCGAAAGCGAAGATCAGCCGGCGCGGCTCGTTGAGCAAGCAGCGGCAGGCGCTGAAGGGCTGAACGGCGAACAAGTTCGTCGATTTTCGCTGGTATCCTGCACTTCGCTAGGACTTATCTTGGACTTTCCTTGCGGAAAGGCGCACCCTTCCCGCAACGCTGAACGCCAGCGCAGCCCGACATTTGCCCGGCCCCCTTCCCACCATTGAGGTGACCCGCATGCGCGATCCCGCCATTACATTCATCGCCATCCTCGCCATCGGCATTGTGGCCGGCTTGCTGTTCGACCGGCTCGCGGGGCCGTCATGGCTGTCCCGCCAGTTCTCGGGAAACCGGGGCATCATCACCAGCGCGCTGGTAGGAATCGCCGGCGCCTTCATCGGCTTTCACATCGCGGTGCTGCTGGCGCTCGGCAGCGGGCTGGCAATGGCGGTCATCGCCGCGGCGCTCGGCGCTGCCGCCGTGCTGTTTGCCTGGCGGATGGCCAAATAATTGCGCTGACTAAAACGCGCTAACAGGCGTCGCCGCGGATGCGCTGTTCGGATCAGAACGGAAGAAGGCCGCAGATTTCTCCGCGGCCCTCTTCTGACGGACTGCAGTTACGCGCTTTACCAGCGCGGGCCGACGCCGAAGCCGACCCCTACGCCGCCCGGACCGACGCCGATTCCGACGCTCGGACCGCTGTTGTAGTAGCCGTCATTATAGTAACCGCGGCGTTCGATGTAGCGCTCCCGCGGCGCGTAGCTGTAGGAATCCTCAACCACGACGCGGCGCTGGCCCCGTTGGCGCCAGCAGCGACCGTATTCGTCACAAACCATGCGGACGTTTTCGATGCCGTTGTCGGGCATCACCGCGATGCCGTTTGACAGCGGAGCTGCCGACGCAGCCGTCGCGAACAGCGCGCTGGCGCCAAACGCAAGGGCGATTATGACCTTGTTCATGCTGACCTCCTATTGGGTTGCAACCTAGTCAACAAGTGGAGTTGCCGAATGTTCCGCAGTTCCCGTCGTATTCCCAACCAAAACCGCTCTCCGTAGAACTGGGGGGTCGTTCATGCATCCCGTTAAGCCCTAGGCAATGTCCGCTCCCCGACAACGATACCAAACCTAAACGTTCCTCACGTAGCTTCGCGCGTCTAACCCCGGACGCCGCGCAATTCTGGCAGTGAACGAGGAGCGAGCGGGCGCGAGGGCGTTGCCGCCCGACGTGGCGCGGCGGCGCCTCGCCAGCGCCGCGAGATGCTCGTGCTTCAGTGCATGAGGTATCTGCTCGGCGATATCGTGCTGTGGATCTATGCCTATGCGGCACGATCCCGATCGCCCTCCCCGTGAGATTCCCGCTGTGCGGGATCGATTCCTCCGATGACATCCTGGGGCGCGCCGACCGCGCGCTCTGTGCCGCCAAGGCTGGCGACCGCAACCGGATCGCCACCGACCGGCTGTAATGGCGTCCGCCCGCGCGACCCCATCCGGCTAGCGCCCCTTGTAGACCGCCTTTCGCTTTTGCTTCACCGCCGCGGTCGCCTCAACCGCGTCTTCGCTTTCCTTGACCTCGTACAGAGTGCGCTGGGCCCGGCCGGATTGTTCGGAGGGACCCTGCGCCAGCACGCCTTCCGTGACGAAACGTTTCAGCGTCTTCAGCACCAGCGGCGAGAATTCGGCCATTTCACGCGCCATGTTCAGCGCGACCGGGACCTGCTGTCCTGATGGCACCACGTCGTTGACGAGGCCGATATTGAAGGCACGCTGCGGATCGAGCACCCGGCACAGCAACATCATCTCCATTGCGATCTTGTGCGGAATCCGCGCCGCGAGGCCCGCGATCAGCCCGCCGGTAAATCCCAACCGCGCCTCGGGATAGGAGAATTTGGCATTCTCCGCCGCCACCGTGAGATCGCACATCATCGACAGCACCAGCGCGCCGCCGATGCACCAGCCGCCGACCGCCGAGATGATCGGCTTGGTGGTCTCGAAGCCGACGGTGGGTATGCAGCGCCACAATTCCGGAAAATTGCCGGTATCGGCACCGGCGGAAAACGCCTCGTTGCCGGCGCCGGTCAGCACCGCGGCCTTCTGCGTCGGCGAGCGCTCGAAATCCACAAACGCCTTTTGCAGCAACAGCGCCGTCTCGGCGCAGATCGCGTTGCGGCGTTCCGGCCGGTTGATCGTGATCAGCGTGGTGCCGTCGGCGTAGTTCTCGACCGGGACTTTTTGCATGGGGATTCCTTTTCGCCCTCGCTTGGCGTAGCGCGTAGGATGGGTGGAGCGAAGCGATACCCATCCATTGCCGCATCTGATGGTTTCGCAAAGGGCTCAACCCATCCTACGCGCTGCAACCCGAATGATGCGCTGGACTGCCCTATTCCATTCACCGCGGTGTTGGCCACAACTCCAAAGCCCCATGCCTGAGCGCTAGGCTGAGCCGTGACTATTCTGCCATTAGATCCGAAAAATTTGTTTTCGCGCATCTGACACCGGTTAGTTTAAAAAATTATCGCCCGTACAATTCGGTAACTGCATGCAGCACTAGCAGTGTCACCGGAAGCACCACGATCGCAGTGAGCAAACCTTGCTTGAGATACTCTTTGGTCTGTTCATCCTTCGGAGCCACCTGCCAGGTCATATGCTCCCACAGGCCAACTCTTTTCGCAGGCCTAATGTTTCGCATCCAAAGGGAACCGCGCGTGACCACTGCGGTGATCGCCAAAGAAACCAACATAAGCCAAGGCACCTGCGTCATTTCGCAATTCCTTGTTCAAGCGGGTCGCCAAATTCACAGCGCGTAGGATGGGTGTGGCGAAGCGATACCCATCAATTGCCGTTTCTGATGGGTTTCGCAAAGGGCTCAACCCATCCTACCCGCTATCGTCTTGCCAAGGCTGTCGTCCTCCGCGAAAGCGGGGGATCCAGTACGCCGCGGTCTATCGATCAATCGCTGACGTCTATGGAATACTGGGTCTCCCGCTTTCGCGGGTGATGACATGCGGAGTGGGCGTCACTCGCTCAGCATCACTCCGCGGCTTGACGGGTCTCCGGCCCGTCTAGCACCTCCAGCACCACCGGCGGCGACATCGGCAGTGAGTAGAAGCGTTTGCCGAGCGCGTTGTAGATGGCGTTGGCGACCGCGGCCATCACCGGGACCAGCGGCACTTCGCCGACGCCTTTTACCCCCTGCGGATGCTTAGGGTTCGGCACTTCGACCATCACGCAGTCGAGCATCGGAAGATCCGAGCAGACCGGCATGCGATAGTCGAGAAAGCCGGGATTATCGACCTTGCCGCTCTTGTTGTAGATGTACTCTTCGTTCAGCGCCCAGCCGATGCCTTGCGCGACGCCGCCCTGGATCTGGCCTTCGACATAGCCCGGATGAATGGCGCGGCCGACGTCCTGGACGGCGGTGTAGCGGATCACCCGGACGATGCCGAGTTCGGTATCGACCTCGACATCGCAGATGTGGGTGCCGAAGCCGCCCTCGGCGCCCTCGGTGTTGAGCTGCACGCCAGCGCCGATCGGCCCGCCCATCGAGGGGGCCTTGGCCGCAAGCTCCGCCAAGGTCAGAGGTTCGAACTGGCCGGCGTTGGGGCTGGCCGGATGCGCGGCGCCGTTTTCCCATTTCACCGCTTCGGGATCGATGTCCCAGATTTTTGCCGCGCGCTCCTTCAGCGTGGTGATGATCTTGTCGGTCGACTGCGTCACCACGATCGCGGAGGCGAACAGCACGCGGCTGCCGCCGGTGAGATTCGAAAAACCGATTGTGGCGGTGTCGCCGATCAGCACCGATACCCGCTTGTAGTCGATGCCAAGCAGCTCGGCGCAGATATTGGCGATCGCGGCGCGCGAGCCGCCGACATCGGGATGGCCCGTGGTGACCACGACGTTGCCGTCCTCGGTGATGTTGACCTGCGCCGAGGATTCGCCGCCGGCGTTGAACCAGAAGCCGGAAGCAACACCCCTGCCCTGCAGCTTGCCGAGCGGCGCGGTGTAATGCGGATGCGACTTCGCGGCTTGCAGCGTCTCGATGTAGCCGATGCGCGGAAACACCGGGCCGAACGCGGCTTTTGTCCCTTGCTTCGCGGCGTTCTTCAGCCGCAGTTCGAGCGGATCCATCTTGAGCGCTTCGGCGAGTTCATCGAGCACGCACTCCACCGCATAGGCGCCAATCGGCGCGCCCGGGGCGCGATAGGCTGCGACCTTGGAGCGGTTGGACAGCACGTCGAAGCCGACCGCCAGCACATGCGGGATCTCGTAGGGCGAGAAGCTGCAGCCGACCGCACCGCGGATCGGCGAGCCCGGCAAAGCGCCGGCCTGCAGATAAAAGGTGCCCTGGGCAGCCACGATGGTGCCGTCCTTCCTGGCGCCGATCTTGACCGTGCTTTTGGAGCCCGACGTCGGCCCGGTCGCCCGCATCACTTCCTCGCGGGTCATCACCATCTTGACGGGCCGGCCGGATTTCTTCGCCAGCAGCGTCGCCAGCGGCTCAAGATAGACGATGGTCTTGCCGCCGAACCCGCCGCCGATTTCGGCGGGGATGGCGCGGATGTCGCTCTGCGGAATGCCGGTGAGATAGGCCGTCATCGCGCGCACCATGAACTGGCCCTGGCTCGAGCTCCAGATCGTGGTCTTGTTGTCGGCGCCGACGCTGACGAGGCAGGCGTGCGGCTCGATATAGCCCTGATGCACCGGGCGGGTGGTGAAGCTGCGCTCGACGACCACTTCGGCCTGCGCGAAACCTTCGGCGACGTCACCCTTCTTGACCTCGAGCCGGCCGCCGATGTTGGACGGCTTGCCTTCGAACTTCATGAAGTCGTGCAGGATCGGCGCGTTCGGCGCGATCGCGTCGTCGATCTCGATCACCCACGGCAGCACTTCGTATTCGACCTCGATCAGCTCGCAGGCCTGCGCCGCGATCGCCTCCGTGGTGGCGGCCACCGCTGCGACGGGGTGCCCGGGAAACAGCGCCTTTTCGCGCGCCATCACGTTGCGGCACATCCAGCGCATGTCCTGGATGCCGAGCATGACCGACTTGTCGATCGGGAAGTCGACGACATCGCGCGCCGACACCACCGCCTTGACGCCGGGCAGCGCCTCGGCCTTCGAGGTGTCGATCGATTTGATGCGGGCGTGCGGATGCGGGCTGCGCAGCACCTTGCCCCAGATCATGCCGGGCATGTTGGTGTCGGCGGCGTAGGCAGCGCGGCCCGTGACCTTGTCGGCGCCGTCGGGCCTGATGGTGCTCTGGCCGATCCACTTGTTGTTGGTAACGACGTTCATTGCCGAAACTCCCTAGTTCCTTGCTCCCGCATTTCATCGGCAGTTTCCATCACCGCCCGCACGATCTTGTCATAACCGGTGCAGCGGCACAGATTGCCGGCCAGCCAGAACCGGACCTCTTCCTCGCTCGGCTTCGAATTTTTCCGCAGCAGCGCATCGGAAGCGATCAGCATTCCCGAAGTGCAGATGCCGCACTGCAGGGCCGCCATTTCCAGGAATTTTTGCTGCAGCGGATGCAGCTTGTCGCCGTGGGCCATGCCCTCGATGGTTTGCAGGTCGTGGCCTTCGGCCTCGACCGCGAGCATCAGGCAGGAACAGACCAGCCGGTCGTCCAGCGTGATGCTGCAGGCGCCGCAATCGCCGGAGGCGCAGCCTTCCTTCGAGCCGGTGAGGCCGAGCGGGCCACGCAACGCGTCGAGCATGGTATCGGACGGCTCGCAGAGAAACTCCATCGGCTCGCCGTTGATGGTGGTGGATACGTGCAGCTTGGCCATGATCCTAATTCCCTCCGGCGCGCTTGGCGGCGATCGCAACCGTGCGCTTCAACAAGACGCCGGCAACTTTTGTGCGGTAAACGATAGTGCCGCGCTTGTCGTCGATCGGACGGCAGGCGGCGGAACAGGCGGCGGCCGCGGCCTTCAGCGCCGCGTCGTCGAGCTTGCTGCCGATCAAAGCCTTGGCGGCTGCCTCGACCAGCAGCACGGTCGGCGCGACCGCGCCGAGGCCGACGCGGGCGGCGGTGCAGACGCCGTCCTTGATGGTGAGGCTGACCCCGACGCCGACGACAGCGATGTCCATTTCGGTGCGCGGGATCATGCGTAGGTAAGCATCGCTGGAGCCCTTCGGGCGCGGTGGCAGCGTGAAGCTGACCAGGATTTCGCCCGGCAGAAGGTTGGTGCGGCCCGGACCGGCCGGCACCTCTTCCACCTTCATTTCGCGGCGGCCGCCAGGGCCCTGCAGCGTGGCGACGGCGCCGGCGACGACCAAAGCGGGTACGCTGTCACCGGCCGGTGAGCCGTTGCAGAGATTGCCGCCCGCGGAGGCACGGCCCTGCACCTGGGTGGAGCCAATCAGGTTGATCGCCTCCAGCAGGCCGGGCCAGGCTTTGCCGAAATGCGGATGTTCCGAAAGCACGGCGCCCGGCACCGCGGCGCCGATTCGAAAGCCGCCATCGGCGGTTTGCTCGATCACGGTCATCTCGGCGATCTTCTTGATGTCGACGATCACGCCCGGTTTTACGGCGCCGGAACGCATCTGAACCAGCAAATCGGTGCCGCCGGCCAGGATGCGCCCGGCGCTGCCGGCGGACGCAAAGGCCTTGATGGCTTCGTCAAGCGTGGCAGGCGCCAGATATCGGAGTTCGGTCATTCGTTTCGTTTCCCTCATCTGCCGGCCGCCGGTGATTGTTGGCTCACCTTGCCCAGGCCCGCAGACCTGAGAGCCTACACGGGCAAATCCGATTGGAACAGCCTTCGCGACCCGCTCCGGCGGCGGGCTCCCATGCGCCGGACGGGCTTGCGCCTCTTGACGGGAGCGCCCGCGGCGTGGCCTCGTTTGCCCGAACGATACGCGTTTCCTTCACCTCCCCGGAGGGGAGGGCAAGAAAGAAGCGGCGTCTGCATGCGAATAATTTCATCGATACTTTCCGGCGCCCTGTTGTTGGCGTTGTCCGGCGGATCGCAGCAGGCATCGGCTCAACCGGCGGTAAATCCCGCCAGACCCACCGCAGTTCCCGCCAGACCTGCCGCAGCACCCGCCAGGCCAGCGGCAGCACCCAACGCGGCCCCCGCCCCGCGCGGCGGCGCGGCCTGCCATAACGGCATGTCGTTCGATCGTTTCCTCGCCGACCTCAAGCAGCAGGCGGTCGTCGCGGGCGTGTCGCAGCGGGCGCTGGCGGAGGCGTCTCCCGGCCTCTTCTACGACCAGGGCATCGTCAACCGCGATCGCGGCCAGCGCGTGTTCGGGCAGGTGTTTACCGAATTCGCGGCGCGGATGGCGGCGGCGTATCGGATGCAGCAGGGCCAGGCCAAGATCAAAACCCATGCCGCGGCGTTCGCGCGCGCCGAGAAGGAATATGGCGTGCCGCCGGCGGTGATCGCCGCGTTCTGGGGCCTGGAGAGCGATTTCGGCGCCAATATGGGCAATCTGCCGACGCTGCCCTCGCTGGTATCGCTGGCCTATGACTGCCGCCGCTCCGAGATGTTCGCGAAGGAAACCATCGCCGCGCTCAAGATCGTCGACCGCGGCGATCTCTCGCCAGGCGAGATGATCGGCTCTTGGGCCGGCGAGCTCGGCCAGACCCAATTCCTGCCGTCGCATTATTTCAACTACGCCGTCGATTATGACGGCGACGGCCATCGCAACATGCTGCGCAGCCCGGACGACGTAATCGGCTCGACCGCGAACTACATCGCCAACGGATTGAAGTGGCGGCGCGGCGAACCCTGGCTGCAGGAAGTGCGGGTGCCGCAAAATCCTGCATCAGGTTTTTCCTGGGACCAGGCCGACCTGACCATCAAGCATCCGCGCTCGAAATGGACGCAGTTCGGCGTCACTTATCCCGACGGCAAGGCCTTGCCGAACGACAGCCTGCCGGCGTCGCTGCTGCTGCCGATGGGCCGCCATGGGCCGGCATTCCTGGCCTATCCGAACTTCGCCGCCTATACCGAGTGGAACAACTCGCTGATCTACTCGACCACCGCCGGTTATCTCGCCACCCGCATCGCCGGTGCGCCGCCGATGCAGCGCCCCTCGGCGCCGGTGGCGCAGCTACCGTTCAACGAGCTGCGCGAATTGCAGCAGTTGCTGGTGCGCGCCGGATTCGATGTCGGCAAGGTCGACGGCATCATGGGGCAGCTGAGCCGCACCGCGATCAAGACCATGCAGATCAAATACGGCCTGCCCGCGGATTCATGGGCGACAGCTGAATTGCTGGCGCGGATGCGCGGGGTATCCGCGGCGCCGCGCGCGCCACCCGCACCGCCGGCGATCCGCTAGCGCGGCATTCGTCAAGCGTTGTATTTCGTCTGCCGAGGCCCCACTTCGAGCAGCACGTAAGGATATTCCACAACATGAAAAGAGCCTCAGATGTCTTTCCACGACGCTTCCGTTGCCGCGTACCTGCAGATCCTGGGCAGCCTCACCGGCATCCTCGGCAAGGCCGAGGCGCACTGCACGGCGAAGAAAATCCAGCCCGAGGTGCTGCTCGGCGCCCGGCTCTATCCGGACATGCTGCCGCTGAGCCGCCAGATCCAGCTGACCTGCGATTTCGCCACCAAGGGCTGCGCGCGCCTGACCCAAAGCGAGGTGCCTTCGATTCCCGACACCGAAAAGAGCTTTGACGAGTTGAAGGCGCGGCTCGCCAGCACCATCGACTATGTGAAGGCATTCAAGCCGGCGCAATTCGACGGCGCCGAGACCCGCGACGTGACGTTTCCGGCCGGCCCCGACAAATCCATCACCATGAAGGGCCAGCAGTTCCTCAGCCAGTTCTCGCTGCCGAATTTCTACTTCCATGCGGTCACCGCCCACGACATCCTCCGGCACAACGGCGTGGAAATCGGCAAGCGGGATTTCCTCGGGGTGAGTTAGTTTTCCGTCATTGCGAGGAGCGAAGCGACGAAGCAATCCAGCTTTCGTCAACGAGGCAGTTGGATTGCTTCGCGGAGCCTGTCATCGGGCGCGCATTCGCGCGACCCGTTGGCTCGCAATGAGGTTGATAGAATGTTCCAATCAAAAGAATGAATCCGGAGGAAGCGTCCCCATGTCCGCCACCACCCACGCTCCGAAACAAATCGATCCCTCCGCGTCCCTGCATGCCGAGTCCCTCGGCCAGGCCAAGGCGCATGGCCGACTTGCAGGCCGCCGCATCATTGTGGTCGGCGCCGGGCAACGCAGGATTGTCGACGAGGAGCCGCCTGTTGGTAACGGCAGGGCGATGGCGGTGTTGTTCGCGCGCGAGGGCGCGCAGGTGGCTTGCATCGACGTCAACAAGGAAGCTGCTGACAACTCGGTGGCGCAGATTACGTCCGAAGGCGGCAAGGCGTTTGCGTGTTACGTCGATGTCTCCGATGCCGCGGCGATAGCACCGGCCGTGGAGCATTGTGAAAAACAACTCGGCGGGCTCGACGGACTGGCGCTGAATGTCGGGATTTCGTCCGGGCTATCGCTGCCCAGAATGACCCCGGAAGCCTGGGACAAGGATTTCGCCGTCAATGTCCGTAGCCACATGCTGTTCGCGCAGAAGGCGCTGGAAGTGATGGCGCCCGGCGGCGCCATCATTCTGATGTCCTCGATGGCTAGCCAGCGCGGCAACGGCCGCAACCCCGGTTATGAATCCTCCAAGGCGGCCCAGATCGCGCTCAGCCGCGCCATCGCCCGGGCCGGCGAGGAAAAGGGCGTTCGCTGTAATGTGATCGCGCCGGGATTCATGGACACTCCGATGGGCCGCGACGCCAGTCGCAGGCGCTCCGACCGGGCGTTGACGGTGCCGTTCGGCCGCCAGGGCACCGCCTGGGAGGTCGCCTATGCCGCGTTGTTCCTGATTTCCAATGAATCATCCTACGTCAATGCGCACACCCTGTTCCTGGATGGCGGCCATCTCGGCGGCATCATGCGCGGCTAGGATGCGGCAGGCTGTGAGTTCGCAGTATTGCCGCGGACGCCGGCAATGCCCACCTCCATTCCATCTGCAATGTACCGGACCCCAAAAAAATGACCGCACCGACCAAACTGTTCGAGCCCTACAAGCTTGGGCCGATTACGCTTCCCAATCGCTTCGTGATGGCGCCCCTGACCCGCAACCGCGCGGTTCCTCCCGGCATGGTGCCGAGCCCGCTGGCGGTGGAGTATTACGGCCAGCGCGCCTCGGCGGGCCTGCTGGTGACCGAAGCGAGCCAGGTATCGCAGCAGGGCCAGGGATATCAGGACACGCCCGGCATCTATTCGAAAGAACAGGTCGCGGGCTGGCGCAAGGTCACCGACCGCGTGCATGAGCGCGGCGGACGCATCTTCATCCAGATCTGGCATGTCGGCCGCATCTCGCACGATTCGCTACAGCCTCATGGAGGCAAGCCGGTCGCACCCTCGGCGATCCGCGCCAAGGGCAAGACCTTCGTCAACGGTACGTTTACGGACATCTCCGAGCCGCGCGAACTGGCGCTTGCGGAAATCCCCGGGATTATCGAGGACTTCAGGCGCGGCACAGCCAATGCACTGGCGGCCGGATTCGACGGCGTCGAAATCCACGGCGCCAACGGCTATCTGCTTGATCAATTTGCCAAAGACGGCACCAACAAGCGAACCGACGCGTATGGCGGCTCGATCGAGAATCGCGCCAAGCTGATGCTGGAGATTTCGAAAGTTGTGGCCGCCGAGGCAGGCTCGGACCGCACCGGCATCCGCATTTCGCCGGTTACCCCCGCCAACGACGTTTCCGACAGCAATCCGCAGCCGCTTTTCGATCATATCGTCGATCAGCTCAACGCGCTGAAGCTGGTCTACATCCACGTCATCGAGGGCGCTACGGGTGGGCCGCGCGACAACGCGCCGTTCGACTATGCGAGCCTGCGCAAGCGTTTCAGGGGCGCTTATATGGCCAACAACGGTTACGATTACGAGCTCGCGACCAAGGTGCTGGCGGCGGATGCCGCCGATCTGATCGCATTCGGAAAACCGTTCATCTCCAATCCCGATCTGGTGGAGCGGCTGAAGCAGGGCGCGCCGCTGAACGCGTTCGACAAGACGACGTTCTATGGCGGCGGAGCAAAGGGGTATACGGATTATCCGGCGTTGGGTGAGACGGTGGCGGCGCAGTAAGCCGCCGCCGCACTCTCAGCCGTCATTGCCTGCGACAAACGCGTAGCGTTTGCGCAAGGGAGCACTTGAGACGAAGCAATCCACCCAGCTTGTTTGGCGAAAGATGGATCGCTTCGCCGCGCTAGCAATGACAGAGAAAAAAGGCCGGGATCGCTCCCGGCCGTTTTCATTTGCGTTCCCCGTGGGTCCCGGCTCTGCGAAGCGGCGCAAATGCGCCGCATCGCGGTCCGGGACACGTTCTCAGTTCAGCGAAGCGCGCTTCGGCGGGGTGGCGGGCCACGACTTGATCAGGGTGTCGTAGTCGACCGTCTCGCCCTTCGGCTTCTCGTTGGCCAGCTTGCGCTGGGGCGCGATGTTGCCGTCCTTTTCCGACTTGGCGAACCAGAATTCGGGCTTCTCCTTCTTGTTCAGCTTCGGCCCGCAGGCGCCCTGCACGCCCGACTTCTCGAGGCGTTCGAGCACCGAGTCCTGGGCTGCTGCCAGCGAGTCCATCGCCGCCTGCGGCGTCTTCGCACCGGACGACGCATCGCCGATGTTCTGCCACCACAGTTGCGCCAGCTTCGGATAGTCGGGGATGTTGTTGCCGGTCGGGGACCACTGCACGCGCGCGGGCGAGCGGTAGAACTCGATCAGGCCGCCGAGCTTGGACGCACGCTCGGTGAAGGACTTGTCCCAGATGTCGGATTCACGGATGAAGGTGAGACCGACATGGCTTTTCTTCAAGCTCACCGTCTTGGAGGTAATGAACTGCAGATAGAGCCAGGCTGCCTTGCGGCGATCGGGCGGCGTCGACTTCAACAAGGTGCCGGAGCCGACGTCCTGATAGCCGAGCTTCATGCCTTCCTTCCAGTAGGAGCCGTGCGGCGACGGCGCCATACGCCACTTCGGCGTACCATCCGGATTCATGACGGCAAGACCGGGCTTCACCATGTCGGCGGTGAAGGCGGTGTACCAGAACATCTGCTGGGCGATCGCACCCTGCGCCGGCACCGGACCCGACTCTGAGAAGGTCATGCCTTGCGCCTGCGGCGGGGCATATTTCTTCATCCAGTCGAGATATTTGGTGATCGAATAGACCGCCGCCGGACCGTTGGTGTCGCCGCCGCGCTCGACGGATGAACCAACCGGACGGCAGCCTTCCATGCGGACACCCCATTCATCGACCGGCAAACCGTTCGGGATGCCCTTGTCGCCATTGCCGGCCATCGACAACCACGCGTCGGTGAAGCGCCATCCGAGCGACGGATCCTTCTTGCCATAGTCCATGTGGCCATAGACCTTGACACCGTTGATTTCCTTGATGTCGTTGGTGAAGAAATCAGCGATGTCTTCATAGGCCGACCAGTTCACGGGCACGCCGAGCTCGTAGCCGTATTTGGCCTTGAACCTGGATTTGTACTCGGGATTGGAGAACCAGTCGTAGCGGAACCAATAGAGGTTGGCGAACTGCTGGTCCGGCAGCTGATAGAGCTTCTTGTCGGGACCCGTGGTGAAGGACCGCCCGATGAAGTCGTTGATGTCGAGGCCGGGATTGGTGACGTCCTTGCCCTCGCCGGCCATGTAATCCGACAGCGCGATGGTCTGGCCGTAGCGGAAGTGGGTGCCGATCAGGTCGGAGTCGTTGATCCAGCCGTCATAGACGTTCTTGCCGGACTGCATCTGGGTCTGCAGCTTTTCGACCACGTCACCTTCCTGGATCAGGTCATGCTTGACCTTGATGCCGGTGATTTCGGTGAACGCTTTTGCAAGCGTCCTCGCTTCATATTCGTGCGTCGTGATGGTTTCCGACACGATGTTGACTTCCATCCCCTTGAAGGGCTGGGCCGCCTTCTCGAACCATTGCAGTTCCTTCAGCTGATCGGCCTTCGACAGGGTCGAGGGCTGGAATTCGCTGTCGATCCATCGCTGGTTGGTGGCGTCGTCGGCAAGCGCCGGCGCCGCCATCGCGACCGATGCCGCGATCAGCACCGCCCTGCTGGTCATGGTCAGATAGTTATTCTTCCGTCTCTCCAAGTGTCGCATGTTGAGTCCTCCGGTTGCAGCGACAAACAAACTTCAGCCCGGGTTGATCCCAGATCTGCTCTTGTTCGCTCGTTCAGACGGTGCGGAAAATCGCAACGGCCGAAGCAAGCGAGATCGCGGTGGCGAGCCACAGGCTCGAAATTTCAACGCCCTCTCCGAGTGGAAGAGTGAGAATCGTGTCGGTGCCGACAAATCCGATCCACAACAGATGAATCACGGCGGTCACGATCAGCGAAATGAACAGGCGGTCGCCGCGCGTGGTCGGAATGTGCAGGATCCCGACGCGCTCGGCCTCGGGATAAGCGACGGCGAGCCAGGTCATGACCGCAAGCGTCATCGCCAGCATCACAAAGAAGATCGCGGTCGGCAGCGTCCACGCCATCCATGCGATATGTTCCATGGCGGCCTCCTACACCCTGCCGAGCGCGAAGCCGCGCGCGATGTAGTTGCGGACGAACCAGATTACCAGCGCGCCGGGGATGATGGTCAGCACGCCGGCCGCAGCCAGCAGGCCCCAATCCATGCCGGACGCCGACACCGTACGGGTCATGACCGCCGAAATCGGTTTTGCATTCACTGCAGTCAACGTCCGCGCCAGCAGCAACTCCACCCAGGAGAACATGAAGCAGAAGAACGCGGCGACGCCGATACCGCTGGCGATCAACGGCACCAGGATCCTGACGAAGAAGCGCGGGAACGAATAGCCGTCGAGAAACGCGGTCTCGTCGATCTCGCGTGGCACGCTGGAGACGAAGCCTTCGAGGATCCAGACCGCCAGCGGCACGTTGAACAGGCAATGCGCCAGCGCGACCGCCCATGGCGTATCGAACAGATTGATCGCCGAATAGAGATTGAAGAACGGCAGCGCGAACACCGCCGGCGGCGCCATCCGGTTCGACAACAACCAGAAGAACAGATGCTTGTCGCCGAGAAAGCGGTAGCGCGAGAACGCGTAGGCGGCCGGCAGCGCGAACGAGATCGAGAGCACGGTGTTGATGACGACATATTTCAGCGAGTTGATGTAGCCGGAATACCAGCTCTCGTCGGTGAAGATACGAATGTAATTGGCCAGCGTCGGCTGATGCGGCCACAGCGTCATGGTGGTGACGATCTCGGTGTTGGTCTTGAAGCTCATATTGACCAGCCAATAGATCGGCAGCAGCAGGAAAATCAGGAACAGCGTCAGAATGATGCGATGTCCTGGAATCGAATGCATCACGCGACCCCTTTTTCAGGCGCGCGCTCGGCGCCGGCATTGGTCATGACGGTGTAAAACACCCAGCAGACGATCAGGATGATGATGTTGTAGACCAGCGACAGCGCCGCGGCCTTGCCGAGATCGAACTGCCCGAGCGCGATCTTGACCAGTTCGATCGAGACGAACGTGGTGGAATTGCCCGGTCCGCCGCCGGTTACGACGAACGGCTCGGTGTAGATCATGAAACTGTCCATGAAGCGAAGCAGCACCGCGATCAGCAGCACGCGATTCATCTTGGGCAGCTGGATCGCCGTGAATACCGCCCAGCGTGAGGCGCCGTCGATCTGCGCCGCCTGGTAATAAGCGTCCGGAATCGACTTCAGGCCGGCGTAGCACAGCAGCGCGACCAGGCTGGTCCAGTGCCAGACATCCATCACGATGATGGTGGCCCAGGCGTCGAACTCGTTGGAGACGTAATTGTAGTCCATGCCGATGTGGTTGAGCACGTAGCCCATCAGGCCGATGTCGGGCCGCCCGAATATCTGCCAGATGGTGCCGACCACGTTCCATGGAATCAGAAGCGGCAGCGCCATGATGACGAGGCAGGCGGCAACCCGCCAGCCCTCGCGAGGCATCGACAGCGCCACCACGATGCCGAGCGGCACCTCGATCGCAAGGATCACCGCGGAGAAGAACAAGTTGCGCCAGAGTGAAGCGAAGAACCGCTCGCCGAGGTCGGTGGTGGGATCCAGCAACTCCTTGAACCAGCCGACGCCGTTCCAGAAGAACTGGTTGTTGCCAAACGTGTCCTGCATCGAATAGTTGACGACCGTCATCAGCGGCAGGATCGCGGAGAACGCCACGATCAGGAACACCGGCAGCACCAGGAACCAGGCCTTGTGATTGACGGTCTTGTCCATTACTTGCCCTCGACCAGCAGGCTGTTGGCGTAGACATGAACGTTTGACGAATCGAACCGCAGTCCGGCCTCGTTGCCATCAACCGAAAATCCCGGCGGCACCCGCGCGGCGAATTTCACATCGCCGACCCGGACCCGCGCGAAGCGGACGCGGCCGAGATCGTCGATCCGCTCGATCGTGGCGGACAGCAGGCCGGATCCCGGCGCTTCGACATCGACGAATTCGGGGCGCACGCCGATCTCGATCCTGGCGCCCGGCGGCAGGCCATCGTAATTGCGATCGAGCCGGATGGTGTGGCCGTCGATCCGGGCCTCGCGGCCGTGCACTTCGGCGGGCACGATGTTCATGCCGGGCGAGCCGATGAAATAGCCGACGAAGGTATGGGCGGGTTTTTCAAACAGCTCCGCCGGCGTGCCGCTCTGCACCACGCATCCGTCATGCATCACGACAACGGTATCGGCGAAGGTCAGCGCCTCGGTCTGGTCATGGGTGACATAGATCATGGTGAGATCGAGGTCGCGATGCAGCGCCTTGAGTTTCGAGCGCAACTGCCATTTCAGTTCGGGATCGATCACGGTCAGCGGTTCGTCGAACAGCACGGCAGCAACGTCGGCGCGCACCAGCCCGCGGCCGAGCGAGATCTTTTGCTTGGCGTCCGCGGTGAGCCGCGTGGCCTTGCGCTCCAGATAGGGCGTGAGGTCGAGCAGACGCGCGATCTCTGCCACCCGGACATCGATCTCCGCCTTCGGCACGCCGCGGTTCTTCAGGGGAAACGCCAGATTTTGCCCGACCGTCATGGTGTCGTAGATCACCGGAAACTGGAACACCTGGGCGATGTTGCGCTTCCGGATTGACAGCGGCGTGATGTCGACGTCGTCGAACAGGATTTTTCCACGCGATGGCGTGACGATGCCGGAGATCAGATTGAGCAGCGTGGTCTTGCCGCAGCCGGACGGGCCGAGCAGCGCATAGGCGCCGCCCTGCCGCCAGGTCATCGTGACAGGCTTCAATGCGAAGGATTCGGGGGCGGCGAAATTGCCGCCGTAGGAGTGCGCGAGGTCGACGAGGTCAATGCGGGCCATGCGGCATCTCCCTCATTTGCTTTTGCTTATTGACGCGTTTTCTTCACGCGAACCGCCAAACACTTCGCTTGAAAACGCTACGCGGGGCGAAGCGACCAGACGGCCGGCGGCGTCGAACACGAAAACATTGTCGGGATCGAGGACCGCATCAAGCAGGTGACCGGGCTCGAACTCGTGCACGCCCTGTAGCACCGCGACCCAGTTCGAGGCGTCGCGGTTGAGATGCACGAAACTTTCCGAACCGGTGATTTCAGTCACCGTGACGGTGGCGTGGAAGGCGTGGCGGCCGGCAATGCCGGTGGCGACTTCGAGCTGGTGGGCGCGAAAGCCGACCCGGTAGGCGCCGTCGTCGAGCCCGGCATAGAGGCCGGTCGCGGGCGCCTGGACGCCGCCGGCATATTGCACCGAACCGTTATGCTTCTCGATACCGACGATGTTGAGCGGCGGATCGGAAAACACCTGGGCGACGCGCAGTGTGTCGGGATGGCGGTAGACTTTGGCGGTATCGCCGGTCTGCAGGATCTCGCCTTCCCACATGCAAATGGTACGGCCGCCGAGCAGCAGCGCCTCGGAAGGCTCGGTGGTGGCATAGACGAAGATAGCGCCCGAGGCCTCGAAGATGCGCGGCAGTTCGGTGCGCAATTCTTCGCGCAGCTTGTAATCGAGATTGGCAAGCGGCTCGTCGAGCAAGACCAGGTCGGCGCCCTTGACCAGCGCGCGGGCGATCGCGGTGCGCTGCTGCTGTCCGCCGGACAATTGCAGCGGGGTGCGGTTGAGATAGGGCTCCAGCTTCAGCAGCCTCGCCGCCTCCTGCACGCGACTCTCGATTTCGGCGCGCGGCTTGCCCTGAACCCGCAAGGGCGAAGCAATGTTTTCATAGACCGTCAGCGAGGGATAATTGATGAACTGCTGGTAGACCATCGCCACCGAGCGCTTGCGCACATCGAAGCCGGTGACGTCCTTGCCGTCGACCAACACGCGGCCCGATGTCGGCTTGTCGAGACCGGCCAGCAGCCGCATGATCGAGGTCTTGCCCGACAGCGTCGGGCCGAGCAGCACGCTCAGGGTTCCGCGCTCAAGCGTCAGCGAGACATCTCGGATAGCCGGGATGCCATCGACCGATCGCATGACGTGGTCGAGCGTAACCGTCATTTCCGCCTTCCCGCTTCCAGCAGGGGACGCTCCGGCGCAACGTGGTTGGCGGCAATCCAGTCTTCAAGAGCGGCAATTTCGCTCGCCGCCAGACGCAGCCCGAGTTTCGACCGCCGCCAGACGATATCTTCGGCGCTGCGGGCCCATTCGTGAGCCATCAGGTATCGGACCTCACTCTCGGTCAAACCGGCGCCGAAGGACTGGCCGAGATCATCAAGCGATTTGGCATTGCCGAGCCATTTGGCGGCGCGGGTGCCATAGGCATGCGCCAGCCTGTTGGCATCGGCAGGTCTCAGGAACGGATAATTCCGCACCAGTTCGGCCGATAGCGCCGCGACCGCCGAGACATCCATGTCGCCGCCTGGCAGTGGCGAGTTGCCAGTCCAGCCTTCCTTGGCTTTGAAGCTGCCCAAATATGGCGCAAGACGTTCGAGCGCCTCCTCAGCGAGACGGCGGTAGGTGGTGATCTTGCCGCCGTAGATCGACAGCATCGGCGCGCCGCCGGGGGTGTCGAGTTCGAACACGTAGTCGCGGGTGGCAGCCTTGGCTTCGCTGGCGCCGTCGTCATAGAGCGGACGCACGCCGGCATAGGTCCACACCACATCCTCGGGACTGACCGGCTTTGCGAGGTATTCGCTGACGGAATCGCAGAGATATTTGATCTCCTCGGTCGAGGCCTTCACCTTCGAAGGGTCGCCGTCGAAATCGCGGTCGGTGGTGCCGATCAGCGTGAAGTCGTCCTGGTAGGGAATGACGAACACGATGCGGCCGTCGCTGTTCTGGAACATGTAGGCGCGGTCGTGGGCGTAGAGTTTTCGCACCACGATGTGGGAGCCTTGCACCAGCCGCACCTTGGCGCGCGCATTGACGCCGGCGCCGGACCGCAGGACGTCCTCGACCCATGGGCCGCCGGCATTGACCAGCGCACGGGCCTTGATCGTCGAGCGCACACCATCCGATGTGTCCTCGACCGTGACTTGCCAGACGCCGTCCACTTGCCGGATCCCGACCGCGCGGGTGCGAGTGCGGATCTCCGCGCCGCGATCGGCCGCATCCCGCGCCGTGAGCACCACGAGGCGCGCGTCATCGACGAAGCAATCGGAATACTCGAAGGCCCTGGTGTAGCGGTTGGGGACCAAGGGCTTACCCACCTCATCCCGGGTCAGGTCGACCGAGCGCGTCGGTGGCAACAGGTTGCGGCCGCCGATGTGGTCGTAGAGAAACAACCCTAGCCGTAATAGCCAGGCCGGACGCAACCCGGAATGGTGCGGCAAAACGAAACGCAACGGACGGATGATGTGGGGAGCGATCTGCCAGAGGATCTCGCGCTCGATCAGCGCTTCGCGCACCAAACGAAACTCGTAATATTCGAGGTAGCGCAGCCCGCCATGCACCAGCTTGGTCGACCAGGACGACGTGCCGCTTGCCAAGTCATTCATTTCACAGAGAAAAACAGATTTACCCCGGCCCGCCGCATCGCGTGCGATGCCGCAGCCATTGATGCCGCCGCCGATGATCGCGAGGTCGAAAATCTTGTCCAAGAGGCGCGTCCCCGGCGCTCGCCCATTCACTTTGGCGATTTCGCTTTCGATTTGGAATAAATCACAACCAAATGCGAAAGCAAGCGAAAAGGAGGTGATCGCGACTGACTCCGCCATGAGACAGGTTGCCGAAGGAATGTGCCATCGCCGGGCTTCAAAAACGGATGTTAGGCACGCGATGCCGGCGTTGCTTCGCCGGGGCCATGGAAATGAGCGCCAACGACCGGACCGGTCGTATTCGCAAAGGTGATGGTCCAGGAGAGAAGCTCTGTGACGGTGTCCAGTTTCGCCTCGGCTTTGCCGCTAGCGGGCTGGTGTTGGGCGGCACCTTTACTGCGCAGTTGCAGGGCCGAGGCCTTCAATCGCCCGGATTTGATTTTGGATATTCGACCTACCGCAGGCGCGTCACGGTCGAGGCGGGCTCGGGGCCCGGCTCATCGATATCGACCACCGGATTCGGCATCGCCTCGATCACCTCGATGCCTCTGTGCTGGCAGATGCTGGCGATTCCTGCCGGCAAGGCCGCGTCGGTCACGAAAGTCTGGATCTGGCTGAGATGGGCGATGCGCACTGGCGCACTGCGGCGAAGCTTTGTCGAGTCGGCGACCAGCATCACGCTGCGGGCATTGGCGATGATCGCTTGCGCCGCCTGCACTTCGCGATAATCGAAATCCAAAAGCGCGCCCTCCTCGTCGATCGCGGAGGCACCGATGATGGCGTAGTCGACCTTGAACTGGCCGATCAGGCTGATCGCGGTCGAGCCGATCACCGCACCATCGGCGCGGCGCACCGCACCGCCGGCTACGATCACCTCGATACGCGGATGCCGGTATAACAGCATCGCGACATTGAGGTTGTTGGTGATGACCAGGAGGTCCTGGTGCGAGGTCAGCGCGCTGGCGACCTCTTCGGTCGTGGTGCCGATGTTGATGAACAGCGAGCATCCGTTCGGAATCTGCGCCGCAGCGGCCGCCCCGATCGCCTTCTTCTCCTCGGCCGCGACGAAGCGGCGGGCTTCATAAGCGAGGTTTTCGACCCCGGAGGCAATGATGGCGCCGCCGTGAATCCGCGTCAGCGAGCGATGGTCGCAGAGATCGTTGAGATCCTTGCGGATGGTCTGCGCCGAAACCTCGAAACGGCGGGCGAGATCGTCCACCATCACCCGACCGAAGGCACGGGCGATATTGAGAATTTCGGTTTGGCGGTGAGACAGGCCGGTCACGGTGGCACCTCGGGGCAACAAGCCCCCATGGTGCGGCGGTTCCGGGATCGGGTCAACGCGGGAGTGCGGCTACAGCTGCGGCCTGCCTGCCGAGTTCGCATTACGGTTAAAGAGCCCGACACCTATCCACCATCATTGCTGTGCGAGCAGTGCGAACCAATCCAGCTTTCTTGCGGCGCCGGGGAAAGCGGGATTGCTTCGTCGCTATGCTCCACGCAATGACGGTGGATTTCCGCGATGCAGCACTCGCGAAGCCTCAGGCGGGCGCTCGACAAGCGCGAGCGCGGCTGCAACACTGCCCCCAACCAAAAGGAGGAAACGATGAATATCAATCGTCGCGTGCTGATGCTGCCCGCCCTTGCCATCGGATTGCTGGGCGTCGTGCCCGCCTTTGCCGGCGCGGATGAAGATGAGATTTCGAAAAAGGTCGAAGCCTTCCGCGCGGCGCAGGCGGCCGGCAATGCCGACGGGATCGCCCCGCTCTGCGCGGAAGAACTCAGCTACAGCCACTCCAGCGGAGCGGTCGACGACAAGGCGAAGCTTCTGGCGGGCGTCAAGAACGCGAATTACAAATGGACAATGCTTGAATACAAGAATCCCACGGTCCGCGTCGTCGGCCCGGCCGCCATCGTACGATTTAACTTTGTCGGCGAGCAGGAATTTACCGACGGCAAGAAGACGCCGCAAAATCTCGCCATCCTGATGAACTGGCAGAAGCAGGGCAACGACTGGAAGCTGCTGTCCCGCTCGGCGACCAGGCTCTGATCGCTCCGCCGTTTTTGTCCAGATCCTGAAAACCTCGATGCCCGGCGCCATGGCCGGGCATGACGGCCTGGTGCGGGCGCGGCAGCTTTGACCTTTGTCAAAGTTGGCCGTATTGCTTCTCGCGAGGGTTCATCGAAACGGTTGGAGAATGGACATGATAACGAAATTCGCCGCGACGGCGCTGGTCGCATTGGCGGTTTGCGCGCCCGCCCAACAGGCGGCGGCGCAGGAAAGCACGCTCGGCGGCGCACTGTTCGGCGGCGTGGCCGGCGCCATTGTCGGCGGCGCGATCGGCGGCAATCGAGGTGCTGCGGCAGGTGCGGTGCTCGGCGCGGCCACGGGGGCCGCGATCGGCGCCCAGGGCGAGCCGCGGCCCGGCGGCTACCGCTATTACCAGAACGGCTGCTACGTGCAGCAGGGCGACGGCTCCTGGGTCGGCGTTTCCCCGCGCTATTGCCAGACCGTGCAATACGCTCCCCGCGAGCAATATGCTCCGCGGCAGCAATATTACGACGACGCGCCGGCCTGCACGCGCTTCCGCTCCTACAATCCGCGCACCGGCACCTTTATCGGCCGCGACGGCTATGAGCGTCCCTGCCCGTAGGGCTTGAAGAGGTTGGTGACATGCTTGGCTTACCTAGCCTCGCTTGCGAAGAAGAGCCGCTTTGTCAGCCCCTGCGCTTGACCGCCTCATAGGCCAGCCGCTTGAACTCGATGGCGAAGGGATGGAAAAACGCCATCTGGCGCTGCGTCATCAACAGGCCGGCGACGCCGGTTTTGGGCGAAATCCACCATTGCGTGCCGGCCACGCCGCCCCACCAGAATTCGCCTGCCGCATCGCCGTGATCGAACGGCGAAGGTTGCACGGTCAGCGCGCCCCCCAGCCCGTAGCCTTTTCCGACCAGCTCTCCCGTGATCGGGAAGCGCATCCAGACCCCGTCAGGCAGTTGATTGGTCATCATCTGGGCAATGGTTTCGGGCTTGAGCAGGGTGGGTCCGCCCGGCAGCAGGCTTCGAATGAGCGCAACCATGTCCGGCAAGGTCGACACCAGGCCGCCACCGCCGCTCAACCTCGGCCACGGGCGCACGAAAGCCCCGGGCCAGGGCGAGTTATCGGTACGGGTCAGACCCGGCTTCATCGGATCCATCAGATCCGCCCCGGCGTAATAGACGGCGAGCCGGCCGCGGTCTTTTTCCGGCACCGCGAAGGCGGTGTCCACCATGCCGAGCTTAGCGAAAATCCGCCGCTCGATGAACTTGTCCAGCGCCTCGCCGCTGACGACCTCCACCAGCCGTCCCACCACGTCGGTCGCGACCGAGTATTCCCATGACATGCCCGGGTGAAACACCAGCGGCAGCTCCGCCAATTGATCCACCATGTCGGCCAGCATCGTCATGGGATTGAGCACCTTGCGCTCCTGGTAAGCCTTGAACATGGGAGTGCCGGGATCGAACAGGCCATAGCTCAGCCCGGAGCTGTGGCTCAGCAATTGGCGAATGGTGATCGATCCCCTCGCCGGCTCGGTATCTTCAAGCGATGTCGCGCCTGGGCGCAGCACCCGGCGGTTGCCAAGCTGCGGAATGAACTTCTCGATGGGGTCGTCGAGCTGGAAGCGGCCTTCCTCGAACAGCAGCAGTGCGGCGCAGGAGGTAATCAGCTTGGTATTGGAGAACACCCGGAACAAATGATCAGCGCGCAACCGCACCTGCGCTTCCTTGTCGGCCCATCCGGTACAATTCACATCGACCAGATCGCGCCCGACCAGCACCGCGGACGACACGCCGGAAAGGATGTTGCCATCGACCAGCCGGCCGATGGCGGCATGTGCAGCTCCAAAATCGTAACCGGCGGCCGTGACCTTCATGTCCTGCATCGTCGTCTGCATTTTCACTCCCGTCGGGCGCGTTGGGTTCGCGCGGTTCTCTGTCCGGACTATCAGCGGACCAAACAGGGCGTCAATCGCTGCCGGGAAGATAGAGCCCAAAGAAAGGCTCAAAGAATCTTTTGTCGTACGGCTGCAACTACCCCCGCCGAATGCCATAGTCGGATCAATCGTCGGCGAAGCCCGGCACCGGGAGGCGACCCATGACCTCGATAGAATCGGCATTGACGGAATCTTACGTGGCGGGACCGACAACGCCCGCGGTGCGCGACATCACGCTCGGCCGCTTGCTCGAACAGGCCGCGAGGTCGGCGCCGGACCGGATCGCGCTGATATCGGGCGTTCCCGATCCGGCGCTGCGTCGCCAGTGGACCTATTCCGAACTCTACCGCGAGGCGCAACGCACCGCGCGCGCCTTGCTCAGCCGCTTCAAGCCGGGCGAACGGATCGCGGTCTGGGCACAGAACCTGCCCGAATGGGTCATGCTGGAATTCGGCGCCGGATTGGCCGGCATGGTGCTGGTCACGGTCAATCCCGGCTTCAGGGCCAACGAGGTCGAATATGTGCTGAAGCAATCGCGCTCGGCCGGCGTGTTCGTGGTCAATGCCTTCCGCGGCAATCCGATGCTGGAAACCGTGCGCGAGGTCGCCCCGCGCTGTCCGGAGCTACGCGAGATCGTCTGCTTCGATGACTGGCCGGCCTTCATCGCCGCCGGCGACGACAGCAGCATCACACTTCCCGACGTTCAGCCGACCGATCCCGTGATGATCCAGTATACCTCGGGCACCACGGGGTTTCCGAAAGGCGCGCTGCTGCATCATCGCGGCCTCGCCAACAACGGCGCCGACACGGCCAAGCGCATGGGCATCGGCCCCGGCGACGTCTTCATCACTACCATGCCGCTATTTCATACCGGCGGCTGCGTCTGCTGCGTGCTCGGGGCGGTGTCCAAGGCGGCGACACAGGTTTTGCTGGAGGCGTTCGAACCCGGCCTCGTGCTCGAACTGTTCGAAACCTACCACGGCAATGCGATGCTCGGCGTGCCGACCATGCTGGTGGCGTTGCTGGAACATCCCTCCTTCGCAACGACGGACCTCTCCTCGGTCAAGGCGATCTGTTCGGGCGGCTCGACCGTGCCAGCCGCGCTCGTCACCTTGCTGGAGCAAAAGCTGGGAGCGCCCTTCACCATCGTGTTCGGACAGACCGAATGCTCGCCGGTGGCCGCGCAGACATTGTCCACCGATACGATCGAGGACAAGGCCGGCACCATTGGCCTGCCGCTGCCCAACATGGAAACCAAGATCGTCGATCCCGATACCGGCAAAACGGTGCCGATCGGCGAGATCGGTGAATTTTGCACGCGCGGCTATCACATCATGCTCGGCTATTTCGAAATGCCCGACGCCACCGCCGCGGCGATCGACTCCGAGGGCTGGCTGCATACCGGCGATCTCTGCGCGATGGACGCGCGCGGCTACTGCACGGTGGAGGGCCGCCTGAAGGACATGATCATCCGCGGCGGCGAGAACATCTATCCGCGCGAACTCGAAGAGCTGTTGTTTCGTCATCCCAAGGTCGGCGAGGTCGCGGTGGTCGGACTGCCGCACGAAAAATGGGGCGAAGAGATCGCCGCCTTCATCCGTGCCGCACCCGGCGCGACCATCGACAAGGAGGAACTGTCGGCCTACATGCGCGCCTCGCTGGCCCATCACAAGACACCGCGGCACTGGTTCGTGGTCGAAGCGTTTCCGCTAACCGGATCGGGAAAGATTCAGAAATTCAAGCTACGCGAATTCTGGAGCAAGGGCGAGATGCGGGCGTTGTGACGCGCCGCGCGCCCCATATCCGGGCTAGTGCCATGTCGGCATGGTGTTCCAGCTGTTCAACCTGTTTCCGCATATGACCGCCGCCGAGAACATCATGCTGGCGCCGACCGTCGTCAACAAGACCTCAGCCAAGGAAGCACGCGCGATCGCGGCCGAGGTGCTAGCGAAAGTCGGACTGTCCGAAAAAATGGATGCCTATCCGAGCCAGCTCTCCGGCGGTCAGCAACAGCGCGTCGCCATTGCGCGTTCACTGGCGATGCGGCCGAAGGTGCTGCTGTGCGACGAAATCACCTCGGCGCTGGATCCGGAACTGGTCGACGAGGTGCTGCGCGTGGTCGAGCAACTGGCGCGCGAGGGCATGACGCCGATCCTGGTCACCCACGAAATGCGTTTTGCCAGGGACGTCGGCACCAAATTCGTGCTCATGCACCACGGCAAGGTGCATGAACAGGGCGTTCCGAAGGAAGTGTTCGCGGCACCGCGAGCAACGGAGTTACAGCAGTTCGTCGGAACGATCAGCTGAGTCTCCGAAGGCCATCGCCTGCCACTTTGGCTTGTCCAATCAGAATGCCTGTGCGACGCCCAGACACGAGACACTGTTTGCTTCTCCTGCGCATATGCTAAGCCGCATCCCAAAGGAGCTCTCCACCATGAACACAGCGAGCGACGCCCGTTTCTGGGACCGGACTTCACGGAAGTATGCCAAGGCCAAGATTGCGGATCAGGCAGGTTATGAGCGCACGCTGGACCGGACCCGCGCCCTCTTGGGACCCGACGACCGGGTGTTGGAATTGGGCTGCGGAACAGGGACAACGGCGCTCCGGCTTGCGAGCGACGTGCAAAGCTATTGTGCGACGGACATTTCAGCTGAAATGATCGCGATTGCCGAGCAGAAACGTCCCGCCGGTCCTGTCCCGTCGCCGGTCTTCCGCACCGCGACCGCAGAGGCGTTTGTGCCTGAGGACGGGCAGTTCGAT